>VBCG01000055.1:0-56417 GCA_005881895.1 Betaproteobacteria bacterium
TAAGCGGCGCGTACCTTGGGATCGTGCAGCAACGACCGCGCCTCGCCTTCGAGGATGATCTCGCCGGACTCCATGACGTAACCACGATGGCTGACTTCGAGCGCGAGCTTTGCGTTCTGCTCGATCAGAAGGATCGTCACGCCCTCGGCGGAGACGGCGAGCACCGTTTCGAATACCTTCTCGACCATCAGCGGCGCTAGTCCCATCGACGGTTCGTCGAGCAAAAGGAGCCGTGGCTTTGACATCAGCGCGCGGCCCATCGCCAGCATTTGCTGCTCGCCGCCGGACAACGTCCCCGCAGTCTGCCGGCGGCGTTCCTTAAGGCGCGGAAATAGCGTGAACACCCGGTCGACGTCCGCCTTGACGCCTTCGCGATCGTTGCGCACATAGGCGCCCATCGCGAGATTCTCTTCGATCGTCAATCCGCCGAAAACACCGCGACCTTCCGGCACCATCGCGAGTCCGCTACGCACCAGCTCGAACGGCGGCCGACCGGTGACGTCGCGTCCATCGTAGTGAATCGATCCCGCCTTGATCGGCAGCATGCCGCAGATGCCCTTCAGTGTTGTCGTCTTTCCTGCGCCGTTGGCGCCAATCAGGCAAACGAGCTCGCCCAGTTCGACGCGCAGGTTGATCCCCTTGACGGCCTGGATGCCACCATAGGCGACGGCGAGTTTCTTCAATTCCAGTAAGGCCGTAGACGCGCTCACGCTGCCGCGCCTTTCAAATGCTCAGCGACGTCGCCGCCCAGATAGGCCTCGATGACCTTCGGGTTCTTCTGCACGTCCGCCGCGGGTCCCTCAGCGATCTTCTTGCCGTAGTCGAGCACGAGCACCCGATCGCACACGCTCATCACGAGCTTCATGTCGTGCTCGATCAACAGAATCGTCGTGCCGTCGCGGCGGATGTTTTGCAGCAACTGCTTGAGCGTCGTGGTCTCGGTGGCATTCATGCCGGCGGCCGGCTCGTCGAGCGCCAGCAATTTCGGTTCGGTGGCGAGCGCGCGTGCAATCTCGAGCCGGCGCTGATCACCGTACGCGAGATGCTTGGCGAGATCGTTGGCGCGTTTGTGCACGCCGACATATTCGAGCAGTTCGTAGGACCTTCGTTCGATGCCCTTTTCCTCGGCGCGCGTGCGTGCGTTTCGGAAGATGGCGCCAAAAACTGTCGCATGCGTGCGCACGTGTCGTCCGACCATCACGTTTTCCACCGCTGAAAGGTTCGCGAACAAGCGGATGTTCTGGAACGTGCGGGCAATGCCGCGTTCGGCCACCTGGTTTGGCTTCAAACCCGAAAGCGGCGCGCCGTCGAAGATGAATGTGCCTCCGTCGTGCGGATAGATGCCCGTCAGCACGTTGAACAGCGTTGTCTTGCCGGCGCCGTTCGGTCCGATCAGGCCGTAGATCTCCCCGGGACGAATCGCAAAGCCGACGTCGGCCAACGCCTGCACGCCGCCGAAGCGCTTGGTGATCCCCTCGGCAGCGAGCAACGCGGCATCACTCATATTTCTGGCGCACGACCGACTCGAGCTCGCGCTTGCGCAGCGCCGACGGCAGAATCCCGGCCGGGCGGAACAGCATCATCAGGACGAGCGCGAAGCCGAAGAGCAGCATCCGGATCACTTCGGGTTCGAGCAGCATGCGGCCGAAAAGCTGCTCCTGTATCGGTCCAACGGTGTAGCGCAGGATTTCGGGCATGAACGACAACAGCAGTGCGCCGAGGATCACGCCCCACACATTACCCATGCCGCCCAGCACGACCATCGCGACGACGTTGATCGACTCGACGAGGATGAAGCTCTCTGGGCTGATAAAGCCCTGAATCGCCGAGAACATGCCGCCGGCCAATCCGCCAAACGATGCGCCCATCGCGAACGCGAGGAGCTTGACGTTCCGCGTGTTGATGCCCATTGCACGCGCGGCG
Organism: Betaproteobacteria bacterium; assembly: GCA_005881895.1. GTDB lineage: Bacteria > Pseudomonadota > Gammaproteobacteria > Burkholderiales > Casimicrobiaceae > VBCG01. Next base: position 1,924 of record VBCG01000055.1, read on the forward strand.
ATCTCGTCCTCGCGGACTGCTTCCCATGCGCGGCCGAGTCGCGAATTCTGCAAGCGCAGGTTGATGACGATCACCGCGATCAAGACGATGAGCAAAAAATAGTAGTACTTGATCGGCCCGGTGAAATCGAGTCCGACGATCGTTTGACTGGTCTTGAAGTTGAAGCCGCCGATCCGAAACGGATCGATCAGCGTGATCCCCTGCGGTCCGTTGGTGATGTTGACCGGCTGCGACAGATTGTTCAAGAAGATGCGGATGATCTCGCCGAAGCCCAACGTGACGATCGCGAGATAGTCGCCGCGAAGCTTGAGCGTCGGCGCGCCCAGCAACGCGCCGAAGAGGCATGCAATCCCTGCACCGATCGGCAGAACGATCCAGAACGGCAGGTGGATGTTGAAGTGCGGGCTCGCCAGCAATGCATAGGTGTAGGCGCCCACGGCGTAGAACGCGATGTAGCCCAGATCGAGCAGGCCGGCGAAACCCACGACGATGTTGAGCCCGAGTGCCAGGAATACATAGAGAATCGCTGAGTTCGTGATCCGCACCCACGCAGTGCCGACGCCGGCGAGAGCGAAGGGCAACGCGGTCAGCGTCATCGCGACGACAACGATGCCGACCCACACAAGCTCGGGATGCTTTCGGGTGTCGAAGAATGCGTGCATCGAATGAGCCCGCCTACGCGCGATCCGACACGCGCTCGCCGAGGAGCCCGGACGGCCGGAATACGAGCACGGCGATCAGCACGATGAACGCGAACACGTCCTGATAGTTGGAGCCGAACAGCGTCAGATTGGGATCGGTTTCGCAGCGCTCCGCAATCGTTGTCGACCAATCCGAGAGCTGGCACAGATTCGTGAGCTCGCCGACGTAACCGGCGCCGAGCGCCTCGATCATTCCGAGCAAAACGCCGCCCAGCATCGCGCCCGCGAGATTGCCGATGCCGCCCAGCACCGCGGCGGAGAACGCCTTGAGACCGAGCAGGAACCCCATCTGATAATGCGCGACCCCGTAATACGAGCCCACCATGACCCCGGCGACGGCGCCCAGCGCAGCGCCGATCACAAACGTCACGGCGATCACGCGATCGATGTCGATGCCCATCAGTCCAGCGACCGCCTGGTTTTGCGACGTCGCCCGCATGGCAATGCCGAGCTTCGTTCGGTAGACCAGGGCGAGCAGTCCCCCCATCATCGCGAATGAGCCCCCAATGATCGCGATCTGAACGTTGGTGATCGTCGCGCCGTTGGGGCTGTCGGTGAGATGATACGGAACCGTCTGGACGATTTGCGGATAGGGGAGCGGGTTACGGCTCCAGATGATCATCGCGAGGTGTTGCAGGATGATCGACAAGCCGATGGCCGTGATGAGCGGCGCCAGGCGCGGGGCGCGGCGCAGTGGCCGATACGCGACGCGCTCGAGCGTGTACCCGACCGCCATGCAAACCGGAATCGCGGTGACGAGGCCGATCAGCACGATGGCGAGCGGCGGCAACGCGACTTTCGCCCCGACCAGTCCCACGATGACCGAGTAGGCGACCATCGCGCCGATCATCACGACTTCGCCGTGCGCGAAGTTGATGAGCTGGATGATGCCGTAGACCATCGTATAGCCGAGTGCAACGATCGCGTACACGCTGCCGAGCGTAAGACCGTTGATGAGCTGCTGCAGGAAGGTGTCCACGTGAGGTGCCTGGCGACCGCGATTGTGCCCGAAACTAGGGTCAGACTCCCATTTTCGTGCGGGCAGCGCCACCGGTTCCATCCGACAAAATGGAAGTCTGACCCCGAAAAAAACGGCGTGATCCCGAAAAAAACGGCGCCCCGCAGAGCGCCGTTTTTCGATCGTTGCCGGTACGCCGCTTACTTCTTCATCGCGTCCTTTTTCATGTCGTCTTTTTTCGTGTCGCCCTTCTTCATGTCATCCTTCTTCATCTCGTCCTTGGCGGGGGTCATCGATGTTTGCGCCATCGGGCCGGCCGAGCCCTTCATGAAGTCGGCGAATGCGATGCTCTTGCCGCTCTTGATGATCGCGATCGGCTCGAGCTTGCCGCCCTTCATCGTGAAGATTGTCATTTCCGCGTCTTTACGATCACCCTTGTCGTCGAATTCGATCTTGCCGGTCGCGCCCTGGTAGCTGATCTTTTGGAGCTCGGGCAGATACTTCGCCGGATCGGTCGAATCGGCTTTTTGCATCGCGGCGATCAGCAGGTTGGCGGCGTCGTACGTGAACGGCGCATAGATGATCGGGTCGACGTTGTACTTCGCCTTGTACGTGTCCAGAAAGTCCTTCGACGCAGCAACCACCGGCAGGCCGGCCTGCGAGCAGATCAGCCCTTCGGCGTTCGTCTCGCCGGCGAGCTGCTTCATCGTGTCGGTGCACGCGCCGTCGCCGAAGCTGAATACCGCCTTGATCCCGAGCTCGCGCGCCTGCTTCAGCATCGGACCGCCCGTTGCATCCATGCCGCCGTAGAAGACGGCATCGGGCGCTTTACCCTTCATCTTCGTCAGAATGGCCTTGAAGTCAGTGGCCTTGTCGTTGGTCTTCTCGCGCGCGACGACATTCACGTGCGCCGCCTTCAGCGTTTTCTCGACTTCGTTCGCGAGCCCTTCGCCGTAGGCAGTCGCGTCGTCGACGATCGCGACCTTCTTGATCTTCATCGACTCGAGATACTGGGCGACGGCGGGCCCTTGCTGGTCGTCTCGCCCGACGTCGCGAAAGATGTTTTTGAAGCCCTGCTCGGTCAGCTTCGGGTTCGTCGCCGAGCCCGAGATCATCGGGATGCCGGCCTGGCTGTAGACGGCGGAGGCCGGAATCGTGACGCCGGAATTCAAGTGCCCGACGACGCCCGCGACTTTCGCGTCCGCAAATTTCTGCGCGATCGTGGGCCCGAGCTTCGGATCCGCCTGGTCGTCCTCGCCCTGCAACACGAAATGAACGGTCTTGCCGCCGATCTTCATTTTCTTGGCGTCGGCCTGCTCGACCGCGAGGCGCGCGCCGTTTTCGTTGTCCTTGCCGAGGTGCGCGATGCCGCCTGTCAACGGACCTGCATGACCAATTTTGACGGTGACCGCGTCGTCGGCGGGCGCCTTCGGTGCTTCGGCGGTTTTCTTCGGCTCTTCCTTCTGACCGCAGCCGTAAATCGTGACCAGCGCAGCGCTGACGAGGATGAAGCCGAGCTTTTGTGTGAAGTGCATTTGGATTTCCTCCGGACGGGTAAAGGGAAACGTATGATTATCGGTACGCAAGGAACAGGTGTCAACGCGCCCGGTCGACGCGATCGTCGAGGCGATTTCGCCGCGCGTCTGGCGTCGAACGCCGCGCCCCGTCGCTGCCCGCCGCGCTTTGTCGCGCCGCGCTTGCCGCTTTCATGTCCGCACGCCTAGGCTTCGGCGTTCGGGCGAATCCGGTTCTCGCACTGACCGCATCCAATCTGTGCAGTGACGGGGCGCGAACAACGCGCGGACACGTTATCGCACGTGTAGGGCGCGGTACAAAGAGGCGCGCGGACAGCGGAGAAGTCGTTCATGGTACTCGGATTGACACGACGCCGTATGGTCGGCGCGCTGATCGCAACCGTGATCGCCACCGGCATCGCCGGCGCCGTCGCGCTCCGCGCGGCCAAAAAAGCCCAGGACGACAGTAAAGGGCTGCCGGTCGCGCTGCAGTTCGCGCCGACCGATTTGGCGTACTTGAAGGCTGTGCCGCTCGCCCGCTGGCTTCCGGTATCGGGAACGCTGCAGCCTATTCGGCAAGCAGTCGTCAAGGCGAGGGTCACGGGCGACGTGCGCCGGATCACGGTTCGCGAAGGCGAGACGGTCCGCGAGGGTCAACTCCTGGTCCGTATCGACACGACCGACCTCGATTCCAAGTTGATCGATCGCATCGGCGCGCTGGAAAGCGCCAGGGCGCAGCTCGCCCTCGCCGAAAAGACGCGCGCGATGAATACCCGGCTGCTGAACGACAAGTTCATCTCGCAGAACGCGTTCGACAGCGCCGAATCGTCGTTCAACGTCGCGCTGGGCAACGTGAAATCGATGGAGGCGCAGGTCCAGCTCGCCCGCAACGCGTTAAAGGATGCCGTCGCGACCGCGCCGCTGTCGGGCATCGTGGCCAAGCGTCACGTGCAGCCGGGTGAAAAGGTCGCCGTCGAAGCGTCGCTCGTGACGGTGGTCGACCTCAGGGATCTCGAAGTGCAGGCGCTCGTTCCGGCGATCGATGTGCCGGAGCTCAGGATTGGCATGCCGGTCGAGTTCAACGTCGACGGTTACGGCGACCGCCATTTCACCGGCCATATCGAGCGGATCAATCCATCGACCGAACCGGGCACGCGCGCCATTTTGGTGTACGTCGGGCTGCCGAATCCCGACGCGCTGCTCAAAAGCGGCATGTTCGCGACCGGGCGTATCGCCCTCGCGGCGAGTGCGCCCGCGCTAACGCTTCCCGTGACCGCCGTGCGCACCGAGGCAGGTCAATCGTTCGTGTGGGTCGTCGACAAGGGCAAGCTGTCGCGGCGAATCGTGACGCTCGGCCGGCGGGACAACGACCACGGCATCGTCGAGATCAAAACGTCGCTTCCGTCCGATCTGCCCGTGCTCTCGGCGCGCTTCGACAACTTGAAGGACGGCGCACCCGCATTGGTCCGCTCGCCGACGTCATCACAGAACGCGACGACGAACAAGCCGGACCACAGCGGCTGATCAATGACTGTGCGCGGACGGGCCCCATGCTGATCACCCGCATCTCGATCAAGAATCCGGTCTTCGCGACGATGGTGATGATCGGAATTACAGTGCTGGGTGTCTTTTCCTATGCGCGGCTGCGGGTTGAGCAGATGCCCGACGTGACGCTGCCGTTCGTGCTGATCCTCACGAACTATCCGGGGGCCGCGCCGGAAGCGGTCGAACTCGATGTCACGAAGCCGATCGAAAATGCGGTCAATCAGGTCTCCGGCGTCAAGCTGATCCGCTCGAATTCACTCGAAAACACGAGCCAGGTGTTCGTCGAATTCCGCTTGTCGACGAATTATGCACAGGCGATCCAGGACGTGCGCGACAAGATCGCGACGGTGCGTCCCGGTTTTCCCAAAGACGTCAAGGATCCGCTGGTCGTCCGCGCCGACACGGAAAATGCGCAGCCGATGATCTCGCTGGCCGTCACGTCGCCGACGACCGGGCTTCGCGAGCTCACGTCGCTCACCGATCAGACGATCGTCAAGGCGTTGGAAAACCTGCCGGGCGTCGCGCGGGTCGACGTCAACGGCCGGGTGACGCGACAGATCCTCGTACAAATCAAGCCGAATGCGCTGACGGCGCTGGGCTTGGGCGTCGATCAAGTCATCAATGCGATTCGCGATGCCAATCAGGACGTGCCGGCCGGCCGCATTACGCGCGGACAAAGCGATTCGATCGTGCGCGTCGAGGGGAAGATCAAAGATCCTGCACAGTTCGGCCGGGTCATCGTCGCCCAGCAAGGCGGCGGCCCGGTCTATCTGTCGCAAGTCGCCGAGGTCATCGACGGCGAAAAGGAAGAGACGTCGTTTGCGCGCGTGAACGGCCAATCGTCGATCACGATTGACATCCAGAAGGCGCAGGACGCCAACATCATCGAGACCGGTAACAACGTCAAGGCAGCCGTCGAGTCGTTGAAGAAACGGTTGCCCTCGGACGTCGACCTGCGCATCACCTTCTCGTCCGCAGACACCGTCGAGAAGAGCGTCGACGGTGTCAAGCACACGATCATCGAGGGCGCCGCACTGACCGTGCTCATCGTCTTTCTGTTTCTGCACAGCTGGCGCAGCACGATCATCACCGGCCTCACGCTGCCGCTCGCGGTGATCGCGACGTTCATCGCGCTTTATGCGTTCGGATTCACGCTCAACTTCCTGACGCTGATGGCGCTGTCGCTTTGCATCGGTTTTTTGATCGACGATGCGATTGTCGTGCGCGAGAACATCGTTCGCCACCTGACGCTCGGCAGGGACCATATGACGGCGGCGCGCGAGGGCACCGACGAGATCGGTCTCGCGGTGATGGCGACGACGTTTGCGATCGTCGCGGTGTTCGTGCCGATCGCGTTCATGAGCGGCGTCATCGGCCGCTTTTTCTTCCAGTTCGGGCTGACGGTCGCTGTCGCCGTGCTGGTGAGCCTCTTCATCAGTTTCACGCTCGATCCGATGTTGTCGTCGGTGTGGCACGACCCGCCGGGATCGCGCTTCAAGCGAGTGCCGTGGCTCGCGCGTTTCATGGACCGCGTCGAGCGGGGCGTCGACTGGATTCATGTCGTCTATGGTCGCTTGCTCCGCTGGGCGCTCGGTCACCGACCCGCCGTGCTGGGGATCGCGCTCGGCACGTTCGTCGCGAGCTTCTTGATCGTCCCGCTGGTGGGCACCGAGTTCATCCCCGAGGCGGATCAGAGCTTCATCTCGCTTCGCCTCAACACGCCGGTCGGATCGAGCCTCGAGTACACCGACGGGAAGGTCCACGAAATCGAGGACGCGCTGAAGAGTTTCCCCGAGATCGCTCTCGCCATGACGACGGTCGGGACGGAAGAGGGACGCAACTACGCGCGCGTCAATCTGAAGCTCGTCGAGCGCGCGTCGCGCGAGCGCTCGCAAAAGCAGCTCGAGAAGGCGATCCGCACGACATTGAAGTCGATTCCCGGCGTGGAGCTGTCGATCGGTTACGACCGCCCGATCTGGTTCAACATGCTGGGGCCTGATCAAGACACGCTTCCCGTTCTCGCACGCGAGTTTGCGCAGAAGGTCGCGAAAGTCCCGGGCATCGTCGACCTCGAAACGTCCGACAAAGCAGCCAATCCGGCGCTGTCGATTCGCCTCAACAATGACGCCGCGTCCGATCTCGGCGTCACGGTCCAGCAGGTCGGCGCCACGATCCGCCCGTTGCTGGCCGGCGATACGGTGAGCTACTGGCTTGGCCCCGATGGACAGAATTATGAAGTGAACGTGCAACTGCCAAGAGACAGCCGGCGGCTCGCATCGGACCTCGGCAATTTGTATCTGACGACGAACAAGCGCGGTCCTGACGGCCAGATGCGGATGGTGCCGCTTCGACAGGTCGCCGAGATCGTTGAGTCGACGAGCCCGCAAATCATCAAGCGGCAGGATCTGCAACGGCGCGTCGGCATCTACGCGAACGTCGAAGGACGTCCATCCGGCGACGTCGGCACCGATGTGCAGAAGGTTGCCGACGAGATGGCGCTGCCGCCGGGCTACCGTCTGCAGGTTGCCGGCCAGCAGCAGGAAATGCAGGAATCATTTCAGGCAGCGCTTGCTGCGCTCGGTCTTGCGATCATCTTCATTTATCTGATTCTGGCGTCGCAATTTGCGAGTTTCACCCAGCCGGTCGCGATCATGGCGTCGCTGCCGTTCTCGCTGATCGGCGTTTTCCTCGCGCTCCTGGTGACCGGAACGACGCTCAATATCTTCTCGATCATCGGCTTCGTCATGCTGATGGGCCTGGTGACAAAAAACGCGATCCTGCTCGTCGATTTCGCGAACCGCTCGCGACGCGCGGGCGGCGCGCTCGAGGCCTCGTTGCTCGACGCCGGGCAGGTGCGTCTGCGGCCGATCTTGATGACGACTGCGGCGATGATCGGCGGCATGTTGCCGCTCGCGTTGGGCTTGGGCGACGGCGGCGAGCAACAGGCCCCCATGGGTCGCGCGATCATCGGCGGCGTCATCACGTCGACGTTGTTGACGCTGGTCGTCGTGCCCGTGATCTACACCTACCTCGATCAGTGGAACGAGCGACGCAAGGCCCGGCGCGCCTTGCGCGTCGTATCGACGGCCGCACCGGCGAAGCTCGCTGCGGACGATTGAGTTTGTTATCGCGCGGCCGCAACGCGGCCGCGCACCCGGTCTTTCCTTCGTTTTTTGGACGGCCGTATAATAACTGCGATGACGCGTCCTTCGCGCAATGTCGATCGCCTGCTTCTTCGCGCGGGGCGCGAGCTCTTCCCGGAAACCGGCGTTGCGCAGCTTTCGGTGCGCAAAGTGGCGCTTCGCGCCGGCGTGAATCCCGGCATGTTCCATTACCACTTCGGCAACAAGGACCTCTTTGTCCGGCAGCTGCTGCAGGACCTCTACGACGAGATGTTCGCCAGCCTGGAGCTTGCTGCGAGCGCACGTTCGCCGCGAGACGCGTTGCGGGCTGCCCTCAACATACTGGGCCGTTTCGCGCGCGACAACACCAAGCTGCTGCGCCGGCTGATCGCCGATGCACTGTCCGGCGATCCATTGGCGCGCGAATTCCTGCGCGCCAACATGCCGCGCCATATAAGCGTTCTCCTCGGCCTGATCAAGAGCGGACAGCGCGCCGGCGTGTTGCGGGCGATGGCGCCGCCGCATGCGTTGGCGTTTCTGGCCGGCAGTGTGGCGGCACCGATTCTCATCGGTGGCACGCTCGCCGATCATGATCTGGTCCCCGGCGTTGCAGCAGGTCTTCCCGCGCTGATTGCGACCGACGCCGCGATTGCAGAACGCGTCGACTGCGCGCTCGCTGGTCTCGCGAATAGGTCGGGACGCACCGCGAGAGGAAAAAAATAATGCGCCGAATCGGATTCGTCGCTGCGACGATCGGCGCACTGATGCTCGCCGGTTGCGGCAATTCGACACCGCCCGGATACCCCGGTTATGTCGAGGCGGATTACGTGCGCGTGGCTGCGCCGTTATCGGGCAGCTTGGCCCGCCTGTCGGTGAATCGCGGTGACGAAATCGCCGCCAATGCGCCGCTCTTTGTTCTCGAGAGCGCGCAGGAAGCAGCCGCGCGCGCGGAAGCCGAATCCAGGGCGCGGCAGGCCGAAGCCACGCTGGCCGATCTCGAAAAAGCCAGACGGCCGCCCGAGATCGCGGCCGTGCGCGCGCAACTCGCGCAGGCTGAAGCGGCGATCAAGCAGTCCGAGAACGATCTCACGCGGACACAGAAACTCGTCGCCGACAAATTTCTCCCGATGCAGCAACTTGATCAGGCCACGGCGAAGCGTGACAGCGACCGGGCGCGCATTGCCGAGCTTCGCGCGCAGTTGGAGCTCGCAAACCTCCCGGCGCGCACCGATGCGATCTCCGCGGCGCGCGCCGAAGCGAAGGCTGCGAACGACGCCCTTGCCCAGGCGCAATGGCGGCTCGATCAGAAGACGCAAACGGCTCCAGTCGCGGGCATCGTGTATGACACGTTGTATCGTCCGGGCGAATGGGTGGCCGCCGGGTCCCCGGTCGTTTCACTGCTGCCGCCGGGCAATGTGAAGATTCGCTTCTACGTTCCGGAACCCGCGCTTGCCACGCTGCGACGCGGCGCAGCGGTCAGCGTACGCTGCGATGGCTGCAGTGCACCGATCGCGGCACGCGTCGCGTTCATCGCGCCCCAGGCGGAATACACGCCGCCGGTGATCTACAGCCGCGAGAACCGGTCGAAGCTCGTGTTCCTGGTGGAAGCGCGTCCCGATGTGCCGAACGCCGCGTTGCATCCCGGACTGCCGGTCGAAGTTTCGCTTGAAGGCGGATCGGCGGAACACAAATGACGGAAGCCGCCATCGACGTACACGGTCTCACCAAGCGCTATGACAATCGCGCAGTCGTCGACGATTTTGCGATCCGTGTCGACCGCGGTCAGATTTTCGGTTTTCTGGGACCGAACGGCAGCGGCAAGACGACGACGATTCGCATGCTGTGCGGCTTGTTGACGCCCGATGCCGGCGAGGGCACGTGCCTCGGCTACAACATCCGGACCGAGGCGTCGAAGATCAAGCGCGAGGTCGGTTACATGACGCAGCGCTTTAGCTTGTACGAGGATCTGTCGATCGAGGAAAACCTGGACTTTGTCGCGCGCATGTACGCGGTCCACGATCGCCGAAAGACGGTCGAGTCATCGCTCGAACGACTGGGTCTCGCTCCGCGGCGCGCGCAACTGGCCGGCGCATTGTCGGGCGGATGGAAGCAACGGCTTGCGCTCGCTGCGTGCCTGCTGCATTCGCCGCAACTGCTTTTGCTGGACGAGCCGACGGCGGGCGTCGATCCGAAAGCGCGCCGCGACTTCTGGGAGCACATTCACGATCTCGCGGCCGAAGGCATGACGGTTCTCGTCAGCACGCATTACATGGACGAGGCCGAGCGCTGTCATCAGCTCGCGTATCTTTCATTTGGCAAGCTGCTCGTGACCGGCTCTGCCACGGAGGTGATCGCCCATTCCGGATTGTCGACGTGGATTGTGGCGGCGCGTGGCGAAGGAGACGAACGAGAACTCACGCTCCTCGCGCACGATCTGCGCGACGTTCCAGCCGTCGAGACGATCGTGCCGTTCGGCACGACGTTGCACATTTCCGGGCACGATGGCGCGGCGCTCGAAGCGGCGCTTGCGCCGGTACGCACACGCACCGGACTGTCGTTGATGAAAGTCGAGCCGTCGCTCGAAGATGTCTTCATCAGCTTGATGCAGACGGCGCCGGAAAAGATCCAATGAGTGCGATGAACGCTCACAGGATCGGCAATGACGCGTTTTCGCTCGCTCGTGTGATGGCGATCCTGATGAAGGAATTCGTCCAGATGCGCCGCGACCGGTTGACGTTCGGCATGATCGTCGGCATACCGATTCTTCAGCTCGTGCTGTTCGGCTACGCGATCAACTCCGACCCCAAATCGCTGCCGACTGCCGTGGTCGACTACGACAAGAGCGAATTTTCGCGGAGCATCGTGCGAGGGCTCGAGAACACGCGCTACTTCGCGATGACGAGCTCGCCGCAAAGCGAAATGGAAGCGGATCGCCTGTTGTCACGCGGCGACGTGCAATTCTCGATCGTGATTCCGTCCGATTTTTCGCGGCGCCTGTTGCGCAACGAGAAGCCTGAATTGCTGATCGCGGCCGACGCGACCGATCCGGCGGCAACAGGCAACGCGCTCGCCGCGCTGACGCAACTTGGCGCTACCGTGCTGCGCTACGACTTGATCGGCCCGCTCGCGCAGCGCGCGCAGAACGAGCTGCCGTTCGACCTCGTCGTGCAGCGCCGCTACAACGCCGAAGGCATCACGCAATACAACATCGTCCCTGGATTGCTCGGCGTCATCCTGCAAATGACGATGGTCATGATGACCGCGTTTGCGGTGACGCGCGAGCGCGAGCGCGGCACGTTCGAGAACCTGCTCGCGACGCCCGCACTTCCGCTCGAAGTGATGACCGGGAAAATCGTCCCATACATCGTCGTCGGATTCGTTCAGGCGGCGATCATTCTCGGTGCCGCCCGGCTGCTCTTCGACGTGCCGATGCTCGGCAGCTTCGTGCTGCTGTTTGCGGCGATGATGCTCTACATCGCGGCGCTGCTCGCGCTTGGCTTCACGATTTCGACGCTCGCCAAGAATCAGTTGCAAGCGATGCAGATGACGTTTTTCTTCTTCCTTCCGTCGCTGTTGCTCTCCGGCTTCATGTTTCCATTTCGCGGTATGCCCGGGTGGGCGCAATCGCTCGGCGAAATTTTTCCGCTGACGCATTTCCTGCGAATCGTCCGCGGTGTGCTCCTCAAAGGCAACGGCAGCGATGAAGTGTGGCCGCACCTGTGGCCCATCGCCTTATTCCTGATTGCTGTCGCCGCGCTGGCGCTGTTGCGCTATCGGCGGACGCTGGATTGATTGGCTGACGAATGATCCTGGTATTCATTTCGAAGCGGGGTGAGCCGCTGCGCTCGGTGCTTCGGCGTGGCGCAAATCACGTCGTCAAAGCGGGACAACCCGGCGCGGCCATGAGCGTCGACCCAACGCCGCCGACACGGCCGCGCCGCCCGCTTCGCCGACTGCGCCACAGGCGCCCCTCGCGCAGCGGCTCACTCCGCTTCGACGCGCCGGTGATGATGCGAAGCTTCCGATACGTTCTGTTGGTCGTGCCGCTCGTCAGCACCGACGCATCGAAGGCAGCGGGCAGGGCGCGGCGAGCGCGAGTGTTTGCGGACATCCGAACGCTCAAGACGCGCACCTCGGTTGCGGACATCCGAGCGCAGAGCCGCGCCCTGTCCGCTGCCGTGCTAGAAGATAATGTTGTGAATGCAACCAAGGTGAAACGAATGATGGCATTCGATATCGAACAAGCCCGCTACAACATGGTGGAGCAGCAGATTCGGACTTGGGAAGTGTTAGACGAGCGGGTGCTCGACTTGCTGTTCCATGTCCGGCGCGAGGAATTCGTGCCCCGCGAATATCGCGCGCTCGCATTTGCCGACGTCGAAATTCCGTTGTCGGGCAACGCGCGGATGTGGACGCCGAAAATGGAAGCGCGGGCGCTGCAGGAGCTCGCGCTGAGGCCGACCGACCGCGTGCTCGAGATCGGCACGGGTAGCGGCTACTTCTCGGCACTGCTCGCGAGCCAGGCGGCCGAAGTCGAGAGCATCGAAATCGATCGTCGACTCGCGAGCGACGCGCGCGCGAAGCTCGCACGCCACGAGTTTCGCAGTGTCCGCGTCATCGAAGGCGATGGAGCGCGCGGCTACGGCAACGACATGTATGACGTGATCGTTCTGACCGGTTCCACGCCGCTGCTTCCAGAGCGCTTCTTCGAGCAATTGAAGCCCGAAGGCCGACTGTTCGCCGTTGTCGGCGAGGCGCCAGTGATGGAAGCGCGCCTCGTGCGCCAAACGACGCCCGGCGCACGCCTGTCGGTCGACTTGTTTGAAACCGTCATTGCCCCCCTCATCAACGCCGCCACGCCGGCGCGCTTTCAATTTTGATCGTAACGCGCTTCCTTTGCGCCAACCGGACCAACAACATGAAACGTTTGCCCTCCAGTCGTGCGCGCGTCGCGGTGATAGCTTGCACGCTTAGCGCGATGTGTACCGCAATGCCCGCGTCGGGCGAAGATCTTATCCAGATCTACCGCGAGGCGCAGCAGAACGATCCAACGCTTGCCGCAGCGCGCGCCGCGTGGGTTGCCACGCAGGAAAGAGTGCCACAGGCCCGCGCCGGCCTGTTGCCGAACGTCAACGCTACAGGGTCCGGCAATCTCAACAATTTTCACGAGAAGATTCACGACAACGACTTGCCTCCCGATACCCCCAACCCCATCGACCGCAACTTCCGTATCGGCGCGTTGGGGGTATCGGCTTCGCAGCCGTTGTATCGGCTGCAGAACAGAGTCGCCTACGATCAAGCGAAACAGCAGGTCTCGCAAGCCGATTACCAGTTCTCATCGGTACAGCAGGACCTGATCCTGCGCGTCGCGCAAGCGTATTTCGACGTTTTGCTGGCCGAGTTCAACGTCGATCTGGCCGTCAGCCAGAAGGCGGCGGTGTCGGAAAATCTTGCACAGGCAAAGCGCAATTTCGAGGTGGGCGTCGCGACGATCACCGACACGAATGAGGCGCAAGCCAAGTACGATTCGATCGTTGCGCAGGAAATTTCGGCCCGCAATGATCTCGACAATAAGCGCACCGCACTTCGCGCGATTATCGGACGCTCGCCGAATTCGCTCAAGAAGCTCGGCGGTGGGTTCGAGCCGCCGCTCCCGTCGCCCAATTCGCTCGATTACTGGGTCGACCGCGCACTCGCGGACAATCTCGCCGTCAGAATCGCCGGCTACAATTTCGATATCGCGACGCTGGAAGTCGACCGGCAGAGAGCGGGCCATTATCCGACGCTCGATCTCGTCGCGAGCTACAGCGCGCAATATGGGACCGGCGCCACCAACATCTCGTCGCCGTTCGATCTTCGCCAGGCGCAAATCGGCGTTGCATTGAACGTGCCGATCTACCAGGGCGGTTTCGTCGATTCGAAGGTTCGCGAAGCGATCGCGTTGCAGGAAAACGCGCGACAGAATGTCGAAGTGGCGCGGCGCGCGGCGCTATTCAATGCGCAAACCGGCTTCACCGGGGTCAACAGCGCCGCGGCATCGGTCAAGGCGAACGAGCAGGCGGTCAATTCGGCGCAGGTCGCGTACGAATCGAACCGATTGGGCCAGGAAGTCGGCGTGCGCACGAATCTCGACGTGCTGAATACGCAGCAGAACGTGTTTCAGGCACGGCGCGACCTTGCGCAGGCGTATTTCAACTATTTGATCGGCGTCTTGCGGCTCAAGTCGGCGGTCGGGACGTTGAGCGAGCAGGATCTCGAGGAAATCAACCGCCGTTTGCAAGGCTAAGGTCGCTAAGGCGGCAAGCGCGGCGCAAGCCACGCCCATAGCCGGTCGGCGGCGCCCCGATGGTTCCCACAAAACGTGTCGGCCGCCATCCGCATTTGCTCTCGTGCGCGGGGATCGCTCAGCAGTCGTGCGATCTCGGCCATCAGTTCGTTCGCATCGGCGACACGCAAAGCCGCGCCGGCTTCGATCGCTTGCGAACTGGCTTCGGCAAAGTTGAACATGTGCGGACCGACCAACGTCGGCACGCCGAGCGCGATCGGCTCGATCAGGTTTTGTCCCCCCAGCGGCAGGAGGCTGCCGCCGACGAACGCGACGTCTGCCGCAGCATAATAGGCAAACATTTCGCCCATCGTATCGCCGAGCAAGACGCGCTTGTCTGGAGAAACGCGCGCGTTTTCGCTGCGGCGGGCGAATGCAATGCGGCGGGAGCGAAGCAGCTGCGCGACGGGTTCAAAACGCTGCGGATGGCGCGGGACGATGATCGTTAGCGTGTTGGCCGGCAGTGCGCGCGCCGCCGGTCCGGCAAGCGCGTCCAAGATCAGTGACTCTTCGCCCTCGCGCGTAGATCCGGCAACCCATACGGGTCGACCTTCGCCGGCACGCGCACGAAACTCGCGACCGAGCGAACGCGCAGCCTCCGGAATGACGAAATCGAACTTCAAGTTGCCGATCGTCGCCACGTCGCGTGCGCCCAGGTCGGTCAATCGTTGCGCATCGGCCGATGTTTGCGCCGCCACGCCCGCGAACGATTGCAGCATGGGCCGGGATAGTGACGCGATGCGCGCATATCCGGCGGCCGAGCGCGCGGACAAGCGCGCATTGACGAGAAACAGCGGTATACCGCGACGGCGGCACTCGGCGGCGAGATTCGGCCACATTTCCGTTTCCATCAACACGCCGGCGCGCGGGGCGAAACGCTCGAGAAACGCGCGCACGGCGAACGGCACGTCGTAGGGAAGCCAGATTTGGATCGCGCGGTCGCCATAAAGCGCGCGCCCTGCATCGCGACCTGTGGCGGTCATGTTCGTTAGCAGCACCGTTGCAGTGGGCCGTTCGCGCGCAATGCGCTCGATCAGCGGCGCCGCAGCGCGCGTTTCACCCAACGATACCGCATGAATCCATAGGATGTCGCCGCCACCGTTCGGTGAACGGCGTCGATACCATCCGAAGCGCTCACCGATGCGCGCGCGATAGCCCGGTTCGCGCCGCCCACGCCACCACAATCGGAGTGGCAGAAAAGGCAGCGCAATCCACCAAAGCAGCGTGTAAAGTGTGCGCGCCATTGCGCAGCGTCAACAGTACGGCAGCCGGCGCATCAGCTCGCCTGTCGCGGCGATCACCGTTTCGACGGCAGGTATTTTCCCCTCGCTGCCGAGATCGCGCGCATGGGCACCCGCGCAACTCACACCGTGAACGGTTGGATCGGTGGCGAGAAACAAGCCGACCGTCGGTGTTCCGAGCGCGGCCGCGAGATGCGTGAAGCCGGTGTCGACGCCGACGACGACATCGGCGCGCGCGAGCGTTGTCGCGGCCTCCGGCAACGAGAGCCATGGCGGAATGACTGCGCGATCGTCGCCGTCGGCTAACCGTCGGCTGCGCTCCTCTTCGTCGTGTGTCCCCCATGGCAGCACGGTTGCAAAGCCGGCGCCGCTGAAATGCGCGACGAGCGCGCGCCAGCGTTTCTCGGGCCACAGTTTTTCCGCGCGACTTGTCGCATGCAGCAGAACGGCATAAGGCCGCTCGGGAATTGCAGGCGCGGCCTTCGGCGGGACGATATGCCAGCGTGGCAAGCCTTCCAACGTGTAGCCGAGGGCGGACGCGGCCAAGTGACGGCAGCGCTCAACGAAGTGCAGGTGACGAGGCACGCGATGATGGACATCATGTGCGAATGTGGCGATGGGCTCGCGGACAGTAGTCCGATCGAAACCGTGGCGGCGTCCGCGTGCCGCGCGTGCAATCAGTGCGCCTTTGATCTGCTCCTGCAAGTCGAGGATTGCAGCGTACCGGTCCGCTTTGATCTGGCGCCGAAACACAGCGATTTCGCGCCACGTCGCTCGCGACAGCGGCGCGCGGCGCCAACGCCGCAACGCGACGGGAACAACGCGGCGTATGTCCGGGCACATCTCGAGCAGCGGCACAAAGCCATGCTCGGCGACCCAGTCGATCGCAAGGTCCGGCTTATGGCGCCGAATGTCGGACGCGATCGCGAGCGCGTAGACGATATCGCCGAGCGACGAAGGTCGGACGACGAGGATGGCGCTCATCTAAAGTAAACTTGCGGCACCGCGAGCGGGCCCACCAAGGCCGGACGATGCGCGCGGATTCGTCCCGACATCAGCCGACGCGAGCCCGAATGTCAGCCAAGCTTCCTCTGTCACTGGTCGTGATCACACGCGACGCCGCCGCCGACATCGCCGACTGCGTTGCATCCGCGTCGTTCGCTGCCGACGTGCTGGTCGTCGATTCGGGCAGCCGCGATGATACCGTAGAACTCGCCCGCCGCTCGGGCGCACGGGTCATCGAGCGCGAATGGACGGGATTCGGACCGCAGAAGCAGTTTGCCACCACCGAGGCCGCGAACGACTGGGTGCTCTGCATCGATGCCGATGAGCGCGTGTCGCCGGAACTCGCCGCGTCGATTGCCGCGCTCTTTGCCGCAGGATCGCCACGCGCGTGCGCCTACGCGATCGCGCGGCGCAATCGCTTTCTCGGCTGCTGGCTTGCGCACGGCGAAGGCTATCCCGATTGGACGATCCGCCTGTTTGATCGGCGGCGCGCGCATTGGTCCGACGACGTCGTCCATGAACGTGTTATTGCGAACGGTCCGGTCAAGCGCCTTGCCGGTGACCTGATGCATGCATCGGCGGAATCGCTCGACGCCTATATCGCGAAGCAAAACCGCTATACGTCGCTGCAGGCCGCGGCGCTGCATGCGAACGGCAGCAAGGCGGGCGCAATGCATCTCGCGTTGTCTCCGCTCGCACGGTTTGTTCGCTTCTATGTATTGAAGCTCGGCTTTCTCGACGGCGCTGCGGGTTTCGCGCATATCTCAATCGGCGCTTTCGCCAGTTTTCTCAAGTACGCGAAATTGCGAGCGCTTGACGCCGAAGCGCGCAGCCGATGACGAAGGCATCGCTCGCCGGACAACGCGTGCTCGTCACCGGCGCGGCCGGATTCATCGGAATGCATATGGCGAGTGCGCTGCTCGACGTCGGCGCCGAGGTCACGGGCACCGACAACTTCGATCCGTACTATGACGTCGGGCTCAAGGAGGCGCGCGTCGGCACGCTCGCCGGCCGCACAGGCTTCATGTTCGCCCGCGTGGATTTGGCGGATGCGGGCGCAACCGCGCAGCTCTTTGGCGATGGGAATTTCGACAGCGTCGTGCACCTTGCCGCACAGCCCGGCGTTCGCTATTCGCTTGTCAATCCCGGCGCGTATGTGCGCAACAATGTCGTCGCATTCGGTCACGTGCTCGAGGCTTGTCGCCACGCGCACATTGCGCACCTCGTCTATGCGTCATCGTCATCGGTCTATGGCGCGAACCACACGCTGCCTTTTTCGGAGGATCAATCCGTCGACCATCCGCTAAGCCTCTACGCCGCGACGAAAAAGGCGAACGAGCTGATGGCCTATACGTACAGTCATCTGTACGGCCTGCCGTCGACGGGGCTGCGCTTCTTTACTGTTTATGGCCCTTGGGGCAGGCCCGACCAGGCGCCGATGTTGTTTGCGAAGGCGATTTTGGCGGGCGACCCAATCGTTGTCTTCAACCATGGCCGGATGCAACGCGATTTCACTTACGTCGCCGATATCGTCGAAGGGGTATTGCACGTGCTAAGCCAACCGCCGACCGTGTCCGGTCATAGCGGCGATGCGCCGTATGCGATCTACAACATCGGCAACCACGAACCGGTGCCGCTCGAGACGTTCATTGCGACGTTGGAACAGCTGCTCGGGCGTATGGCGGTGCGCGACTACCGTCCGTTGCAGGCCGGCGACCTCGTCGCCACCTATGCGGCGATTGATCGACTGCACGCGGCGACGGGATTTGCGCCACACACGCCGCTTGATGTGGGCCTCGCGCGCTTTGTCGAGTGGTATCGGGGGTTCTACTGCTAGAATCGCGGCGCATTCAACACTCGCGTCGACCATGATTCTCGTCACTGGCGGCGCCGGCTTCATCGGCGCCAATTTCGTTCTCGATTGGCTCGCACTGGAAAGCGAGCCGGTCGTCAATCTTGACGCACTGACTTACGCTGGCAATTTGGGCAATCTCGCGGCGGCCGCAGGTAATACGCGACATGTTTTCGTTCGCGGCGACATCGGTGACCGGGCACTCGTGGCATCGTTGCTCGCCCAGCATCGCCCGCGCGCAGTCGTGAATCTGGCCGCGGAAACCCATGTTGACCGTTCGATTGTCGGACCGGTGCCGTTCATCGAAACCAATGTCGTCGCGACGTGCTCGCTGCTCGAAACGGTCAAGGCGTGGTGGACGACGCTGGCGATGGCGGGGCGAAGCACATTTCGCTTTCTGCACGTGTCGACCGACGAGGTATACGGTTCGCTCGATGCAACGGCGCCGCCCTTCACCGAGACGACCGCGTACGAGCCGAACAGCCCCTATTCGGCGTCGAAGGCCGCGTCCGATCATTTTGTGCGCGCATACCATCACACGTATGGTTTGCCGACGCTCACGACCAATTGCTCGAACAACTACGGTCCTCGTCAGTTTCCTGAGAAATTGATCCCTCTGACGATCGTCAACGCGCTCGGCGGCAAGCCACTCCCGGTTTATGGCGATGGACACAACGTTCGCGATTGGCTTTACGTCGCCGACCATTGCGCTGCGATACGCAAGGTGCTCGCGCAAGGCACGCCGGGCGCGACCTACAACATCGGCGGAAACGCCGAAATGAAGAACGTCGATGTCGTGCGCAGTATCTGCACGGTGTTGAGCGAACGGAGACCCGGTCGGGACTACCTGCAGCAGATCACGTTTGTCCGCGACCGCCCCGGTCATGATCGCCGCTATGCAATTGACGCAACGCGCATGCGCAGCGAGCTTGGCTGGACGCCGGGCGAATCATTTGCGTCGGGAATTCGGCGCACGGTCAGCTGGTACCTCGACAACGAGGACTGGCTCGCCGCCGTGATGAGCGGCGCGTATCACGATTGGGTGTCGCTGCAGTATGCGGCGATCGCCTAACACAGATGAGCAGGAACCCATGAGCGCCGCCGGGCCGTCCCAAGCTACGAATTACTCCCCCTCCGGGGGCAGAGGGCATAGCGTACCGGCGAAAGCCGCAAGCGTGGGGGGGCTTGTCCGACGAAAAGGCATCATCCTCGCCGGCGGAGCCGGGACGCGGTTGTATCCGGTCACGCAAGTGATCTCGAAGCAGCTTTTGCCCGTGTACGACAAGCCGATGATCTACTATCCGCTGTCTACGCTGATGCTCGCCGGCATCCGCGACATTCTCTTGATTTCTACGCCGGACGATACGCCGCGCTTCATTCAGCTTCTCGGCGACGGCGAACAATGGGGGCTTAATCTGTCGTACGCCGTGCAACCGTCGCCGGACGGGCTCGCGCACGCGTTCATCATCGGCCGCAACTTTCTAGGCGGCGACCATTCGGCATTGGTTCTCGGCGACAACATTTTCTACGGGCACGATCTGCAGTCGCAGCTCGATCGTGCGCGCGAAAAGCCGCGGGGCGCGACGGTATTTGCTTATCCGGTCGCCGATCCGGAGCGTTACGGCGTTGCGGAGATCGACGCCGAGGGCCGGGTGTTGTCGCTTGAGGAGAAACCACGCGCGCCGCGCTCGCGCTACGCAGTAACCGGTTTGTACTTCTACGATGAGCGAGTAACGGATATTGCGACGAGTCTCAAGCCGTCGGCGCGCGGCGAGCTCGAGATCACCGATGTCAATCGCCATTATCTCGAGCTGGGCGAGCTCGATTGCGAGGTCATGGGCCGCGGTATGGCGTGGCTCGACACCGGCACGCATGAATCGTTGCTTGAAGCGTCGCAATACATCGAGACGATCGAGCGCCGGCAGGGCCTCAAGATCGCGTGTCCCGAAGAGATTGCGTATCGGATGGGTTACATCGATGCAGCGCGACTCGAAAAACTCGGCAGCGCGCTGGCGCGTAACGGCTATGGGCGTTATCTGCTCGGGCTGCTGCGCGATCCGGTCGTGCGTTGACGATGCAAGTCACGCCGACGGCAATTCCCGACGTCAAGCTGATCGAGCCGAAAGTCTTCGGGGACGCGCGCGGATTTTTCTTCGAAAGCTACAACCGCCGCTCCTTCTCCACCGCAGGCCTCGACGCCGAATTCGTGCAGGATAATCACTCACGCTCGCATCGCGGCGTGCTGCGCGGGTTGCATTACCAAATCCAGCATGCGCAAGGCAAGCTCGTGCGGGTCATCGCCGGCGCCGTGTTCGATGTGGCCGTCGACCTGCGCCGTGCATCGCCGACGTTTGGCGAACACGTTGCGATCGAGCTCTCCGCGGACAACAAAAGAATGCTGTGGATACCGCCCGGCTTCGCGCATGGGTTCATCGTTGTGTCGGAGGACGCCGAGTTCGTGTACAAGACGACCGACTACTGGTACGCCGAGCACGAGCGCACGCTGCTGTGGAGCGATCCTGCGCTGCGCATTCGCTGGCCGCTCGCCGGTGCGCCGGTCATCACTTCGCGCGATGCCGCGGGATCGCCGCTTGCCGCAGCCGAAACGTATCCGTGAAGTGACGCACGCACCGACGATTCTCGTCACCGGCGCGGGTGGCCAGCTTGGTTACGAATTGGCGGCAGCGCTCGGCGCGCATGGCAACGTCGTCGCGCTCGACCGTGCGGCGCTCGACCTTGCCGACCGCGAAAGCGTCGTCAAGACGGTTCGCGCGATTGCCCCGGCCTTGATCGTCAACGCGGCCGCTTACACCGCGGTCGATCGCGCCGAGCAGGAGCGCGACATCGCATTCGCCGTCAACGCCGATGCGCCGGCGATTCTCGCTCAAGAGGCAAAGCGCCTGAATGCCGTCGTGATTCACTATTCGACTGACTACGTCTTCGATGGCGCGCAACAAATACCTTACGATGAAAACGTGACGCCGAATCCGCTGAACGCTTACGGCGAAACCAAGCTCGCCGGCGAACGCGCGATCGCCGCATCGGGCACCGCGGCGATCGTGCTGCGCACCAGCTGGGTCTACGGCCTGCGCGGCAGCAACTTCCTGTTGACGATCCGCCGTCTCGCGTCGGAGCGCGACGAATTGCGCGTCGTTGCCGATCAGATCGGCGTGCCGAATTGGTCGCGATCGCTGGCAAAGGCGACGGCAATCCTCGTCGGTCGAGGCATGCCTTATCTTGCCGAACGAACGGGCCTCTATCACATGAGCGCCGGCGGCCACACGACATGGTACGAATTTGCGCGGGCGATCGTAGGCGAGGGAACAAGGGCGCGCATTATTCCTATAGCAACCGCCGAATATCCGACGCCTTCGAGCAGGCCAGCCTACGGCGTGCTGAATACAGGCAAGTTCGAGCGGACCTTCGGACTGACGTTGCCGCACTGGCAAACGGCTTTGCAATCTTGCGTAACAAGTCCGGCGGAACCGCCGAACTCACCGGCAGTCGGATGAGCGCCGCAGGGCCGTGCCAAGGCGCGAGTTATTTCTCCTCTGGGGCAGAGGGCAAAGCGTAGCGGCGACAGCCGCGAGCGTGGGGGTTCACGCAATAGCGCCGTTGAGTCTGTCCGCGGGCACGGCCCGTCGGTTCGTCGGCGTCCCGCAGGGGTTACGCGTTACAGTAGCGGCCCAGCAGTGCGACGTCACTGTCGCAAACCAACGACACCCATCATTTGCAATCAGGAGAAAGCATGATTCATGTCTGGCTGCGCGCTCACATGCTCGCGCTGTTGTTGTCCTCGTTCGTCGTTTCGGGACTTGCCCACGGCGCCGCAGCCATCACTTCAGTACCGCCGGCTGAAAATAAGACGACGCTGACTGAAAAGAAAGTCGCTGCTGCATTGGTTCTGCCTTCGACAGCGCCCGCGATGCGTATCGCATTGCCTGCGCCAACCGATGCCGAGCGAAGCCTCGTCAAGGCGCGCAACACCAAGTCGGCGACCACGCAGAAAGAGCTCGCCAAAGGCGCAAAGGGTCGTCCGCTCGCGATCGGATACGGACGCAGCATCCCGGCCGCATCGCAAAGGATTGCCATCGCGTCGCTTCCCTGGCAAACGCTTGCGGACGGGACACGCGCCGCAAAACTGCAAATCGTCTCGCCCGATGCCGCTGCGTTGCGCGTCGCGCTGCAGGTCTCCGCCACCGATCCGGACTTGTCGGTGCGCTTTTCGGGTAATGCGCCCAACGCGGAAGTATTCGGACCGGTTCCCGCCAACACGATCGCGAATGACACCGCCCGCTTTGGCATGTTTTGGTCGCCGGCGCTCGACGGTGATGTCGCGACAATCGAATTCCATGCCGACGTCGGCGCCAAGATCGGCGGTGTAACGCTCATCGTGCCGCGCATTGCGCATCACCTGATCACCGGTGCGGCGCTCAAGTCACCGAGCCTAAAAGCGGTCGGCGACATCGGTGCCTCCGGCGCGTGCAACATCGACGTCGCATGCGTGCCGCAGACGACGGCATTCGTCAACAGCACTAAGGCGGTAACGCAGACGCTGACGACATGGGCGGACGGTTCCACGTGGCTTTGCACGGGCACGTTGTTGAACGACTCGACGTCGAGCAATACGGCGTATTTCTTTGCGGCCAATCATTGCCTTGACGATGACAACCCCGAGTTGCGATCGACACACGGCGCAGCGTCGGCGCGAACGATCAACACATTCTGGTTCTTCGACGCAGTCGCGTGCGGCAATCACACGACGATTCCTGCGTACGTCCAGCAGACCACGGGCGCGACGCTGCTCGCGCGAAGCGAGGACTGGGATTGGACGCTCCTTCGTCTCAATGCAGCGCCGCCTCCGGGTGCGATTTTTTCGGCTTGGCGCGGCGAAACGGTCCCGGCAGGGACGACCGTTTCGGTCATCCATCATCCTGAAGGCGACCTCAAGAAGTGGTCACAAGGCTTTTCGCCCGGGTACCAAAACTACAGCGACGGCTCCAGTTTCATCGAGGCGCAGTACTCGCAAGGCACGACGGAGGGTGGCTCAAGCGGTGCTGCGCTCCTGACGTTCAATAGCGGCGGTTTTTACGAAGTGCGCGGTGGTTTGTTTGGCGGAACGGCCTCGTGCTCCAATCTTTCCGGCCTCGACGTTTATTCGCGCTTCGACACGTTAGTGCCGCTCGTCCGCCAATACCTGACGCCCGGGAACAATCCGAGCAACACGGTCGTAGCCGTGGAGTTCTACAACAGGACGTTGCAGCACTACTTTATCTCCACGGCGGCAGTGGAGATCAACGATCTCGACACCGGCGTGCACGTGGGCTGGGAGCGCACAGGCCTTCGGTTTCTCGCCTATGAGACGCAGGTCGCGGGTACCAGTCCGGTTTGCCGTTTCTACCGCAGGCCGGAGTTCGGCGACTCGCACTTCTATTCGGCGAGCCCAAAAGAATGCGCAGATACCGCCGCCGCGCATCCGGTCGACTGGATCTACGAGAAAGCGAACGTGTTCTATATTCCGCTGCCGAATACGATCACGGGCATCTGTCCCGCCGGAACGCTACCGGTCTGGCGCTTTTTCAACCAGCTGACGACCAATCACCGGTATACGACCGACGTGGCCACGCGCGACGATATGAACAGTCAGCCGGCGACGTGGATTGCGGAAGGCTACGGCCCGGGGCCGTACTATCCGATCATGTGCACGCCGGTCGGTAGTTAAAAACACGAAAAACCACGAGACGATTGCAAGTCCGCGCTTCGAACGAAGAAGCGCGGACACTTTGCCTAGGTCTTAAAACCGGTATTCGGTATTCACTGCGCTATCCACCGCCAGCGTGCGACCCGCACCGGCGATGACGATGGCGTTCATGCCGAACGTAACGCCTGCGAGCGCATCGTCGCGCCGGTACGTCGATAGCGTCGGCAGCGGCTCGAATCCAACGTACCCGGTCGCTTGATCGGTCGTCGTCACCTTGCAGCGCACGCACGGCTTGACCAATCGCAGCGTGACGCCATCGCTTTCGACAGTATCGAGATGGTCTTCAGCATACGGATCCAGACCCGCGACGACCACATTCGGCCGAAAACGGTTCATCGGCAGCGGCTTTGCGCCTTTGGCGGTCAGCCGCGCATTCAAGTCGTCGAGCGACGCCTGACCGATGACCAGCAGCGGATAGCCGTCGGCAAACAGCGTATGTGCGCCGCTGTCGCCGGCGTAGTCGGGATTGCACATCCGCTGTCGCGAGTGGTCGAAGCGAACGATGCGAAGCTCCGCGCCGAGGAATGCGGAGATCCAGCGCGCCGCTGCATCGCCCGCATCAAACCCCCGTACGTTGCTGTGCCACACCCTGACGCCTTGCGACGATTCCCCAGGCAGCGCGCGCGGTAACTGGATCGTTCCGACGCCCGGCGCAGCGAGCGTCAAGCTACGGTCGTCGATCGTCGTTGCAATCAACGCGAGCCGCGGATATTCACGCTGCGTCACGAATCGGCCGTGCCGATCGACGACCATCCACTCGCGATCGTGAATGGCATCGATGGCGAGCCCGGTAATGTGAACCTCTGCGCGCGCGACGTCGATGCCGCGGCAACCCTTGACGGGATAAACGTGGAGCCGGCTGATCCGGACGTCGTTCAGTTTCGCAGCCCCGCCATGTAGTCGGCCACCGCTTTCATTTGGTCGTCCGACATTTTTTCGGCGATCGCGCCCATGATCCGGCCGTTGGCATCCTTCCCCGCTTTGTCTGCGCCACGGTCCCCCGATTTGAACGCCTTCAACTGTGCGTATGTGTAGTCGGCGTACTGGCCCGCCACGCGCGGGTAATTCTTGGGAATGCCCGCACCTGTCGGAGAATGGCACGCCGCGCAGGCTGGGAGCCCGGTCACCTGGTCGCCGCCGCGATAGATTTTCTGCGCAACTTGGACGAGCGCCGGATCCTTCGCAGTCAATCCTTTCGGCTTCTGTTGCGAGAAATAGACGCCGAGCGCCCGCATATCGTCGTCCGAGAGGTTGGCGGCCATGCCTTGCATGATCGCATTTGCGCGAACGCCGGCCTTGAAATGCGCGAGTTGCAGGGTGATATAGTCCGCGTGCTGTCCGGCAAGATTCGGATTCGCGGGCGTCGCACTGTTGCCGTCCGGACCGTGGCAGGCGGCGCAAATCTGCGTGGCGGTCTGTTGCGCTTTCGCGAGGTCGATCTTGGCCGGCGCCGTTTCCTGCGCAGCCGCAGCGGCCGCAAGCACCACCGCGACGGCGGCGCTAAAGCGCCAGTTGCGAATCATGTTCTTCGAGCTCCTCGTTTACCGGCCGCGAAGGGCCTGACGGCAAACCCCGTTCGCCGCGTCGCCATCTGCATGAAAAAGCGGGCTATTGTAACGGAGTCAACCGGCTCGGCCAAAGGAAAGCCAGCGCCGCACAAGTCGCGCGCAGCGGGCCCGCTTGTGGGCGCGAAATTCGAGGGGGCTGCTGCGGCGATTGCGCAGTTGCCCCCGGCGGGATTGGGCGAAATTGCCTTCGCCGGCCGTTCGAACTCCGGCAAATCGAGCGCCATCAACGCGTTGGCGCGCGAGACACGGCTTGCGTATGCGAGCCGGACGCCGGGACGCACACGGCAGATCAACTTCTTCAGATTGCGAAACGGCGCGCGAGTCGCCGATCTCCCCGGTTACGGCTACGCTGCGGTACCGCGCTCGCTGAAGCGCGAGTGGCAGGACTTGCTTTGGCATTACGTCACGAACCGCACGACGCTGATCGGGCTCGTCGTTGTCGTCGATGCACGCCATGGAATGACCGAGCTCGACTACGCGCTGCTGGATGGTTTTATTCCGTCGGGCAGACCCGTGCTGATTCTCGCGACCAAGGCCGACAAGCTCAATGCGGCCGATCGCCGCGACGCCGCTCTGGCGATCCGTCGCGAAATCGATGAACGATTCGGCGCGCAAGCCGGCGCCATCACGGTGCGGCTTTTCTCAGCGACGTCACGTGCAGGCGTCGAAGGCGCCGATTCGGTCATCGACGGATGGCTCCCCTCACACCTGACGTAATGCACCTACCTTCGACAAGGACATCAGGGCGAAAAAAGGCCCCGCGATCAAGGGGAGTGATGCGGGGCCCAAGAACGCCCAGCATCGGAATGAACCGACACCGAGCACCCGCTCAGGGAGGAAAGCGGGAGACGTTCACCGTCCGAGGGGATGGACCATCGACCGCGTGCCAAGTTCCATCGTGTTTGCATGCATCGATTGCGAGTCGTCGCGCTCGACATTAGGATGCGTTGCGAATGTTGAAAAGGAACGACGGACAATGAGCTTCACTTTCAGTGGCAGCTTCCCGCGTCGCCGGATGAGGCGGATGCGCCGCGACGATTTTTCGCGCCGTCTCGCGCGCGAGACGCGCCTGGCAAGCGACGATTTTATTTATCCGGTGTTCGTTCAAGAGGGGACGAAGCAGGAGACGCCCGTGCCGTCATTGCCCGGCGTATCGCGGAAGAGCATCGACTTGCTGTTGCGCGACGCCGAAGTCTGTCAGACGCTGGGCATCCCGGCGATCGCGCTCTTTCCCGTGATCGCTTCCGACAAAAAATCACAGGACGCGGCCGAAGCCTGGCGTGAAGAGGGTCTCGTTCCGCGCACCGTGCAGGCGCTGAAACAGCGATTTCCCGCGCTCGGCGTCATGACGGACGTCGCGCTCGACCCGTACACGAGCCATGGGCAGGACGGATTGATCGACACGAATGGTTACGTCCTTAATGACGAAACGGTGGCGGCGCTGTGCAAGCAAGCGCTATCTCACGCCGCGGCGGGCGTTGATATCGTCGCGCCGTCCGACATGATGGATGGGCGGGTGGGCGCGCTGCGGGCCGCGCTCGACGACGCCGGGCGCATTCATACGCGGATACTCGCCTATTCCGCCAAATATGCGTCGGCATTCTACGGTCCCTTCCGCGACGCGGTCGGATCGGCGACAAACCTCGGCGGTGGAAACAAATACACCTATCAAATGGATCCGGGCTCGATATCTGCGAAGGCGCGGACATGGTGATGGTGAAGCCGGGATTGCCCTATCTCGACATCGTGCGGAGGGTCAAGGATTCATTCGGAATGCCTACCGCCGTCTACCAGGTGTCCGGCGAGTACGCGATGCTGAAAGCCGCCGCGCGAGAAGGATGGCTGGACGAGCGCGCGTGCGTGCTCGAAACGCTGACCGGAATGAAGCGCGCGGGCGCCGACGCGATCCTTACGTATTACGCCGTGACCGCTGCGCGCTGGCTCGCCGACGATTAGGACCCCCACGCTCGCCCCTTCGCGGCTACGCTCTGCACTCTGCCCCCGCGGGGGGAGCACCCGCGCCTTGGCCCTGCGGCGCGAATGGTAGTCCCTATCTTTCCGCGAGCAACGCCGTCAACGCATCAATTGAAAGACGCGCTTCCTCGTGTCCCTGCGCATCCCGTCGTGGACGTTGCCGCCGCGCGGCGTCGGTGACTACAATGAGCCGCACTCCGCAATGCGATGTTTCGATGTGCAGTTCGGACGGTGCTTCACGCGAGCGCGCCGGCGGCACCCGATAGCGAACGCCGTCGTTGATCAGCGCGAGCTCGACCGACTTCGCATCATCGGCGCAAAGCTCGACACGAATATCGCTGTGCTCGGTGGCCCAACCCGCGGCCACGCCGCCGGTCAGCACGGGTCGGAACGTTGCAAGCCTGCTCATCCAAGCGAGCGCTTCCTCACGCTGACGCTGCAGCGTTTCATCATGCTCGGCGCCGCCGAAGAGTGCGTGGTGCTCGACAAGTGCGGTCTCGATCTCGCTGTCGGCCGGCAGTGCTTCGCGTTCCGACAGCATCAATTGCCGCGCCGCTTTTCGCTTGGCCAGCGACCAATCGACGATACCGTGCTCGGCGATCAAGCGGGCGGCCACCTGCGCGATCCGCGCCCGGTTTTGCGCGCCGCGGCCGAACGGGTCCGGTCCGTAGGGTCGGCCGTTTCGCGCCGAATGGCCGCGATGCCCCATGCGATTCTCGCTTAGAACAGCTGGTCGCGAACGTCGCGCGCTGCGGGTCCGGGCGTCAACGCCGGCGTGAAAGAATCTTCGCGGGCGCGCGGCGTGAATTCCGCGAAGAACCAATCCGAGAGATTACTGCCTTCATCGCGCAAGCCCGAATCCGGATTGATCCGAATCGAGACGACGCCCGGCGGTATGTCGGGAAGCTTCTCCGGCATCCCCTTCAATGCGCGCTGCATGTAAGAAATCCAGATCGGCAGCGCGGCCACAGCGCCCGTTTCGTTGGTGCCGAGCGTTCGCGGTTGATCAAAGCCGATCCATGCGATGCCGACCTGCGCTACATTGAAGCCGCAGAACCACGCGTCGACATTTTCGTTCGTCGTTCCCGTTTTTCCGGCAAGGTCATGGCGCTTCAACTCCTGCGCGCGCGCGGCAGTGCCGTATGCGATGACATCGCGGAGCAGCGTCGTCATGATGAACGCGTTGCGCGGATCGACTACCCGCTCGGCCTTTTCGCCGGCGAGTTCGGGTGCGGCCTCCGATAGCACATTGCCTTTGGCGTCGGTGATCCGCGCAATCAGGTAGGGTGTGATCCGATAGCCGCCGTTGGCGAACACCGAATAGGCGGTTGCCATCTGCATGGGTGTCGCCGCGCCGGCGCCGAGGCCCATTGTCAGATAGGCGGGATGCAACTTCGGATCGAAGCCAAAGCGGCTGATGTAGTCCTGCGCGTATTGCGGCCCGATGGCCTGCAGCACACGCACCGTCACGAGGTTTTTCGATTTAGCGAGTGCCGTGCGCAACCGCATCGGTCCTTCGAATTTTCCGTCGTAGTTCTTAGGCTCCCAGTCCTCGCCGCCGGCTTGCGCGGCCGGCACAAAGAACGGCGCGTCGTTGATGATCGTCGCCGGAGAGAACCCTTTCTCGAGCGCCGCCGAGTAAATGAAGGGCTTGAACGCCGATCCCGGCTGCCGCAGCGCTTGCGTCGCATGGTTGAACTTGTTGCGGTCGTAATCGAAGCCGCCGACGAGCGCATAGATGGCGCCGTCGCGCGGCGACACCGCGATAAACGCGGCCTCGGCCTGCGGCAGCGACGTGATCGAGTAGCGCCCCTTTTCGTCACGAATGACACGAATTACGGCACCCCGCCGAATCCGCTGCGCGGCCGGCGCCTTGTCGGTTAACGCGCGCGCAACGAATTTGAGGCCATCGCCATTCACCTGGATCTGGTCACCGTTGCCGAGCACCGCCCGCACGTCGGTCGCCGTGGCCTGAAGCACGACCGCCGCTAGCAGATTGTCGCTGTCGGGCGAATCCTGGAACACGCGGTCGAGCACTGCGTCTTGCTCGGCGGGATCGTCGGGGAGGCTGATGATGGCTTCCGGACCGCGATAGCCGTGGCGGCGATCGTAGTCGATCACACCGCGCCGAATGGCGGCGTAGGCGGCTTCCTGATCGGCCTTGCGCACCGTCGTCCACACGGTCAAGCCACGTGTGTAGGCGTCCTCGCCATAAGCGTCGAACACGACCTGCCGCGCCATTTCCGCGACGAACTCGGCATGCGTCGGCAGCGCCTCGCGCAACCCCTGACGAACGCCCAATGGCGCAATTTGTGCTTCGCGCAACTGGTCATCGCTGATGAAATGAAGGTCATGCATCCGTCGCAACACGTACTGCTGTCGGGTCTTCGCGCGCCGCGGATTGTTGACGGGGTTGTAGGCGGACGGCGCCTTAGGGAGTCCGGCCAGCATCGCGCATTCGGCAATCGACAAGTCCTTGAGCGGCTTGCCGAAGTAGATCTGCGACGCGGCGGCAAAGCCGTAGGCACGCTGGCCGAGGAAGATCTGGTTGACATAGAGCTCGAGGATCTCGTCCTTGCTCAAGCTGGCCTCGATCTTCCAGGCGAGCAGCGCTTCCCGGAGCTTGCGGGTGACCGTTTTCTCGCGCGTCAGGAAGAAGTTTCGGGCGACCTGCATCGTGATCGTTCCCGCCCCCTGCTGGGTGCCCGACGACAGGTTCGCGAGCGCGGCGCGGGCGACGCTCAAATAGTCAACTCCGCCGTGCTGATAGAAACGTTCGTCCTCGGCGGCCAAAATAGCCTGTTTCATGACATCCGGGACCTCGCGGATGCCGACGATGGCACGCCGTTCCTCGCCGAATTCGCCCAGCAGCTCGCCCTCGGCGGAGACGACGCGCAGTGGAATTTTCGGCTGGTAATCCGTCAATGCGGTGAGCGGGGGAAGCGTGGGCCACAGCAATGCGAGAACGAACGCGCAGAGAAGCGCGCCGACCAAGCCCAAGCCGAGCAACACAGATCCGACGTACAACAACCAACGCTTTAGCACCAAACCCGCCCGTTTTTTAAGGGAACACTTGGCCCGAAGTGGCATTATAGGCAGCGATGCAACAACCCACGGCCAAAAAGGGAAAACAAATTGACAACAGTTGCACTTGCTGCCAGAGTTTAATGTAAATTGTCAGCATCCGGACTGACCCCTCCTATGGTTGCCGAAACCCTTTCATCTGCGCTGGACATCTTCAAGACCAAGGCCCCGTCCCTGGTCGGCATCGACATCTCGTCGACGTCGGTCAAGCTGGTCGAGCTCTCCGACGCCGGCAAGGCGGGCTTCCGGCTGGAACGCTATGCGATCGAGCCACTGCCCAAGGACGTTGTCGCCGACGGCAACATCTCCAATATGGACCAGGTCGCGGAGGCGCTGCGCCGTGGCTGGAAGCGCCTCGGCAGTCGCAATCGCAACATTGCGATGGCACTTCCAGCCGCGATGGTCATCACCAAGCGCATTATCGTCCCGGCCGGCCAGAAAGAGGAGGAACTCGAGCTGACGGTCGAGGCCGAGGCGAACCAGTACATCCCTTTCGCCCTTGACGAGGTCAATCTCGATTTCCAGATCCTCGGCCCCGCGGCGACGAACGCCGATGAGGTCGAGGTTCTGATCGCTGCTTCGCGCAAGGAGAAAGTTGAAGACCGCGTCGCCGCTGCCGAGGCGGCCGGGCTCAAGCCACGCATCATGGACGTCGAATCGTATGCGACGCAGGAGACCTTCCAGCTGATCGGCCCTTCGCTTCCCGCCAACGGCCGCGACCAGAACATCGCGCTCGTCGACATCGGTTCGCACGTCAGTCATTTCTATGTCCTGCGCAATAACCAATTCCTTTTTTCGCGCGACCAGGCGTTCGGCGGCAATCAGCTTACTCAAGATATTCAGCGCGCATTCAATCTGTCGGCGGAGGAGGCGGAGTCCGCGAAGAAGAACCAGGGCTTGCCGGAGAACTACGACAGCGATGTGCTGCAACCGTTCATGGAAACGCTCGCGCTCGAGATCACGCGAGCGCTGCAATTCTTCTTTACGTCGACATCGTATAACCAGGTCGATCAGATCGTGCTGGCCGGTGGTTGCTCGTTGTTGCCCGGCTTGGACGAGCTGGTGTCGAAGCGCGCCGGCGTGGGAACGATGGTCGCGAATCCATTCGCCAACATGCAAGCCTCCGAGCGCATCCGGCCGCGGCAACTGGCGATGGACGCGCCGATGCTGATGATCGCCACCGGGCTTGCGATGCGGAGCTTCGAATGAGCGCGGCGGCCGAAGGCCAGGCCCGAAGGGCGCGTCGCCGCGCGATTGAGCGAGGGCGACTCGAAGCGCGGCGATTGGCACCAACGGTCCAAGGAGGCCGAGGTATGAGCGCCGCCGCGGGGGCACATCGATAATGGCTATTGTTCGTATCAATCTGCTGCCGCACCGCGAGGAACGACGTCGCGCGCGCCAACGCCAATTCGTCTCGCTGACCGCTGCGATGGCGGTGCTCTCGTTGGCGGCCATCCTGCTTGTGCACGGCATCCTGAAGGCGCAGATCGACAACCAGAATAGCCGCAACGCGCTTCTCAAGACGGAGATCGCGAAGCTCGATGAGCAAATCAAAGAGATTGATCGACTGCGCGAGCAGATCCAAGCGGTGATCTCGCGCAAGCAAGTCGTCGAAACGCTGCAGGCGAATCGCAGCGAAGCGGTCCACTTGCTGGATCAACTCGTGCGGCAGCTTCCCGACGGCGTTTATCTGCGCTCGATCAAGCAAACCGGCCCGAAGGTCACGCTGGTCGGTTATGCGCAGTCGAACGCGCGCGTGTCGACGCTGATGCGCAACATCGAATCGTCGCCGTGGGTCGAAAAGCCCGAGCTCGTCGAGATCAGGTTGGTGCCGGCGCCGAATGCGGGCGGCGCGCCAAAGGTGTCGGAGTTCACGCTGAATCTGCAAGTCAAACGCGCTGCGCCCAGCACCGATACGGGCCAAGGCGCGCCAGGTTCGCAGGCGCCTGCTAAGGGGGGCAAGGCATGACGCTCGACGATTTCCGCCGACTTAACTTTCGCGAAGCTGGCAGCTGGCCGCTCGCGGCGAAGATCGTCATTCTGTCGATCCTCGCGGTGTTCATTCTCGCTGCGGGGGCGTTCTTCGATTGGAAAGATCAGTTCGAAACGCTCGACGCCGCGAAAGGCGAGGAGACACGGCTGCGCGAGCAGTACGCGCAGAAGAAGGTCAAGGCGATCAATTTCGAGCTCTACGTCCAGCAGCTGAAGGAAGTCGAGCAATCGTTCGGTGCGCTCGTCAAGCAGTTGCCGAATCGCGCCGAGATCGATGCGCTGTTGACGGACATCAACCAGGCCGGGCTTGGCCGCGGCTTGCAATTCGAATTGTTTCGCCCGGCGGCGCAGGAGAGGATGGCCGACTTCTACGCCGAGCTGCCGATCGCCATCAAGATCACGGGCAACTATCACGACATGGGCGCTTTCGCGAGCGACGTCGCTCAATTGCCACGGATCGTGACTCTCAACGATCTCGCCATTGCCAACAACGCAGGTGTGCTGTCGCTCGATGCCACTGCGAAGACGTTCCGCTATCTCGACGAGGATGAGATCGCGAGGCAGCGCGCAGCCACCAAGGATAAGGCGAAGAAATGATGAAGCGCGGCGCGCTCCTCGTGGTATTGGCGTCTGCGCTCGTCGCCGGCTGTGGCGGCGAAAGCCATCAGGATTTGCGCGCGTGGATGGCGGAACAGGGAAAGAACGCCAAGGGCCGGCTCGACCCATTGCCGCAAATCAGGCCCTACGAACCGTTCGCGTACAACGCGTACGACCTGCCTGACCCGTTCAAGCCCCGCAAGATCGAGCCGACGAAGGGCAGCAACCTGCTTGCGCCGGACCTGGCGCGGCGGCGAGAACCGCTGGAAGCGTATCCGCTGGAATCGCTGTCGATGGTGGGAACGTTGGAAAAAGGCAAAGGAGTCTACGCGCTGGTGCGGACGCCCGAGAAGGACATCTACCAGGTGCGACCCGGCAACTACCTGGGTCAAAACTTCGGCGTCGTCACCGGCATTACCGACTCCGAGATCAAGCTCAAGGAACTGGTGCAGGACGGCTCGGGCGATTGGGCCGAACGAACAAGCACGCTCAACCTGCAGCCGGATCAGCGAGCACAAGGGAGCAGCAAATGATCGCGTATAGCGACACTCGTCGGATGATCGGCATTCGCCGTGCATGGAGCGCCGTTGTAGTTGCTCTGTGCAGCCTCGTTGTCTCCGCGCACGCTTTTGCGCAAGCGTCTAACGCGATTGAACAAGTTTCGGTTACGCGCGGCGCATCGGGGCGCACGGTCGTGAAATTCACGCTGAAGGCGCCCCCGGCGAATCCGCCTGCCGGATTTGCCATCGCAAATCCGCCACGGATCGCGCTGGATTTCCCCGATACGTCGAGTGCGCTGCCGAGCAACCAGCGGCCCGTCGACAGCCCGACGCTACGCAGCCTGAATTTTGTGCAGGCCGGAAACCGCACCCGCGTCGTGTTCAATCTCAACACGCCGCAGACGTTCGAAACGACCGTCGAGGGACGCGACGTCCTCGTCACGCTGGCCGATACCGGCGCCGTGCCGGCGGACCAGGCGGCCTCGGTGCAACGCTTTGCCGAACCGCGCCCGGGGGACGTTACGCATGCATTGCGTGAAGTCGACTTTCGTCGTGGCAGCAACGGCGAAGGCCGCGTCGTCGTCGAGCTGTCGGACAACACAACGGGCATCGACATTCGCCAACAGGGACGCACGCTGGTCGTGGATTTCCTCCAGACGTCACTGCCGCGCAATCTCGAGCGCCGGCTGGACGTCGGCGATTTCAATACGCCGATCGTTACAGTGGACACCTTCGCGCAGGGCGGCAACACGCGGATGGTGATCGAGCCGAAGGGCCTGTGGGAGCACTCGGCGTATCAGGCGGATAACAAGTTCATCGTCGAAGTCAAGCCGATCCAGGAAGACCCCAACAAGCTCACGCAGGGTACGCGGGGGGGTTACAAGGGCGAGAAGCTGTCGCTCAACTTCCAGAACATCGACGTGCGCGCGGTGCTGCAGGTGATCGCCGACTTCACGGGATTGAACATCATCACGAGCGACACCGTGCAAGGCAACCTCACGCTGCGGCTCAAAGATGTGCCGTGGGACCAGGCGCTCGACATCATCATGCAGACGAAGGGCCTCGACATGCGCAAGAACGGCAACGTCGTTCTGATCGCGCCGCGCGAGGAGCTTGCGTTGAAGGAAAAGCAACAACTCGAGTCGCAAGTGCAAATCAATGATCTGGAGCCGCTGCAGACCGAGCTGTTCCAGTTGAATTACGCGAAAGCCGCGGACATTCTCAATATCGTCAACGTCGCGAAGGCCGGGCAAGGCGGCGCAGCGGGTGCGCAGTTCCTGTCGAAGCGCGGCACGGCGTTCGTCGACCCGCGCACCAACATCCTGTTCGTCACCGATATTCCGAGCAAGCTGGACGAGGTCCGGCGCGTCATCCGGCAGATCGACACGACGGTGCGGCAGGTATTGATTGAAGCGCGCATCGTCATCGCCGACGACAAGTTCAGTCGCGAGCTTGGCATCCGCTTCGGTCAGCAGACAGGCGCGACGCTGGGCAACCGGCGCTATGCAGTCGGCCTCGGCGGGACGCTCAGCACGACGCCGGTCGTCAGCTCAACGGGCGGCACGGGAACGGCTACTCGGGAAACCCGTACGCAAACGCCGTTCGAGCTTGCGTCGGGAATTGCCTCGGCCGGGTATTCCGACTCGCCTCAGCTCAATGTCAATCTGCCGGTTGCGAATCCGGCTGGGCAGCTCGCGCTCACGTTGATCAACCTCGGCAGCGGCAACCTGATCAACCTCGAGCTCTCTGCGCTCGAGGCAGACAATCGCGGCAAGGTCGTGTCGAGCCCGCGCGTCATCACGGCGGACAATCAAAAAGCGGCGATTGAGCAGGGGAGCGAAATCCCGTACGTGACGCCGGGTACCGCGAACAATCCGGCGACTGTGAGCTTCAAGAAAGCCGTGTTGCGTCTCGAAGTCACGCCGCAAATCACGCCGGACAACCGGATCATCATGAACGTGGAAATCCGCAAGGACTCCGTGGGCGCACTCGTGCCCACCGGCGGTGGTGGATTCGTCCCGGCGATCGACACGAAAAACGTCGTGACGCAGATCGCTGTCAACAACGGCGATACAGCGGTGATCGGCGGCATCTTCGAAGAAACCGTCCGCAGCGACGTCAACAAAGTTCCGTTCCTGGGCGACTTGCCGGGCCTCGGATACCTGTTCAAGCAAACGTCCCGGTCGAGCGAGAAGACCGAACTGCTGATCTTCCTTACGCCACGCGTTGTTCGTGAATCGATTACTGCGGTGAAATAAGTAGCCGCCGCAACAGCGCTGGCGATCCTCTACAATGCCCCGGTGTCGCTTCACCGGGGCAATTTATTTCTAGTCGGTCTAATGGGCGCGGGCAAATCGACGCTCGGGCGTCAACTCGCGCGCCGACTCGCGTTGCGCTTCGTCGATGCGGACCACGAGCTCGAGCAGCGGCTCGGCGTCACGATCCCGACGATCTTCGAAATCGAGGGCGAAGAGGGATTCCGCGACCGTGAAGAGACTGTGATTGCCGATCTCACGCGCCTCACGGGGATCGTATTGGCGACCGGCGGAGGGGCCATCCTGCGCGCCGCAAGTCGCACGCGCCTTAAACAAAACGGCACCGTCATCTATCTTTACGCCTCGCCGGAAACGTTGTGGGAGCGTGTTCGCAACGCACGCCATCGGCCGATGCTGCAGGCACCGGATCCACGCTTGCGGCTGAGCGAGCTCTTCACGCAACGCGATCCGCTTTATCGCGAAGTTGCCGATCACGTCGTGCCGTCGGAACGCGACGCTGTTCTACGCTTTGTTCGTTCGCTGGAAGCGGGCACGCAAGAGGCGTGAAGCCATGAGGACACTGGAAGTCGTCCTCGGTGATCGAAGCTATCCCGTTCATGTCGGCAGCGGGCTGTTGAACCGGGCCGGCGATCTGCTTGCAAACATGATCGATCGCCGCGCGGTCGTCGTCACCAACGCAATCGTCGCAGCACATCACCTTGCGCCCGTTCGCAATAGCCTGGCATCGCGCGGCGTTGGCGTGGATGTCGTCGTTGTTCCGGATGGAGAAACGCACAAGTCGTGGGCCACACTGGAAGACATAATTACCCGACTGCTGGAGTTGCATGTTGATCGCGCGACAACGCTCATCGCACTCGGCGGCGGCGTTGTCGGCGATCTAGCGGGATTCGCGGCGGCGATCTGCCTCCGCGGTCTGCCATTCGTGCAGATCCCCACGACGCTGCTTGCGCAAGTCGATTCCTCGGTCGGCGGCAAGACCGGGATCAACCATCCGCTTGGCAAGAACATGGTCGGCGCGTTCTGGCAACCGCGCGCCGTATTGATCGATGTCGGTTGCTTGCAGACGTTGCCCCAACGCGAACTAAAAGCGGGCCTCGCCGAAGTGATCAAGTACGGCGCGATTCGCGATGCGGCATTTTTTGGTTGGCTGGAACAGAATTCGGCGCGCCTTTTGGGCGGCGACAGCGTTGCACTCGAGCATGCGATCCATGAAAGCTGTCGCATCAAAGCCGAGATTGTGAGCGCCGACGAACGTGAATCAGGCGAGCGCGCGCTGCTCAACTTCGGACACACATTCGGTCACGCGATCGAGAACGCGCAGGGCTATGGCGCGTGGCTCCATGGGGAAGCGATCGCCGCGGGTATGTTGATCGCGTCGCGTTTATCGGAACGCGTTTGCGGCTTGCCGCCAAATGAGCGCGATCGTATTGAACGATTGATCGCGGACTGCGACCTTCCAACTGCGCCACCGAAGATTGGCGGCGAGCGCTGGCTCGAATTGATGAGTCACGATAAGAAGGCGATCGATGGCGCAATCCGATTTGTGTTGCTCGAAAGGGTTGGCCATGCAGTCCTCAAAAACGGGATCGCGCGCGAACAATGGGAGGCCGCGCTGCCAAGGTGAGTAACTCTGTGGCTTGCAAAACGAAAGCGGCGCCTTGGGCGCCGCTTTCAGTTACGCGAGCACGTTTACTACGGGCCGCAGTGCACGGTGGCCGTCGCCTGCTGTGATCCGGAGGAAACGACGATCGAAAAATCTCCGTGCGCCGACGCGGTCGCGCCCACCGATACGGCAATTTGACCCGTGCTGGTCGGAGGGACGATCAGAGTGCCACTCGTCCCACCCGATGCGGCGGGAATAAAGGTGCCTGTTCCGCCGGACGCAAGGATTTGCCCGAGCTGGGCGCTCGCCGGGCAGCTACCTGGGCTAAGCACAGGGGGGTTTAGTACAACCGGCCCCGGTAGCGGCGCCGCAGTTCCGAGAACGTTGTCGACGGTTGGCGGGTTGAGCAATAAACGGCCCGCCGCGTCGGTAATCGCGAATGTCGCGCCCGTAAAGCATCCCCCAGTGGGACTCACGAGGAAGCTCCCTCCGCTCGTTAATACCGGGACTCCGGTGAGCGTAAGCGCCGTCGGAAAGTTGGTCTGCACTGTGTAGGGCGGCGTGCCGCCGAAGATATAAAACGCCGCGATTCCTCCGGACGCGCAATGCGCAGTATCAGGTCCTGTGAAAGTTGTCACGCCCGTCGGAATAACGGTCAGCACGGTGCTGCCGTTCACAAACTGCGCAATCGTGAATTGCCCGATCACGCTGCTGCCGGTCGCGACGTCAGTTGCGCGAATCGTGCCGAATTGCGTGATCGCGCTGGCTGGAACGCGGATGGTGACCGCTGCCACTCCATTTTGATCGGTCATAACGGTCACTGTTTGTGCCGGCGTAGCACTGTTCGCCGCGATCAGGGAGAAATCGCCGAGCACGACATCGAATTTGATCTGTCGCCCTGCCAACGGAGCACCGGCCGCCCCCGCAACCTTAACGGTTGCCGTCCCGTCTTGTCCCGAGCAAAGCTGCGCACCCGAGCCCCCGCAGACAGGGTTGCCGATAATGGTGATCGAGGCGGGCAACAAAAGTGATGGATGTACTGTCACCGGGACATCGACCTGATTACCCCGCGCATCGCGAATTGTGATCGTTACCGTTTGGTCCGTGGCCACGGTTGCCGGGAGCAGCGGAATCGTCGTCGACACTGTCGAGGGAACCGGCAACACAGCGGTATCGCTCGAAAATGCGCTAAAAGGCGCGGTTCCGCTTGTGATGGTGATGGTTGTCGGCACTCCGGAGTAAGCGGTCACTGTTGCAGGAAGCACCGCTAGCGTGGGAGTAACGGCGGGCGGTGCGAACATGTTATTCGGCGCGCCGTTGCCTCCACCGCAGGCCGCCAATGAGAAGATACCGGCCAGCGCAAAAAGGGTGAGCGCGGGGCGCAGCCAGGCGGTCAAACGGTTTTTCGACATGATCGGATTCCCTGATGATGTTGTCCTAAAGGCGCCGGCCGGCCATCGTCATTTTGGACGTTGCAACAAGCATCTAGCCGACTTTGTTCAGATTAAAGCCTAAGAAATGTCAGGACGCAAGCGTTTCCTGGGCCCCGACGATTATGAGAGCCGCGATTGTTGCGCGTCCGCCCGCCTTGAACGGTTGGTTTTGCTGTCTTGCCGCATTGCAGCATCCCGCGTACGATTAGAGGGTTTTGATGCGTTTTTACGACGCGCGAAAAGGCGACCTCTTGTCTCGTCAACCGCGGCCGCCTAAAACAGTCGCAGCGAGGTCAGCGTGACACCAGTGCCATCCACACATCGCGAATCGCCGTGGCCGCCGCGCGCGCAGGGTCTCTATCACCCTGCGCAGGAACATGATGCTTGCGGCCTTGGATTTATCGCGCACATCAAGGGACGCAAAAGTCACGCCATCATCGAACAAGGATTGCAGATCCTCGTCAATCTCACGCATCGCGGCGCGACGGGCGCCGATCCTCTTCAGGGCGATGGAGCCGGCATTCTGCTGCAGCTGCCGGACGCGTTTTTTCGTCGCGCCTGCGGCAAATTGGGTATCACGTTACCGGCGCCGGGGCAGTACGGGGTTGGCATGGTGTTTCTGCCGCGCGAGCCGGCGTCACGGGTGGCATGCGAACAGGAAATCGAACGCGCGATCCATGCGGAAGGCCAAGTATTGCTTGGCTGGCGCGAGGTGCCGACCAACAACGTCGGACTTTCCCTGCGCACGAAGGAAGTCGAGCCGGTGATTCAGCAGGTGCTCGTGGCGCGCGGAACGCGCGACATGGAC
The DNA here is from genome assembly GCA_005881895.1 of Betaproteobacteria bacterium. Taxonomy (GTDB): domain Bacteria; phylum Pseudomonadota; class Gammaproteobacteria; order Burkholderiales; family Casimicrobiaceae; genus VBCG01. The sequence continues at coordinate 41,783 of VBCG01000055.1, forward strand.
CAGGACGCGCTCGAGCGCAAGCTCTATGTGATCCGCAAACGTGCCGGACACGCGATTCAGGCGCTCAATTTGCGCCACGGAAAGGAATTCTTCGTGCCGTCGTTTTCGACGCGCACGATTGTCTACAAGGGGATGCTGCTCGCGCATCAGGTCGGCGAATACTATCGCGATCTGCACGACGAAACGATGGTCTCGGCGCTCGCGATGGTGCACCAGCGCTTCTCGACCAACACGTTTCCTACATGGGATCTCGCGCATCCATTCCGTTTCGTCTGTCACAACGGCGAAATCAATACGCTACGCGGCAACTTCAACTGGATACGCGCCCGCGAAGGCGCGATCGCATCGAAGGTTCTCGGCGACGATTTGGCGAAGCTGTGGCCATTGATCTACGAAGGCCAGTCCGATTCGGCGTCCTTCGATAACGCGCTCGAGCTCTTGACGATGGGTGGCTATTCGCTCGCGCACGCGATGATGATGATGATTCCCGAAGCGTGGGCGGGCAATCCGCTGATGGACGAGGATCGTCGGGCATTTTACGAATATCACGCGGCACTGATGGAGCCTTGGGATGGTCCCGCAGCGATGGCGTTCACCGACGGTCGTCAGATCGGTGCAACGCTCGACCGCAACGGCTTGCGTCCGGCGCGCTACGTCGTCACCGACGACGATTACATCGTAATGGCCTCGGAAGTCGGCGTTCTCGACATTCCCGAGCGCAAGATCGTCAAGAAATGGCGCTTGCAACCGGGCAAGATGCTGCTGGTCGACTTGGAGCAGGGACGCATCGTCGACGACGATGAGTTGAAGCGCACGCTTGCGACGCAAAAGCCCTATCGGCAATGGATCGCGCAATGTCGGCTTTCGCTCGAAGACATGCCCGAGCCCGCGCCGCCGGCGCCGTCTGAGGTCTCGCTGCTCGATCGGCAACAAGCGTTCGGCTACACGCAGGAAGATTTGCGCGTGATCTTGGCGCCGATGGCGCAAAACGGCGAGGAAGCCGTCGGATCGATGGGCAACGATACCGCGCTGCCGGTGCTGTCGAATCGGCCGAAGGTCTTCTACCACTATTTCAAGCAGTTGTTCGCACAGGTGACGAATCCGCCGATCGATCCGATCCGCGAAGAGCTCGTGATGTCGCTCGTGTCTTTCATCGGACCGCGACCGAATCTGCTCGCCGTAGACGTCACCGAACCGCCGATGCGCCTGGAAGCGCAGCAGCCGATCCTCACGCCCGAGAATATGGAGAAGCTGCGGCATGCCGAGCTTTTTTCGGGCGGCGCGTTCCGGTCGATCGAGCTCGACATGTTATCCGGCGTCGTGGGGCGCGAACGGCATGGAAGCTGCGCTCGCAAGCCTCGCTGCGCATGCCGAAGATGCGATCCATCAGAACTTCAATATCGTAATCCTCTCCGATCGCAGCGTGTCGGAGGCGCTGTTGCCGATCCCCGCGCTCGTCGCGACGGCCGCCGTGCACGAGCATCTCGTCAAGAAAGGTTTGCGGACATCGGTCGGTCTCGTCGTCGAGACCGGTTCTGCGCGCGAAGTGCATCATTTCGCATTGCTCGCAGGTTATGGTGCCGAAGCGATCCATCCGTATCTGGCGCTGGAAACGCTGGCGGAATTGCACAAGCAGATACCGGAGATCGATCCGAAGCAATCGCAAAAGCGCTACATCAAGGCGATTTGCAAAGGCCTCTACAAGGTCATGTCGAAGATGGGTATCTCGACCTACCAATCGTATTGCGGCGCGCAGATCTTCGAAGCCGTCGGACTGCAGAAGGCTTTCGTCGAAAAATATTTCACCGGCACGGCGAGCAACATCGAAGGTATCGGGTTGTTTGAAGTGGCCGAGGAAGCGGAGCGCCTGCACGCGCTCGCGTTCAGCGATGATCCGCTGCTGCGCAACGCGCTCGACGCCGGCGGCGAGTACGCCTATCGCGTGCGGGGCGAAGAGCATATGTGGACGCCGGACTCAATCGCGAAGCTGCAGCACGCCGCGCGCGCCAATTCGTGGTCGACGTATCGCGAATACGCAGCGTTGATCAACGAGCACGGAAAGAAGCTTAAGACGCTACGTGGCTTGTTCGAGTTCAAGACCGGCGAACGCACACCGATCCCGATCGACGACGTCGAGCCGGCGAAGGAAGTCGTCAAGCGTTTCGCGACCGGCGCGATGAGTCTCGGCTCCATCTCGACCGAAGCGCACACGACGCTTGCGGTGGCGATGAATCGGATCGGCGGCAAGTCGAACACCGGCGAGGGCGGCGAAGATGCGCTCCGTTATCGCGCCGAGATGCGCGCGGGCAAGAGTACGGTCAAGAACGGCGACACGCTTGCCAGCATGATCGGTCATGATCGCGTCGAAGCAGATGTGCCGCTCAAGGCGGGCGACAGCCTGCGCTCAAAAATCAAGCAGGTCGCCTCGGCGCGCTTCGGCGTCACGGCAGAGTACCTGTCATCCGCCGATCAGCTGCAGATCAAGATGGCACAAGGCGCAAAGCCGGGCGAGGGCGGTCAATTGCCCGGCCACAAGGTGTCCGGGTACATCGCGACGCTGCGCTACTCGGTGCCCGGTGTCGGGCTCATCTCGCCGCCGCCGCATCACGACATCTATTCGATCGAGGATCTGGCGCAGCTGATCCACGATCTCAAGAACGCGAATCCGCGGGCGTCGATATCGGTGAAGCTCGTGTCGGAAGTCGGCGTGGGCACCGTCGCTGCCGGCGTGGCGAAAGCGAAAGCGGATCACGTGACGATCGCGGGGCATGACGGCGGCACGGGCGCTTCGCCCGAGTCATCGATCAAGCACGCGGGCACGCCGTGGGAATTGGGCCTTGCAGAAACGCAGCAGACGCTCGTGCACAACCGGCTGCGCGGTCGGATCGCCGTGCAGGTCGATGGCCAGATGAAGACAGGTCGCGACGTGGTGATCGGCGCCATGCTCGGCGCCGACGAGTTCGGGTTTGCGACGGCGCCGCTTGTCGTCGAAGGCTGCATCATGATGCGCAAGTGCCATCTCAACACGTGCCCGGTCGGCATCGCGACGCAGGATCCCGAGTTGCGCAAGCGGTTTGCCGGATCGCCGGAGCACGTCGTCAATTATTTCTTCTTCGTTGCGGAGGAAGTGCGCGAATTGATGGCACGGCTCGGGTTTCACACGTTCAGCGAAATGATCGGCCGCTCCGACTTGCTCGACATGCGCAAAAGCATCGAGCATTGGAAAGCGCGCGGGCTCGATTTCTCGCGCGTGTTCTTCCAGCCGAAGATGCCGCCCGAGGTCGCGCGCCATCAGTGCGAAGAGCAGGACCATGGCCTGGCCCGAGCGCTCGATCATCAGCTCATTGCAGCGGCCGCAAAGGCGATCGAGACCCGCGAGCCTGTACGACTCGAATACCGGATTCGCAACGCGCACCGCTCCGTGGGGGCCATGCTCTCCGGCGCTATTGCGCGCAAGCTCGGACACGAGGGATTGCCGCCCGACACGATCCACGCGACGTTCGACGGTATTGCCGGTCAGAGCTTCGGTGCGTTTCTCGCGCGCGGCATCACGTTCGAGTTGCAGGGAGCGACCAACGATTATGTCGGCAAGGGATTGTCCGGCGGCCGGATCGTGGTGTACCCCGATCCTACGTGCCCCGCGAAGCCCGAAGAGAACATCGTTATCGGCAACACCGTCATGTACGGCGCGATCGAAGGCGAGGCGTATTTCCGCGGTGTCGCCGGCGAGCGTTTCTGCGTCCGCAACTCCGGCGCCTTCGCGGTCGTCGAGGGCACCGGCGATCACGGGTGCGAATACATGACCGGCGGAACGGTCGTGGTGCTCGGCCGCACCGGACGCAATTTCGCGGCCGGCATGAGCGGCGGCATCGCGTATGTCTATGATCCCGATCAAACCTTCGCGTCGCGTTGCAATCTATCGATGGTCGCGCTCGAGACGCTGTTGCCGGAAGACGAGCAGACCCGCGTCGAAACGGAGCTTGCCGCGTCGGGCAAAGGCCGGAATTTGCATCTCGACCGTTGCGACGAGCCGCTCGCGCGCAGTTTGATCGAAAAGCATCTGCGCTATACGGGATCGACGCTGGCGCTCACGCTGCTCGACAATTGGGAAAACGAGCGCGCGAAGTTCGTCAAAGTATTTCCCCACGAGTACAAGCGCGCTCTTTCCGAGATGTTTGCGAAGCGTGCCGCTGCGAGGGTCACCGAAGCCGCCAAGGCGCGTCAGGTCGCCTAGGAGCCTCTGAATGGGTCCCGCGCGGTTGCGCTGCTATGCAAAATGCGGATGACTGCTAGACGAACGACGAAGGTAATAGTTCATCCTATTACCGAGGAGGGCGGCGACGCAGGCGCCGCATTTTGCCGCAGCCCGGGGGGACGGCCCCGTTTCGGTCTGTCTACTTTGTCGCAGCTTCGCTCGTGTACGCTCGGTACACGTCGCTCGCTGCTTCGCGTATCCCATCCCGAAACGGGGCCGTCGCAACCGCGCGGGGCCCGTTCAGAGGCTCCTTAATGGGGAAAGTCACCGGCTTCATCGAATTGCAGCGGATCAAGGAGGCAGCTGAACCGATCGCGCGGCGCGTCACCCACTATCGCGAATTCATCGTGACCCTCGCCGACGATGAAGCTTCGCGGCAGGGCGCTCGCTGCATGGACTGCGGCATTCCGTTTTGCCAGACCGGATGTCCGATCAACAACATCATTCCGGACTGGAACGATCTCACGTATCGCCGGCAATGGCGCGCGGCTCTCGACGTCCTCCACTCAACGAACAACTTCCCCGAGTTCACCGGCCGCATCTGTCCCGCGCCGTGCGAAGCGGCTTGCACGCTCAACATCAATAACGATCCGGTAGGCATCAAATCGATCGAGCATTTTCTGATCGACAAAGGGTGGGAAGAAGGTTGGGTCGTTCCGCTGCCGCCGGCGGTGAAAACGGGCAAGCGCGTCGCGGTCGTAGGCTCCGGCCCTGCGGGAATGGCCTGCGCTCAGCAACTCGCGCGCGCGGGTCACGCTGTCGTGCTGTTCGAACGCGAAGACCGGATCGGCGGACTGCTTCGCTACGGCATCCCGGACTTCAAGATGGAGAAGCATCTGATCGACCGCCGAATGGCGCAGATGTCCGAGGAAGGCGTGGAATTCCGACCGAACATGAATGTCGGCGTTGATGTTTCGGCGCGGAGTCTGCTCGACCAGTTCGATGCCGTTGCGCTGACCGGCGGCGCCGAAGCGCCGCGCGATTTGCCGGTGCCCGGCCGCGATCTTGCCGGCGTCCATTTCGCGATGGAGTTCTTGCCGCAGCAGAACAAGGTTGTCGCGGGCGACGAGGTCGCGAATCAGATCAAGGCGAAGGGCAAGCACGTCGTCGTCATCGGCGGCGGCGACACCGGTTCAGACTGCGTCGGCACGTCCAACCGACAAGAGGCGGCGTCGGTGACGCAATTCGAGCTGCTGCCGCAACCACCGGAAGAGGAAAACAAGCCGCTCGTGTGGCCCTACTGGCCGATTAAGCTTCGCACGTCGTCGTCGCATGAGGAAGGCGTGGCGCGCGACTGGGCTGTCGCCACGAAGCGATTCGAGGGCCGCGACGGCCGCGTCGAGAAGCTCGTCGCCGCTCGGGTCGAGTGGCAAAAAGACGCAGGCGGCGCGATGAAGATGGTCGAGATTCCGGGGAGCGAATTCGAGATGAGCGCCGATCTCGTGTTGCTCGCGATGGGCTTCACCGGCCCGGGGTCCCCGCACATGCTCGAGGAATTCGGCATCGAGCGCGACGCGCGCACGAATGTCAAGGCCAATACCGATGACTATCGAACATCGGTGCCTAAAGTATTCGCTGCGGGCGACATGCGTCGCGGGCAATCGCTTGTCGTTTGGGCAATTCGCGAAGGGCGGCAATGCGCGCGTGCGATCGATGAATTCTTGATGGGCACGTCGGCGCTACCCAGATAAAGTAGGGTCAGACTCGACTTTCCACGAGCAGTCAGGCAAACGCGTGATCATGAGTGTAGGAAAGTCGAGTCTGACCCTACTCGAAATCGCGAGCTGGCATCCCACGATTGCCGCTTCGCGTACTGAAGCGCTGGCGCACGCGCTCGAGGGCGGCGACGTTCTCGTGCTGCCCAAGCTCGCTTTTGCATTCGAGCAGGGAGAAGAGCGGTTTCTCGATGCGAAATGGTCGGACGCGCGCGCAAAGAACATCAGCTTCGATGCCGGAAAAATCAAGGGCGCGAAAGGGGCTCCGGAAGATCTTGCGGACCTTGGTCGCATGATCGCCCGATTCGCGAATTGCGCGAGTGAATTGATTGCCGCCTTGTTTCCGCGTTACGCACCGCATCAGAAGCGCGCGCAGACGAGCTTTCGTCCGCATCCGGCGCTCGGACGTGACGTTTCATGGCGCAAGGACGACACCCGTTTGCATGTCGACGCTTTTCCGTCGCGGCCCAATCGCGGCGAGCGGATCTTGCGCGTGTTCTGCAATGTCAATCCACGCGGCGAAGATCGCGTATGGCGGGTCGGCGAGCGCTTCGAGGCGATGGCCGAACATTTGCTGCCGCGCGTGCGCACCATGCGGCGCTTTGAGGCCGCCACGCTGGCGGCGCTTCGCGTGACGAAAGGCCGGCGCAGCGAGTACGATCACCTGATGCTCGGTTTGCATGACGGCGCGAAGGCGGACATCGATTACCAGCGCAACAGTGCCCAGCAGGAAGTGCGGTTCGCGCCGGGCACGACGTGGATCTGCTATTCGGATCAGGTGATGCACGCCGCAATGGGCGGCCAATTCATGCTCGAACAGACGATTTATTTACCGCTGTCGGCGTTGTATCAGCCGGACCTTTCGCCGATTCGCGTTCTCGAGCGGATGACCGGTCGTCGGCTCGCCGCGTGAGCGATTCCGCATTGTCACGCGAGTGTCCGTTTTAAGAAACGACACGCTGCTGCGCGCGCTGCGCCGCGAGCCCACCCCGTATACGCCCATCTGGCTGATGCGGCAGGCCGGGCGCTATCTTCCCGAATACAACACGACCCGGTCGCGCGCAGGCAGCTTCATGGCGCTCGCCACGACCCCGTCTCTCGCCGCCGAAGTGACGCTGCAGCCGCTGGCGCGTTACCCGCTCGACGCCGCCATACTTTTTTCCGACATCTTGACGATTCCCGATGCGATGGGCCTCGGACTGTCGTTTGCCGAAGGAGAAGGCCCGCGCTTCGCACGTACGACGGCCGATGAAACGTCGATCCGCGCACTCGCCGTGCCCGACATGGCGAAGCTGCGCTATGTCTTCGACGCGGTAATCGAAATCCAGCGCGCACTTGCGCACGCCGTTCCGCTGATCGGCTTCGCCGGCAGCCCATTTACACTTGCTTGCTACATGATCGAAGGCGGCGGCAGCACCGATTTCGCGACGGTGCGCCGGATGGCGTACGCGCGGCCCGACTTGTTGCAGCACATCGTCGACGTCAACACCGAGGCCGTCGCCGCGTACCTGGGCGAGCAAATCACGGCCGGCGTCGATGCCGTGATGATCTTTGATACTTGGGGAGGCCTTCTCGCCACCGATCAGTGGCGTCGTTTTTCGCTCGCGCCGATGCGGTCAGTCCTGGAGCAGCTATCGGGCGCGACAGCTCGCGCTCGGGTGCCGGCAATCATCTTCACAAAGGGTGGCGGCGCCTGGCTCGATGACCTCGCGCAAAGCGGCGCGGACTGCGTCGGTGTGGACTGGACCGTGGACATCGGCGCGGCGCGGCATCAGATCGGTGGTCGCGTGGCAGTGCAAGGGAACCTCGATCCCGTGGCCCTGCTGACCGATCCCGAGACTATCGCCAACGCGGCGCATGCAATCATCCGCGCCGCCGGTTCCTCGCCCGGCCACGTCTTCAACCTTGGCCATGGCATCGTCCCATTGACGCCGCCGGAAAACGTCGCTGCTCTCGTGGGTGCCGTCCATGGCCATTCCAATGCTCTTTCGCGGCAAACCAGCGGCGTGTGAGAAATGGGCTTGACAAAGTGGAAAAACCGCTTTCCCCCGAGCCACTTATGCACATGTCCTAGGCAGATCGGCTCGCAGCCGACTTCAGCGCCATACGCTATATTTTTTAGGACGTAATGTATTGAATTGTCATATAAATTGTCGATCACTTGGGTGCTCGCCTTACCCAGTTCTCGCGTTGCCTGCCGGGCGTCACGGGCGGGCGGTCGACTTACGCACATAATTATCCACAGCTCTGGGTCAAAGTTGCCGGTTCCTGAAAAATGAATGACTTGCGAGTCATTGCTACGCACTGTGATGAGGAGTTCGAACACTACAACGTGTTCGGTGCAATCGGTTTCGCTGCGCCGTCACCCCAATGACGATTGCGCGTGTGGCGCTACCGGTTGCGCTCGATCGCAGCTTTGATTACTGGGCTCCCGAAGGTCTTGCTCTCACGCGCGGGAGCATCGTTCGCGTGCAACTCGCGCGACGTTCGATCATCGGCGTCGTCGTCGCCGTCACAAGCGAATCCGCAGTGACACGGGAACTACTCCAACCGATCGACGAGGTCGTTTCGTTGCCGCCGCTCCCCGACGACGTGCTCGCGCTATGCGAATTTGTTGCCGGCTACTATCAGCAGCCGCTCGGCATGGCGCTGGGGCTCGCCGTGCCGCCGCTTGGAGTCCGTCGCGCATTACGAGCGAGAGCCGAGACGGCGGAGCCACCGCCTCCCATCGCCGAAACCCCGCTGAACGACGATCAGAAGGCGGCCGTCGATGCAATCCGTGCGGCCGCCGGGACCTTCGCGGCGTTCCTCCTTCAAGGCGTCACGGGTAGCGGAAAGACCGACGTTTTTCTCGCCGCTGCCGGTACGGCGATCGCGCGGGGCGGGCAGGTGTTGCTGCTCGTGCCGGAAATAAATCTGACGCCACAACTCGAAGCGCGCGTGCACAATGCGCTGCCGCGCGCACAGGCGGTGACGTTGCACAGCGGGCTTTCCGACGGCGAGCGCCGCGCGCATTGGAACGCCGCCTCGACCGGTGCCGCGCAGTTCGTGCTGGGCACGCGGCTCGCGGTGTTCTGCACGCTGCCACGCCTCGCCCTGGTCGTCGTCGACGAGGAACACGATACGTCGTACAAACAGCAGGACGGCGTGCACTATCACGCGCGCGACGTCGCCGTGTGGCGAGCGCGCTCGCGCAATATTCCCATCGTGTTGTCGAGCGCCACGCCATCGCTCGAATCGTTCGCGCGGACGCGCGCGGAAAGGTATCGCCGCCTGCTGCTTCCCCGCCGTGCCGATCCTCGCGCGAAACTACCGCGGATCTCGCTCGTCCCCAATCGCGGCGAAGGCGCGCGCGACGGAATCTCGGGTCCGCTGTGGCACGCGATTGGCGCATGCCTTGCGCGCGGCGAGCAGGCGCTCGTGTTCGTCAACCGCCGCGGCTATGCGCCGTCGCTCAAATGTTCCGCCTGCGGATGGCAGGCCGATTGCCCGCGCTGCAGCGCGCGTTTGACGATGCATCGCGACCCGCCCGGCATGCAGTGCCATCACTGCGGCCATCAGGAAGCACTGTCTCGCGCATGTCCCAAGTGCGGCAACGTCGATTTGCTCCCGCAAGGCTATGGAACGCAGCGGCTCGAACGCACGCTGACGCAGGCGTTCCCGCACGCGCGAATCATGCGCGTCGATCGCGACAGCACGCGAACCAAAGGGGCCTTCGCCGCCATGCGTACGCAAGTCGCGGAGCAGGCGATTGATCTCCTGGTGGGAACGCAAATGCTGGCGAAGGGGCACGATTTTCCACGTCTCACGCTGGTCGGCGTGCTCGGCGCTGACAACGCGCTTTACAGCGCTGATTTTCGCGCGACCGAACGACTCGCAGCGTTGTTGACGCAAGTAGGCGGTCGCGCCGGACGCGCGGACCTGGCGGGCGCCGTCATCGTGCAGACCGATTTTCCTGCGCACCCGGTATTCACGGCGCTCGAAACACATGATTACGATCGCTTCGCAAGCGACCTTCTGCTCGAACGCGAAGCCGCACAGTTACCGCCGGTCACTCACGCAGCGTTACTGTTGGCCGAAGCGCATCGGCGCGCGGACGTCGACGCATTTCTTCATCACGCCCACGCTGCCGCCTGTGCGCTCGTCGAGAAAAGCACGGACGCCGTGACTGTTTATTCGCCGGTGCCCGCCGTGCTCGCGCGGCGCGCGGGATTCGAACGCGGTCAACTTGTCGTACAGAGCGCCAATCGCGCCAACCTGCAGCGCTTTGTGGCGCGATGGCGCGAGGCACTCGTCGCCCCACCGGGTAAACGCGTGCGCGTTTCGCTGGACATCGATCCCGCGAGCTTCTGCTGAATGTACGTCAACTATAATGCGCGCTCGGCGCTACCGCGGATACACGTTCAAATGGATGTCGATGCACGAGAAAAAATAGAAGAGGCGCTGAAGCACGCGATCCGCAAGGAATTGCCCGACGTTACGGACCCCACGCCGACGCTCGAACGCCCGCACAATCCCGATCATGGCGATTTCGCCACGCCCGAAGCGCTGAACCTCGCGAAAAAGGCACGGCAGAATCCGCGGAAGCTCGCCGAAGCTCTCGCCGCATCGAGCGCCGCCATGCTGGGCAATGTCGTGACCGCCGTCGAAACGGCAGGTCCCGGGTTCATCAATTTTCGTCTGTCTCCCGCCGAGCGACAGGCGATCGTGCCACGCGTGCTCGAGCTTCGCGATCGCTTCGGGCGTAGCGACGCGCACGTAGGCGAGCGCGTCATCGTGGAATTCGTCTCGGCGAATCCGACGGGGCCGCTGCACGTCGGACATGGGCGCCAGGCGGCGCTCGGCGACGCCATCGCGACGCTGCTCGAATGGCAAGGCTACGCAGTTTCACGCGAGTTCTATTACAACGACGCGGGCGCGCAAATCCAGAATCTCGCGCTTTCCGTACGCGCGCGCGCACAAGAGCTTCTCGACGAGCATGCGCATTTCCCGGAGGACGGCTATCACGGCGAATACATCCGCGAGCTCGCCCAGCGTTATCTTGACGAAGTCGGCAACGATCTATCGGATATCGAATCGATCCGCCGGTTTGCGGTCGCGGCGTTGCGCGAAGAGCAGGATCGGGATCTGCAGACCTTCGGCGTCAAGTTCGATCGCTACTATCTCGAGAGCTCGCTTTATGCCGACGGCCGCGTTGACGCAACGGTTTCACGTCTTTCCGCATCCGGCGCAATGTACGAAAAGGACGGCGCACTGTGGTTGCGCACGACTGACTACGGCGACGACAAGGATCGCGTGATGCGCAAATCCGATGGCGGGTACACGTATTTCGTGCCCGACGTCGCCTATCACATCACGAAATTCGAGCGCGGATTTGCGAAAGCGATCAACGTGCAGGGCGCCGACCATCACAGCACGATCACGCGTGTACGCGCCGGCCTGCAGGCCCTCGGAATGGGCATTCCTGCCGGCTATCCCGATTATGTTTTGCACAAGATGGTCACGGTGATGCGCGGCGGCGAAGAGGTCAAGATCAGCAAGCGCGCCGGAAGCTATGTGACGATTCGCGACTTGATCGACGAAGTGGGCCGCGATGCGGTCCGCTTCTTCCTCATATCGCGCAAGGCGGATACCGAGTTCGTTTTCGATATCGATCTCGCGCGTTCGCAGTCGGAAGATAATCCGGTTTACTACGTTCAGTACGCGCATGCGCGCGTGTGCTCGGTGCTGAAGCAGGCCGGCATCCCCCTTGACGAAGCGCCGGCGCGGCTGGCGGAGGTCGATCTCTCGCCGCTGACAAGCGGTTACGAGAACCCGTTGTTGCGGCGGCTGGCCGATTTTCCGACGGAGCTCGCCGTTGCCGCCCGCGATTTCGCACCGCATCTCATCACGTTCTACCTCAAAGATTTGGCGCAGGAATTCCACAGTTACTATAATGCGGAACGTTTTCTCGTCGACGATGAACGCGAGCGACTCGCGCGTCTTGCCTTGGTCGTTGCCGTAGGACAGGTGTTGCGGAACGGCCTTGCCGTGTTGGGCATCGGCGCACCCGAACAGATGTGATACATATCGCGACCGATGCGAAACCTTAATCACCTATCATGAGCCGACCCAACATCTCGCGCACCGCCGGAACGTCACGCTCGCGACGCGACCACGGCGGCACGTTGCTCGGTATTTTCATCGGTCTCATCATCGGCCTCGGCATGGCTGCGTCGGTGGCGTTCTGGCTGATGAAGAACAATCCCGCGCTCCAGTCCCCGGTGTCCGCGAACAATGCACGCGAGCCGGGCAAGGAACCCGCCCGCGTTGCAAAAGGCGACGTCTCCGAAAAGCCGCGTTTTGATTTCTACAAGATTCTTCCCGGCGTCGAGGAAACCCGCGCGCACTCGGAGCGCAGGCCCGCCGAAAAAACCGACCGTGCCGTTGTTGAACAAGCCAAGGAACGCACGAGCCCCAAAACCCCTGACCGCGCTGTGGAGACTGTCCCTGAGCGCGCACCTTCGATCGTCGCAAGCTTGGACCCGTCAAAGGCGGTCAAGGGCGGCGAGAAGTTCTGGTTGCAGACGGGATCGTTTTCAACCGAGTCGGATGCCGAAAATCTGAAAGCGCGTCTGGCGTTCGCCGGTTGGGAAGCATCGGTCCAGCAGGGCCTTCTGCCGGACAAAGTCGTCCGTTTCCGCGTGCGCCTTGGTCCCTACGACAATCAAGACGAGATGCAGCGGATCAAGACCGAGCTCGGAAAACGAGGTTTCGAGGCCGCTGTCATCAAGTTCTGATTGGCGCCCTGGCGTCTACGGCGCCGCTGTGCACGCGCCCGGAACTCCGTCATCCCGCAACCACCCAACGACGTTGTTAACCACCGAGGTGATTCTCATGGGAGTCTCGATGAGCACGATCAGAGCGCAGGCGAATCCGCAGCGTGCACCGATGCGCCGGCGCGCGTTCCTTGCGGTGACAGTGGGCGTTGTCCTGGCGGCGGTCGGGCCAAAGGCGTTCGCTCAGCTGATGGAGGGGAAGAATTATTTGCGGCTGAAGGCTCCGGTGCCGGTCGAAACCGGCAAGAAAATCGAGGTCATCGAATTCTTTTCCTACGGATGCCCACACTGCGCCGAGCTCGAACCTTACCTTGACGCCTGGCTCGCCAAGTTGCCGGCTGATGTGCAATTTCGCCGTGTACCGGTGATGTTTCAAGAACGCTGGTTCAACCTCGGCAAGATTTATTACACACTCGACGCGATGGGTGAAGATGCGAAGCTGTCGCCGGAAGTGTTCACCGCGATCCACGGCAAGAACGTGAGCTTGTGGAACGACAAGACGTTCTTCGACTGGGCGGCGAGCAAAGGCCTCGATCGAAAGAAGGTCGAGGATGTCTACACGTCATTCGCGATATCCGGCAAGATGAATCGCGCCAAGCAGCAGGCGCAGACGTTCGACATCCAATCGGTGCCTACCGTTGTCGTCGACGGTAAGTTCGTCACCGGGTCCGACAAAGTCGGCTCGCATGCGCAGCTTCCTGCTGCCATCGACGAGCTTGTCGCGAAAGCGCGCAGCGAGCGCTCCAAGAGCTGATCGAAACGGCCGGTCCAGCGCGACTTGCGACACCGAGCGCCGATGAACGTCTTCTTGACGGGCGCATCGTCGGGCATCGGCGCGGCGCTCGCGACGTTCTATGCAGCGCGGGGCGCAACGCTCGGGCTTTTCGCGCGGCGGGAGACCGAGCTCAAGCTGATCGCCGCTACGCTCGAGCCGGCGGACGTTCGCACCTATGCGGGCGACGTACGCGAAGCCGCCGCGCTTTCTGCAGCGGCGCGCGATTTCATCGCGAGCGTTGGTGTCCCGGATGTTGTGATCGCCAGCGCCGGCGTCTCGCGCGGAACACTCACCTCATACGCCGAGGATCTGCCGGCGTTTCGCGCGGTATTCGACACCAACGTGCTTGGGATGGTGGCGACGTTTCAACCATTCGTCGATCCGATGCGGGGGAAAAGTAGCGGCGTTCTCGCCGGTATCGCCAGCATCGCCGGTTTTCGCGGTTTGCCGGGCGCGGGTGCGTATTCCGCATCGAAGGCAGCGGCCATCGCCTATCTCGAAAGCCTGCGCGTGGAGCTCTCCGACAGCGGCGTTGCGGTCGTCACGATTTGCCCGGGTTTCATCGCCACGCCGATGACAGAGGACAATCCCTATCGGATGCCGTTCCTGATGCCTGCCGACGTTGCGGCACGGAAGATAGCGCGAGCGATCGAGCGCAAGAAGCGCTTTTACGTATTGCCGTGGCAGATGGCCGTCGTAGGGCGCGCGCTGAAGGTTGTGCCGCGGCCGCTCTATGACCGGCTGGTTGCGCATCGACCGCACAAACCGCGAATCACGGATTGATGTCTTCGCCGATCGAAGCGAACCCGACTAACATCGATTGGATGGGCGTTGCGCATTCGCCCGCCGGCGACGCGCCGCGGATCGCCAGTTTGGTGCCGAGTCTCACCGAGCTATTGTTTGCGCTCGCACTCGGCCCGTATGTTGTAGCGCGTACCGGCTTTTGCGTGCACCCGAAGCCGGACATCGTCCGTGTGCCGAAAATCGGCGGCACGAAGGATCCTGATCTCGCGCGTCTGCGAACGCTTGCGCCGACGCATCTCGTCGTGAACGTCGACGAAAACCGGCGCGA
>VBCG01000055.1:56484-109115 GCA_005881895.1 Betaproteobacteria bacterium
GGGTCGATCTTCAACCGCGAACGCGAAGCGACGACGCTCGCCGTCGTATTCTAGCAAGCGCTCCACGACCTCGATGCCGCCGCCGCGGGCCTGCCGCGGGAAACCGTGCTTTATCTGATCTGGCGCAAGCCGTGGATGACCGTCGCACGCGACACGTATGTCAGCGCGACGCTGGCGCGTGCGGGGCTCGATACCGTTCCGATGCAATCGACGCGGCGTTATCCGGAACTGGCCGACGACGATCCGGCGTGGCGTGTGGCCGACCGCATCATTGTTTCATCCGAGCCGTACGCGTTTCGCACGCTCGACGCCGAAGAGCTCGCTCGTCGATATGATCGACCGGCTCACTTGATCGATGGCGAATGGACGTCTTGGTACGGCTCGCGGGCGATCGAAGGCTTGAAGGCGCTCGAGCGATTTCGCCGCACGTTGCTCTCACCCCAGCCCTCTCCCGCAAGCGGGAGAGGGCGCCGCGCTAGCGGCGGGACCTAGATTGGAACGCGCACGCCGATTGTCACGCCGTATCCATTGCCGTCGCTCTTGCTACTCGTTCCGGAACCGGTGATGAAGCCCGTCACGCGGCCGAAATCGGCGCTCGCGCCGACAACGTACTGGACGAAATTGCTGTCCGGCTTGATGCCGGGAATGGAATAGGAGCCGTCGATCGACACGGACGAGGCCGACACGAAACGCTCGTTGTTCCTGCCTTCGTTTTCCCATGTCACGCGAGCGTAGGGCCGGAACATGCCGACCCTACCCGTTACTTGCCACCCGAGACTCGTCATCAACGATGTGCGCGTCTGCTGGCCGTACGAGAGTGCCGTGCTGTCCGCGCCATTTTCCGAAAACGCGTGCACATGGATGTCCTGATAGGAGACGCGGACCCATGGCCCGTGCTGCCAATCGGGGCTCGGAATGAACCAATACCCGCCGAGTACGCTCGCCATGATGTGCCAGCCGCGCGCATCCGCCGTTTCACTTCGCGTGAGCGCTCCAAGTGTGATGTCACGATGAATACCGCTGTAATCGAGATCGCCCGCGCCAAGCGTTACGCCAAACCACCACGGCGGAGGGCCGAAGCCCGCGTACACGGTGCCGGAAGTTTCCTTCAGCTTGTAGCCGCCGGTGCTGCCGCCGAAGTCGCCCTTGTTTTCCGTGTAGCCGAACATCGCGCCGACCCGAAGCTGCGGGGATAGCGTGATGTCGCCGCCTAGCGTGAGCGTGTTGAGATCGGCGTTGCCGGAGAGAAAGTTACCGTTGAAGTCGTTGTTGCCGTAATCGTAGCCGCCCCACACTTCGTATTTGCTCATCGGACGCGGCGAATTGATGCCGGAGATCATCCGCGCGTCGATCGCGCGGAAATTGGCCGCCTCAACGCCGAGCGGCGCTTCGGCAAGCACCGACATCTTCGCCGGACCTTCCAGCATCGACGCCACCGCCTGCGCCATGATTGCGTGACCCGCCGGCGTGGGGTGCACGCTGTCGGCGAACAGGTACGTCTGCGCCGCGTTCGGCGCGACGAGTGTGGCGGCAGTGCAGGTAAGCGACGAAACCGTTGTGCAGGCGGGCATCGTGACGTTCGTGAAACCGTACGCCGCGGGCGAGGCGATCAACTCGTAGAACAGCGCATAAGTGTTGACGCTGATGATGCTGGCACCGGTTTGTGCGAGCGCGGCACGCAGCGTCGAGTTGTACAGCGACGTCAGCGCACTGAACGGCGCCGCCGGAGTCGCCAGGCCCGCAGGCGACTTGCCGGTGTCGTAAAGGTTCAGAACAACGATGTACCGGGCGCCCGCGGCGGAGAGCCGCGCAACCTGCGCAGCTGCGTCGACCGCTGCTTGAGTTACATTCGCCTGTGCCACGGCGGGCGTTATCTGGCCGGCGCCGGCTTGCGCGACCGCGGTGAACAGGTCGTTGTAGCCGATCGAGACGCCATAGATTGCATTGGGATCCAGGATCGGCGTCTTGGTGAGCTGTTGACTGATCTGCGCAGACAACGAAAGGGCCGTCGCGAACGGTGGCGATGGCGGGTAGCCCGGTAGCTGGGTCACGCGTGCGCCACCTTGCGCGTAGTCGGTTCCACCCGCCACCGACGTTGTGATCGTCGCACCGTAGCGTTGTCCAAGCACTTGCGACCAAACCAATCCCGGATTGACCGTGAAACGCGAACCGAAAGCGCCAGCGTCGGTGCTACTGTCGCCGAAGAAATAGAAGTTGCTGAACTGGGCGTTGACATTGCCCGAAGCAACGATCGCAATGCCGATGGCGGCAACCGAGGCACGAACGTTTCGCATGGGGTTTCTCCTTCGTGAGCGAGGCGCGCCGGATGGACTGGCGCCCGGTCTTGTTGAGTTGTCTGGCTGCATTCTAATCGTTGCCATGCGTCAACCGGCCGCCGGCGAGCGTCAACGTCGCGCCGGATTGGCACGTTGTGGAAAATATGCCCACATTCGTGATGAACATTGCCAACGACATTGGTTGCCGCGCGATATTGCGTCGCATCAATGCCCTTTTCGATGGCCTGTCGTTCACGCGGTGGCTGTTTCCTTTCACGCTGTTGACGCTGTGCGCCGTTTCGTTCGGCGCGGCAGCGCAAGAATCCGACGAAGCGCCGAGCCGTGTTGGCCGCGTCGCGGAACTCAGTGGCCAGCTCTTCTTGGCGCCGGAAGATCGCGCGACTGAATGGGCGCCGATCGAGCTCAACTATCCTGTGGGCAGCGGCGACAACCTGTGGCTCTCCGGCGACGGACATGCGGAAGTCGATTTCGGCATCGGCCAGCTGCGTATTGCAGGGAACACCAACGTGCACGTGTCGCGACTCGACGAGCACGCGCTGTCGGTCTTCGTTGCGCAGGGGCGTGCAATCGTTGCGCTTCGCGTGCTGGAACAGGGCGACACGGCTCGCGTCGATACCCCGAACACGCAGATCGAATTGTCACGTCCCGGCCTGTACCGCATCGACGTCCCGGACAACCGTCAGGAAACGATGCTCGTCGTGCGCGAGGGTGAAGCGAATGTCGCGGTCGCGGGCGCGTTCCAGCAAGTGCTGCCGGGGCAGACCGCCAGGCTCGCCGGGGCGACCGACGTACAAGTCGACGTCCGCAACGGCAGCGGCATCGATGGATTTGATACGTGGAGCGCGAATCGCGATCGGTATTATGGCCGCGGCCGCTCGACTGCCTATGTTTCGAACCAGATGGTCGGTTACGCCGACCTCGAGCAATACGGCACCTGGCAGACGTATCCCGACTATGGCGCCGTGTGGTTCCCGAGCGCGGTGGAGGTCGATTGGGCACCCTATCGGCACGGGCACTGGGTCTCGACGCCGCTTTGGGGTTGGACCTGGGTCGACTACGCGCCGTGGGGTTATGCGCCGTTCCACTACGGACGTTGGGCGTATGTTGGCGGTCGCTGGGGCTGGTGTCCGGGCGCTTACGTCCGGCGACCCGCATGGGCGCCCGCACTCGTCGCATGGTACGGCGGCAGTGGTTGGGGCGTGTCTGCGGCGGGCGGTGGGCCGGTCTACGGCTGGGTGCCTCTCGGTTGGCGCGATCCCTATGTTCCGTCGTGGCGCAATTGCGGCTCGCGCTGCTGGACCGCGTATAACCGGCCGTATGCAGTCAATATCGCCGAGCGTTCTCGGCAGCCCGCTACGTATGCGAATCACCACGTCCCGGGCGCCATCACCGCCGTCGGTGGCGCAGCCTTCACGAGTGGAAAGCCCGTTGCGCCAAACAGGATTGACGTTCCACCGACGATAGTGGCCACGGCGCCGGTGTTGAGCACGGCGCCGTCGGTAAAGCCGTTGCCCGTCGCCGTCAATACGCTGCGGCCCGGCAACGGAGTGCCTCCGCCCGCGTCGACGATTCAGGCGCGGACCAAGCCAATGCAGATGGCACCTGGGAGCGTCGCTCGGGCGATGCCTGCGCCCGCGCCAGGCGCGATCACGACAGTGCCGCCCGGCGGCAAACCCGCGTACAACGCCGCTGAGCCCGTGCAACGCTACGCGCGACCTGCGCCGACCGTCGTTCCGCCGGGGCCGGCCGTTGGAATGAGCGCTCCGCGGGCGCCGGGTGCCATGACGAGCGTGCCGCCGGCTGGCGGCGCTGTGACGAGCGTCCCGCCCGCCCGCGTCGCGCCGCAGACCGCGCAGGAAGCGCCGAGGGGACGTGCGCCTATTGTGCAGCGCGAAGCCATGCCACCATCGGGCGTCTCGCAAGGAATCCCCGTGCCGCGGTCCGCACCGCAAGGGGTCGCAGCGGTACCGCAAGCGGTGCCCGTACCGCAAGCGGTTGCGCCGCCGTCGCACGCAAATCCGCCGCCACACGTCGAGCCGCAAGGGGGCCGCGGCGTCGAGAAGCCGGCGGTCGTTCGACCCCAACCTGCAGTGAATTAGAGAATTAGAGCAAGGCGCGTCGGCGACGCGTCAACGCCGGCGTTACAACGCGCGCATCAATGGATGCAGCGTTAGCCGCTTACGCGCGCGAGGCGCCGTCCGCCATCGATCAATCGCACACGCTCGCCCTCGTGCACGGGCGGTTGGTTGGTGTATGTGAAATTGCGCGTATATCCGCTGTCCATTCGGATCGCGACGGACCAGTAGCTCGATTTCTTCGCGTTCTTCTCCACTTCATTGCCGGCGTACGCGCCCGCGCCCGCGCCGAGAATTGTCGCAGCCGTGTTGCCGCGACCGCTGCCGATCTGATGCCCGAGCACGCCGCCGACGCCGCCGCCGGCGATGAGACCGCGGCCGGATCCCTGCCCTTTTTTCTCCACGAGCTCAACCCGGTCGACAACGCCGCAGGTCGCGCTCGTGCAATTCGACTGCGCGAGCGCCGCGTGCGACGGGCCCAGCAACATCATCGCTGCGGCCGCGGCCATGGTGTGACGAACCGTTCGTGTCATAACGATCTCCTCATGTTTCGCATCCACTTCGACCGGACCGGACGGCGCGAGTGCCGGCTTTAATCCACTTTTTGCTCGAGTCAGGAGGCCTCGGCGCGGACGCGCGCGTAGCTGCCTGGAGCCGCCTCGATGACTTTCAACTTACCCTTGCCGGGAATTCGCGCCGGCACTTCTTTGCCGAGATACGGTTCGGCCCATTTGCGCCAATCCGACCACCACGAGCTCGGCTGCTGCGTCGCGCCGGCAAACCAATCCTTCGCGGTCTCGGGGATCTCGCTGTTCACCCAGTAGCCGTACTTGTTCGCGCTCGGAGGATTGATCATGCCGGCGATATGCCCCGACCCCGACAGCACGAAGCGCGACGGGCCGGACAGGATCCGTGGCCCCGCGTACGTGGTCTTCCACGGCGCGATGTGATCCTCCATCGCCGACACGAAATACGTCGGAACTTTCACTTTGGACAAGTCGATCTTCACGCCGTCGAGCGTCAAGCCGCCCGGCTCACTCAACAGGTTCTTCATGTACATGTTGCGCAAATAAAAGCTGTGCATCTTCGCTGGCATCCGCGTCGAATCGCAGTTCCAGTGCAAGAGGTCAAACGGGAACGGATCGCGCCCGAGCAAATAATTGTTGATCACGAACGTCCAGATCAAGTCGTTCGCGCGAAGCATGTTGAACGTGTTCGCCATCTCGCCGCCCTCGAGATAGCCGCGCTCCGCCATTTTCTTTTCGAGCGATGCGACCTGCGCTTCGTCGATGAAGACCTCGAGCTCGCCCGCCGCCGTGAAGTCGATCAATGCGGCCATGAACGTCGCGCTGACGATCCGCTTGTCCTTGCGCGCCGCCATGTGGCCGAGCGTTGCCGCGAGCAGCGTGCCACCGAGGCAATAACCGATCGCGTTCACCGACTTTTCCCCAGTCGCTTTTTCGATCGCTTCGAGCGCCGCGAGCGTTCCTTCGCGCAAATAGTCCTCGAAATCCTTGTGCGCGAGCTTTGCGTCGGGGTTGACCCACGAGATCACGAACACCGTCATTCCTTCGCCCGCCGCCCAGCGGATGAACGAGTTTTTTTCGCGCAAGTCGAGGATGTAGTACTTGTTGATCCACGGCGGAATGATCAGTAGCGGCCGCTGCCACTGTTTCTTCGTCGTCGGCTCATACTGGATCAACTGCATCAAGTCGTTCTGAAACACGATCTTGCCGGGCGTGGTCGCGATGTTGACGCCGAGCTCGAATGCTTTCGAGTCGGTCATCGAGATCTTGAGCTGTCCGTTGCCGCGCTCGATGTCGTCCAGCAGATTGTGCATTCCCCGGACCAGGTTCTGACCGCCGGTCGCGATCGTCTCGCGAAATACCTCGGGATTGGTCAACGCGAAATTCGACGGCGCGAGCGCGTCGATGTATTGGCGCGTAAAGAAATCGACTTTCTTTTTTGTCTGGTCGGGAAGCCCTTCGACGCTGCCGACTTGTTCGTGCAACCATCGCGCCGCGATCAGATACGACTGCTTGATGAAGTCGAACAGGAAGTGCTCCTGCCAGTCCTCGTGCCGGAAGCGCTTGTCGCCCTTGGCCGGCTCGGCGACCGGCTCCGCCGGCGCACCGATCATCCGCAGCATCGACGACTGCCACAGGCTCATGTAATCCCACCATAAGTTCAGTTGCGCTTCGGCGAGTCGATACGGGTTCGCGAGCATTTTCGCCGCGAGCTCGAAGAACGCCTTGCCGACGCCGAGCTGGTCGGCGAACACGGAAGGCGGTCTATGCGCGTTGCGCGCTGCGAACTCGCCTAACAGCTTGGCGCTCTTGTCGGCGGCCGACGCGAGTGATTCGGCAAGTGCTGCAGGATCATGTTGCGGCTGATCGCCTTTTGCTTCCGCGGCGGACTGAATGGACATCGCTCTCCCTAATAATTGTCGATAACGGCACATTCGCGCCGCAGGGCCGTCCCAAGGCGCGAATTACGCCCCCTCTGGAGGCAGAGGGCAGTGCGTAGCGGCGAAGCCGCAAGCGTGGGGGTTTATTTTACGCGGCGAAGCGGATTGCGTCGTCGCCGGCGATCAAGCGCGTGATGCGGCCGGCGTGCCACAAATGGTTGAGATGGGCAATCGCCTCGCCCATGGCGAAGAACCGCTGCTGCATGTCCAGCGGCCGTCGAAACAGCACGGGTATCACATCGGCGGCGGATTGAGGCGCTTGCGCAGCAGCGACTGCGGCGGCGAGCTCGTTCAGGCGCACGGCGTGATGTGCGCGCAACTGTGCGACGCGAAGCGCGATGCCGCGAAACGGCAGGCCGTGCGACGGCAACACGAGCGTGTGTGGCGGCAATGTTTCGAACGCTGTAAGCGAGTCCAAGAATCGCGCCAAAGGGTCGCCGTCGGGCTCGACCGGCCAAACGGCGACGTTGGTCGTGATCTTCGGCAGCAGCATGTCGCCCGACACAAGAACGCCCATGCTCTCGGCGTACAGGGCCGCGTGCTCCGGCGAATGGCCGAAGCCCGCGATGACCTGCCACGTCGTTCCTCCGGCTTCGAAGCGATCGCCGGCGATCAGGCGCTGGAAGCGGGTCGGCGCTTCCGGGACGCCGCGCTTGTATTGGTTGCCTCTCGCCGCGAGTGCTGCGAAATGCTCGTCGGTCATGCCATGACGTCGGAACAGCGCGCAGGTATCGGTTACCGCATGCGTCGCACGTTGATCGATGATTGCATGGGCCGCCAAATACTCGGATTCGGTCATCGCGACCGGCGAGCCGAAGCGATCGGACAGCCACTTCGCGTTGCCCAGATGATCGGGGTGGCAATGCGTTGCGACGATGCGGGCTATCGGTTCACCGTGAAGCGTCGTGTCGAAATGGCGCGCCCACAGTTCGCGCGTCGGCGCGTCGCCGTAGCCGCAATCGATTTGCGTGAAGCCGTGTGTTTCCCGCAGCGACCAGATGTTGATGTGATCGAGCGCAAAGGGCAGCGGCATCCGCAGCCACAGAATATTCGGCGCGACCTCGCGAACCTCTCCCGGCGGCGGCTGCATCTCGAACGGGTAATCGAGAACGGTGCCCTGCGGTGCGTTCATCGAGCATTCATCCGAACTGAAAGACGGTATGGTATCTTGGGTCGATCGCTCATCACGGAACGTTCGCGATCGCGTTCCGGTTGCCATCATGCCAACGAGCCGCCGTTCCGCTGCGCCCGATACATCGGGGCGCGGCGCAACGTTTTCAATTTCGGATCTCGCGCGAGAATTTGCGCTGACGACGCGCGCGATCCGCTTCTACGAAGACTGCGGGCTCGTCACGCCGCGTCGCAACGGGCGCGCCCGCATTTACGGCGAGCGCGAGCGCGTGCGGATCAAATTGATCCTGCGCGGAAAGCGCCTCGGGCTCGCCTTGGCGGAGATCCGAGAGCTGCTCGACCTGTACGAGGTTGCGCGCAACGAACGAGCGCAGATCTCCAAATTTCTCGCGTTGCTTGCCGACCGTCGTGCGCGGCTCTTGCAACAAAAGGAAGACATCGACGCGGTGCTCGCTGAAATCGATGGCATCGAGCGCGATTGTCGCCGAAGGCTCAAAGAAGAGGAACCGGGAAACCGCGACGGCGCCACCAAAAGCGCGCCCCGTGGCGCAGGCCTTCGCCGTGGTCCCCGCCTCGGAGGTGTCTGATGATGGGGCACCCACGCTTGCGGCTTCGCCGCTACGCACTGCCCCTGCCCCCAGAGGGGGAGCACCCGTGCCTTGGCCCTGCGGCGCGAATTTTGGCCCAATTGACGTTTACGTAAACGTAAGTCAAAATCGTGTTTTCGGGGTGTCAGGTGTGGTCCCGAAACGGTGTCTCCCCCAACGCTGCTGCCACGTTCACGCCGGCATTCGCGGGATACGCCGAACGGGCGCGGTCGAGCTTTGCGCGGCAAGGCGCGATGGCGCTGATCGGTGCGCAGATCGTCGACGTGCGTCCGGGGTATTGCGCGATTGCGATCAAGCCGCGGCCCGAAATCTCGCAGCAGCATGGCTATGTTCACGCCGGCATCGTCAGCGCGATTGTCGATTCGGCGGGCGGTTACGCCGGCTTCACGCTGTTTCCCGAGGACAGCTCCGTGCTCACCGTCGAATTCAAGCTGAACCTGCTCGCGCCGGCGGCGGGCGAGCGCTTGCTGGCGGAAGGTCATGTCGTGAAAGCGGGTCGGACGCTCGTCATCACGCGCGGAGAGGTGCATGCAGAGACAGGCGACCAGCGGACGCTCGTCGCGCTTATGCAGCAGACGTTGATCGTGATGCACGGCAAAGCGGATAGCTGATGAACGACCCCCACGCTTGCGGCTGTCGCCGCTACGCTCTGCCCTCTGCCCCCAAAGGGGGAGTAATTCGCGCCTTGGGGTGGCCCTGCGGCGCGAATGTTGAGGAACGAACATGCTGAACTTTCCGTCGCTGAATTTCGCACTCGGCGAAGACATCGACATGCTGCGCGCAACGGTCCAGCAGTTCGCTGCGAACGAGATTGCGCCGCGCGCCGCCGATATCGATCGGTCGAACCAATTTCCGGATGGCCTGTGGCGCAAGATGGGCGACCTCGGACTTCTCGGCATTACCGTCGAGGAGACGTATGGCGGCACGCAAATGGGATATCTGGCGCACATCGTCGCCATGGAGGAAATCTCGCGCGCGTCGGCGTCAGTCGGTCTTTCCTACGGCGCGCATTCGAACCTTTGCGTCAACCAGATTCGGCGCAACGGCAGCGAAGCGCAGAAGTGCAAATATCTGCCGAAGCTGATCTCGGGCGAGCACGTAGGTGCGCTGGCGATGAGCGAACCGGGCGCCGGCTCCGACGTCGTATCGATGCGGCTACGCGCAGATCGCAAAGGCGATCATTACGTCTTGACGGGAAGCAAGATGTGGATCACCAATGGGCCCGACGCCGATACGCTCGTCGTGTATGCGAAAACCGATCCGCGCGCCGGGTCGCGCGGCATCACCGCGTTTTTGATCGAAAAGGCAATGATGGGTTTCTCGACGGCGCAGAAGCTCGACAAGCTCGGCATGCGCGGCTCGAATACTTGCGAGCTCGTGTTCGACGGCTGCGAGGTGCCCACGGAGAACGTCCTCGGCCGCGAAGGTGAAGGCGTCAAGATATTGATGAGCGGTCTCGACTACGAACGCGTCGTGTTGGCCGGAGGCTCGCTCGGCATCATGGCGGCGTGTATGGACGTCGTGCTGCCGTACGTGCACGAACGCCAGCAGTTCGGCCAGCCGATCGGCGAGTTCCAGTTGATCCAAGGCAAAGTTGCCGACATGTACACGAGTCAAAACGCGTGCCGCGCCTATGTCTACGCCGTCGGGAGAGCGTGCGACCGCGGCGAAACGGCGCGCAAGGACGCTGCGGGTGCAATTCTCTACGCCGCGGAAAAAGCGACATGGATGGCCGGCGAAGCGATCCAGTGCCTGGGCGGTAATGGCTACATCAACGAATACGCGACGGGCCGGCTGTGGCGCGACGCCAAGCTGTATGAAATCGGCGCCGGCACATCCGAGATCCGTCGAATGCTGATCGGCCGCGAGCTCTTCAACGAAACGAAATAAGCGATCCTCATGGCGCGTCTCGTCGATACCTACCGCGGCGCGGTTTATCCGTGGCACTGCGATCACATGGGTCACATGAACGTGATGTGGTACGTCGGCAAGTTCGATGAGGCCACGTGGCAGTTCTTTGCGCTCCTCGGTCTCACGGCGGAGTTCCTGCGGCGCAACCGCCGCGGCATGGCGGCGGTCGAACAGCGTATCGCCTATCAGCGCGAGCTCTATGCCGGCGATGTCATTACCGTGGGTACGGGCGCGCTCGAAGTTTGCGATCGCGTGATCCGTTTCGTCCACGAGATGCGCAACGGCACGTCCGGTGATGTCGCCGCCGTCACCGTGCTGACCGGCGTGTATCTCGACACGGCGGTGCGCAAGGCGAGCGCATTTCCGCAAGAGGTCAAGGAGCGTGCAATCGCGCACGCCGTCGACTTCGAACTGCCGTGGGCAGGATGACGACGATGATCTCGTTGCGCGACGTCAAAAGGATGTGAAGGAGATTCCCATGTTGAATGATCCAATCGTCATCGTCGGCGCAGCGCGCACGCCGATGGGTGCGATGCAAGGCGACTTTGCGGCGCTTTCCGCCAGCGATCTGGGCGCCGTAGTGATCAAGGCGGCGGTCGAGCGCGCTGGGCTTCGTCCTGACGACGTGCAGGAAGCGATCATGGGCAATGTGTTGCCGGCGGGGCAGGGTCAGGCGCCTGCGCGGCAGGCGGCATTGAAAGCGGGCTTGCCGCTCGCGACGGGCTGCACGACGGTCAACAAGATGTGCGGCTCCGCGATGAAAGCGGCGATGCTTGCGCACGACCAGATCGCTGCCGGCACGAGCGACATCATTGTCGCCGGCGGAATGGAAAGCATGACGAATGCCCCGTATTTGATGCCGAAGGCGCGGAGCGGTTATCGGATGGGACATCAGGTCGTGCAGGACCACATGTTCCTGGATGGGCTCGAGGACGCTTACGAGAAGGGTCGCCTGATGGGAACATTCGCCGAGGACTGCGCGGCGAAATTCGGCTTCACGCGCGAGGCGCAGGATCAGTTCGCGCTGACATCGCTCTCGCGGGCGCTCAATGCCAACAACGACGGCACGTTCGCATGGGAAATTGCGCCCGTTACTGTGACCGGCAAGGGCGGCGAGCGCATCGTTGACAAGGACGAACAGCCGGCCAAGGCTTCGCCGGACAAGATTCCGTTGCTGAAACCGGCCTTTCGCAAAGACGGAACGGTGACGGCGGCGAACTCGAGCTCGATTTCGGATGGGGCCGCTGCGCTGGTGCTGACGACACGCTCGAATGCCGAGCGGCGTGGTCTCACGCCTCTCGCTGTGATTGTCGGACATGCGACGCACGCGCAGGAATCAGCACAATTCACGACGGCGCCGGTCGAGGCGATCGCCAAGCTCTTACGCAGTGTCGGCTGGTCGACGAAGGATGTCGACCTATTCGAGATCAACGAGGCGTTCGCCGTCGTGACGATGGCGGCGATGAAGGAGCACGGGATTCCGCACGAGCGCGTCAACGTCCACGGCGGCGCTTGCGCAATCGGTCATCCGATCGGCGCGTCCGGCGCACGGATCGTCGTCACGCTGATCGGGGCGCTGCGCAAGCAAGGAAAGAAACGCGGCGTTGCTGCGCTGTGCATCGGCGGCGGGGAAGCGACGGCGATGGCGATCGAATTGCCGTAGACGCCCACGTGCTGCCCCTCGATACCTGGCTGCTGTTCTGTCTTGCGTGCATCGCGCTGGTCGCGACGCCGGGGCCGAACGTTCTGTATCTCGTTTCGAGAACGCTCGCGCAAGGGCGCGCCGCGGGCTTCGTATCGCTTGCAGGGACGTCGACGGGAGTCGCCGCGCACGCGCTCGCGGCGGCATTGGGATTGTCGGCGCTGCTTGCGACCGTCCCCGTTGCGTACGATATCGTCCGATGGGCGGGCGCAATCTATCTCGCCTGGCTGGCGTGGACGACATGGCGGTCGCAAGGCGACAAAACGCCATCGATGGCGCCAACTCAGATTCAGGCCGGGCAATTGTTTCGCCAGGGTCTGCTGACGTCGCTGCTGAATCCGAAGGTCGCGTTGTTCGAGCTCGCATTATTTCCGCAATTCGTGTCACCCGCGCACGGCAGCGTGCTGGCGCAAAGCCTCGTTCTGGCGGCAACTCAGCTTGCGCTCGCGATCGCCGGCGATTCGCTGTTCGTGCTCGCGGCCGCACACATGCGGCGTTTCTTCACCGCGCGACCTGGCTGGGGACGCTGGTCGAAGCGAGCGCTTGCCGGCGTGTTCGGGGGTCTTGCCTTGCGTCTTGCATGGGAACAGAAGCCCTGACCTGATTCGATGCTGCTCAACGAAGAACAACAGCTCTTGCGCGACACGTTGCGAACCTTTGCGCGCGACGAGCTCGCGCCCCATGCGGCGCAGTGGGACCGCGAGCATGCATTTCCACGCGAAGCGTTGAAGGCGCTCGGCGGGCTCGGCGCGCTCGGCATCGTCGTTCCGGAGCGCTGGGACGGCGCCGGCATGGATTATTTGTCTCTGGCCGTTGCACTCGAGGAAATTGCTGCCGGAGACGGTTCGACGTCGACCATCGTCAGCGTACAGAACTCCGTTGTGTGCGGTCCGATCGACGCATTTGGCAGTGACGCGCAAAAAGAGAGGTATCTGCGCCCGCTCGCACGCGGCGACTGGCTCGGCTGCTTTTGTCTGACGGAGCCACAAGCAGGCTCGGACGCCGCGATGATCGCCACACGCGCCGACAAACGAGATGACCGCTACGTGTTGAAAGGGATAAAGCAATTCATCACGTCAGGCAAGAATGCGGACGTCGCGATCGTCTTCGCGGTGACGGACAAGTCGGCTGGAAAAAAGGGAATCTCCGCTTTCATCGTCGATACGAAGACGCCGGGTTACATCGTTGCACGCGTCGAAGAGAAGCTCGGGCAGCGCGCGTCCGACACCGCGCAAATCGTGTTCGACAATTGCGAGGTAGCCGCGGCCAACTTGCTTGGGCGCGAAGGCGACGGTTATCGCATTGCGCTCGCGAATCTGGAAGCGGGGCGGATCGGCATTGCGGCGCAAGCGGTCGGGATGGCCCGCGCCGCGTTCGACGCCGCGCTCGCGTATGCGCGTGACCGCCAGTCGTTCGGCAAGACGATCGTCGAGCATCAGGCGATCAGCTTCAAGCTGGCTGACATGGCGGTTGAGATAGAAGCGGCGCGCCAACTGATTTGGCATGCGGCAGCATTACGCGACGCGGACGAGCCCTGCCTCAAGGAAGCATCGATGGCGAAGCTGTTCGCGTCCGAGATGGCGGAGCGTGTGTGTTCGGCGGCGCTGCAAATCCACGGTGGTTACGGGTATGTGACTGATTTCCCCGTCGAACGCATTTATCGCGACGTCCGCGTCTGCCAAATCTACGAGGGCACGAGCGAGATCCAGCGGCTCGTGATCGGACGGGCGCTTGCCCAATAGCATCGGGTCTTGGGCGACCTAGGCGGCGACATGAAACCGCTGCATCATGACGAAAGAGCCTAAAGTCGCGACGATAAAATGATTTCGCCAGGAACAGCTCATGAAAGCGCCGATCGAGTTCTATTTTGATTTTTCGTCGCCCTATGGCTATCTGGCTTCGCACAAGATCGACGCGCTGGCCGCAAGACATGGCCGTAGCGTCGACTGGCGGCCCCATGCTGCTTGGCGTCGTGTTCAAGCAAACCGGAGCGGCGCCGTTGACGATGGTTCCGCTAAAAGGCGACTACTCGAAGCGCGATTTCCTGCGCAGCTCGCGCTATCACGGCATTGATGATTTCCGCATGCCAACGCCATTCCCGATTCCCACGCATGCCGCAGCGCGAATCATGCTGTGGGCCAAAGCGAAGGATGCCGAATTAGGCGTTCGCGTCGCGAAGGCGCTTTACCGCGGGTATTTTTTCGATAATCGCGACATTTCCAACGGCGACATCGCCGCGGACATTGCCGCCGCTGCGGGCGCTGATCGTGAAGGCGCGCGCGCGAGCGTTGACGATCTCGCGATCAAGGAAGCGTTGAGGCGCGAAGTCGACGGGGCGATCGCACGCGGCGTCTTCGGTTCGCCGTTCGTCTTCGTTGACGGCGAACCGTTCTGGGGACTCGATCGCTTCGAGCAGATCGATCGTTGGCTCGCCGTCGGGGGATTCTGACGCGATGACGACCGCGCTTTCGCACCTTCGCTATCTCGTTTCCGATTTCACGCCGGTGCTGCATTTCTATCGCGATGTGCTGCGCCTAAAACTGGCCGTCGACGTGCCCGGCGTGTACGCAGAGTTCGAGACGCCCGGCGGCCGCCTCGCGTTCTATCGCGCCGATCTGATGGCGGAAGTGATCGGCGCGCCGGTCGCTACACATATCGGCGACGACTGCGTCATGTGCTTGCGGGTCGAAAACGTCGATGCCGCGGCGGCGCGCGTGAAGCTCGCCGGCAATGCGCTGCTGACCGCGCCGCATGACAGGAGTGAATGGTTCCAGCGTGTTGCGCATCTCAAGGATCCCGCCGGACATCTGGTCGAGTTGTGGTCGCCTCTGCCGCGGCCACCGGAGCTTGCGTAACAGGAGGAAGCGCCCCGATGGCACCCGAATACACGCTTTATTGCTTCGCGCAAAGCGGTAACGCTTACAAGGCGGCGCTGATGCTTGCGGTGACGGGTACGAACTGGACGCCGCGCTTCGTCGACTACTTCAACGGCGAAACGCGCACGCCGGCGTATCGCGCGATCAATGTCATGGGCGAGGTGCCCGTGCTCGAGCATGGCTCGCGCCGGCTCGCGCAGTCGGGCGTCATGCTCGACTATTTGGCCGAGAAGACGGGAAAGTTCGGCGCTTCGGACGGCGACGAGCGGCGCGAAATTCTCGGCTGGCTTCTCTATGACAATCACAAGCTGACCAGTTACACGGCGACGTATCGTTTCTTGCGGACGTTCGTGACGGATCCCAACGCAACTCTCCTTGAAGAATTCAGAAAGCGCGCCGAAGTCGCCTGGCGTGTCTTGAACGCGCAGCTTGAAGGACGTGCGTTCGTCGTTGCCAACCGCCCGACGATTGCCGACCTGTCGCTCTGCGGTTACCTGTTCTTCGACGATGAAATCGGCGTCGATTGGAACGATTACCCGCACGTGCGCGATTGGCTCGCGCGGATTCGCGCGCTCCCGGGATGGGCGCATCCGTACGATCTGATGCCCGGTCACCCGCTGCCGGCTGCCAAACGATGAACGGCGTGCACGACCTTGCCCTGTTCGTAGTAGCGGGCTTCCTGCTGAACCTCACGCCTGGACCGGATATGGCGTACATCACCGCACGCTCGGTTGTCGGGGGATTTCGCGATGGCGCCGCTGCAACGTTCGGCATCACGGCAGGTTGCGTCGTGCACACTGTCGCTGCGGCGGCTGGTCTTTCCGCGTTGCTCGCGACATCTGCCGCGGCATTCGAGATCGTCAAATGGTGCGGCGCTGCCTATTTGCTCTATGCGGGTATTCGCCTGATCGCCAGAAGCACGAAAGCCCATCAGGCGAGCAACTCACACCGCATGCTTTCGCCAGCCGCGCCGTCGAAAATTTTCCGCGAGGCCTTCGTCATCAACGTGTTCAATCCGAAGGTGGCACTCTTTTTCCTGGCGTTCCTGCCCCAGTTCATCGATGCCGATGCGCCGGCCAAAGCGCTCTCGTTCGTGCTGCTGGGGTCTCTGTTCAATTTCAACAGCCTGTTCGTCAATTTGCCGGTCGCGTGGGTCGCGAGCCGTGCCGGACATGGACTGCGTGACAGCGCGCGGTGGTCGCGTTGGCTCACCGGCGCGGTCGGCGGACTGTTCGTGCTGCTGGCCGCGCGTCTCGCAACGCTCGAGAAATAGCACCTCCGTGGTCTTTGAAACGAAGCTCTCCACGCGTGATCCGACGTTTGCGCAAAACCGCGCGGCGATGGCGGCGCTCGTCGCCGATTTGCGCGACAAGGTTGCGGCGATCGAGGAAGGCGGCGGTGACACTGCGCGGGCGCGGCACGCTTCGCGTGGGAAGCTGTTGCCGCGGGAGCGCGTACGCCGACTGATCGATCCGGGCAGCCCGTTTCTCGAGTTGTCGCAGCTCGCCGCGTACGGCATGTACGACGACAATATCGCGGCCGCCGGAATCATCACCGGCATCGGCAGAGTCAGCGGCCGCGAATGTGTGATCGTGTGCAACGATGCGACGGTCAAGGGCGGCACGTATTACCCGCTGACGGTGAAGAAGCATTTGCGCGCGCAGGAGATCGCTCGTCAAAACGCGCTGCCGTGCATCTATCTCGTCGATTCGGGCGGCGCCAATTTGCCGAATCAGGACGATGTATTTCCCGATCGCGATCACTTCGGCCGGATCTTCTACAACCAGGCGACGATGTCGGCCGAAGGGATTGCGCAAATCGCCGTCGTGATGGGCTCGTGTACCGCCGGCGGCGCGTACGTTCCCGCGATGTCCGATGAGGCGATCATCGTGCGTGGACAGGGCACGATATTTCTCGGCGGTCCGCCGCTCGTCAAGGCGGCGACCGGCGAAATCGTTTCAGCGGAGGAATTGGGCGGCGCCGACGTTCATACGCGCATCTCCGGCGTCGCAGACCATTTCGCGCAGGATGACTATCATGCACTCGCCATCGCGCGGCGCATCATAGAAAACTTGAATCGACCCAAGCGCGTCGAGCTGGATCTTGCGCCGCCGGCAGGGCCGCGCTATCCCGCCGATGAGCTTTATGGCGTCATCAACGCCGACATTCGCAAGCCTTACGACGTGCGCGAGGTGATCGCCCGCATCGTCGATGCAAGCGAGCTCGATGAATTCAAAACGCGCTATGGAACGACGCTGGTGACCGGTTTTGCGCGCATCTGGGGTTATCCGGTCGGCATCGTCGCCAACAATGGCGTCCTCTATTCGGAGTCTGCTCAAAAAGGCGCGCACTTTATCGAACTGTGCAGTCAACGCGGCATTCCGCTCGTGTTCCTGCAGAACATCACGGGGTTCATGGTAGGGCGCAAATATGAAGCAGGCGGTATCGCGAAGGACGGCGCGAAGATGGTCACGGCCGTCTCGTGTTCGCAGGTGCCGAAATTCACCGTCATCATCGGCGGCAGCTACGGCGCCGGAAACTACGGCATGTGCGGACGCGCGTTCAACCCACGCTTTTTGTGGATGTGGCCCAATGCACGCATATCGGTGATGGGCGGCGAGCAGGCGGCAACCGTTCTCGCGACGATCCGGCGCGATTCAATCGAAGGCAAAGGCGCCGCGTGGAGCGCCGCCGACGAAGAGGCGTTCAAGGCGCCGATCCGCGCGCAGTACGACAAGGAAGGCCATCCGTACTATGCGAGCGCTCGGCTATGGGACGATGGCGTCATCGATCCCGCCGATACCCGCCGAACGCTCGGGCTCGCAATTTCTGCTTCCCTCAACCGGCCGAGCGACAAGACGACGTTCGGCGTATTTCGAATGTGATGGTGATGCGCGCCAAAAAAGTCGGCACAGCGAAACCCGCGAAGGCAAGCCGTTCCCCTCGGGCATCGCTGCTCGAGGTCACGTTGCGCAACGCGATCGCGATCATTGTATTGAATCGGCCTGATCTCCACAATGCGTTCAACGACACGCTGATTGCCGAGTTGACCGACACGCTCAGCGCGCTCGATGGCGACGAAGGAGTACGAGCCGTTGTTCTCGCGGGCGCGGGCAAGAGCTTTTGCGCCGGCGCGGATCTTCATTGGATGAAGAAGATGGCGGGCCATAGCCACGCGGAGAATTTGGCCGACGCAAAGGCGCTCGCGCAAATGCTGCGCACGTTGTATGGCTTGTCCAAGCCCACGATCGCACGCGTGCATGGCACTGCCATGGGCGGTGGCGTCGGTCTCGTCGCGTGCTGCGATATCGCGATCGCGGCGCAGGAAGCGTCGTTCGCGTTCTCCGAAGGAAAGCTCGGGCTCATTCCGGCGACGATCGCTCCATATGTGATCGAAGCGATCGGCGCCCGTCAAGCGCGGCGGTATTTCATCACGGCCGAGCGCTTTACTGCGGCGGAGGCATTTCGCATCGGCCTCGTCCACGATATCGTTCCCGCTATCGAGCTCGACGCGCGAGTCAATGAATTGCTGGGCGCGCTCTTGTTGGCCGGCCCGCGCGCGCAAATGGAATGCAAGGCACTGATCCGCGGCGTTGCGCACCGGCCAATCGATGCGAAGGTGATCGCGGGCACTGCCGAACACATCGCAGCTGTCCGTGCGTCGCAAGAGGGACGTGACGGCGTCGCCGCATTTCTGGGAAAGCGCGGCGCGCCATGGGCGCCGCCCGAACCGACGGAGGGCTCCTGATGAGCGCCGCCGGGCCGTCCCAAGGCGAGAATTACTCCCCTTCTGGGGGCAGAGGGCATAGCGTAGCGGCGACAGCCGCAAGCGTGGGGGTACATTGATGGATGCGCTCAAATCATTCGACACTTGGCAGCTGGTCGCGCTCGCTGCGTCGATCGGCTGGGCGAGCGGCTTGCGCTTGTATGCGGTGCTGTTCATCGTCGGCGGTCTCGGCCACTTGGGTTGGGTCGATTTGCCGGGAGGGTTGCAGGTCCTTGCGCATCCCTATGTGCTTGCCGCGTCCGGCTTCATGTGCTTCGTCGAATTCTTCGCCGACAAGATACCCGGTGTAGATTCGCTGTGGGATCTCGTGCACACGTTGGTGCGCATTCCGGCTGGCGCTGCGCTTGCTGCGAGCGTGTTCGGCGATTCGTCGTCGGCGACGATGATTGCCGCCGCGATATTGGGCGGCACGCTTGCGGCCGGCAGCCATTTTGTAAAAGCAGGCGGCCGCGCGGTCATCAATACGTCGCCGGAGCCGTTCTCCAATTGGGCCGCCTCGTTCGGAGAAGAGCTCGCCGTCGGAACGGTTCTATGGCTCGCATTCTCGCATCCGGTCGCGGCGTTGATCGTCGTTGCAGTGCTTACGGTCGTGATGATCTGGCTGATCCCGCGTGTGTGGCGAATGATCCGACGCATCGTCGCTCACGTAGGAGGCTGGTTCGGGCACGCTCCGCACGAGGAACACCGCTGAACGTCAACGCCACTCGACCCGGCCTGCACGCTAGACCTCGAAATGTTTTCGAAGATCCTCATCGCCAACCGCGGTGAAATTGCGTGCCGTGTCGCGCGCACTGCCCGCCGCCTCGGCGTAAGAACGGTCGCCGTCTATAGCGATGCCGACGCACGCGCTTTACATGTCGAGCTTTGCGATGAAGCGTATCGGCTCGGTCCGCCCGCACCGCGCGACAGTTATTTGAACGCGGGCGCGATCATTCGAATCGCGCGCGAGACGAGCGCCCAGGCGATCCACCCGGGCTACGGGTTTCTGTCAGAGAACGAGTCGTTCGCCGCGGCGTGCGCGAAAGCCGGCGTGGTGTTCATCGGGCCGCCGCCTGCGGCTATCGCGGCAATGGGATCCAAGTCGGCGGCAAAAACCATCATGGCGAGGGCCGGTGTGCCACTGGTACCCGGCTATCACGGCGACGATCAAACGCCGGCGGTCCTCGCGCGCGAAGCGGACGCCATCGGCTATCCCGTATTGATCAAAGCGATCGCCGGCGGCGGGGGCAAGGGGATGAAGGTTGCCAACGACGCCAATGAATTTCCGGCCGCACTCGCGTCCGCGCAACGCGAAGCCAAGGCTTCATTCGGCGACGACCGCGTGCTGGTTGAGAAATATCTCGCTTCGCCGCGGCACATCGAGATTCAAGTGTTCGCCGACACGCACGGCAACGCAGTCTACCTGTTCGAGCGGGACTGTTCGGTACAGCGCCGCCATCAGAAGATCGTGGAAGAGGCGCCAGCGCCCGGAATGACGCGCGAGCGCCGCAAGGCCATGGGCGAGGCAGCAGTCATCGCGGCGCAATCGATTCGCTATGTCGGCGCCGGTACGGTGGAGTTCATCGCCGAACAGGACGGCACGTTTCATTTCATGGAGATGAACACGCGCCTGCAGGTCGAGCATCCGGTGACCGAGATGATCACCGGCATCGATCTGGTCGAATGGCAACTGCGGATTGCTGCTGGCGAGCCGCTGCCGAAGACGCAGAAAGAGCTTGCGATCAACGGCCATGCGATCGAGGTCCGCATCTACGCCGAAGACCCGGACCGCGGCTTCCTGCCGTCGATCGGCCGCCTCGTCCATTGGCAGATGCCGGCGGCATCGCGGCGCACCCGCGTCGACACCGGCGTGCGTGCCGGCGACGCGATCAGCCCGTTTTACGATCCGATGCTCGCGAAGCTGATCGTGTGGGGCGAAGATCGCGCGCGCGCCGCTCAAGAAATGCTGACGGCGCTCGGCGAATGCGAAGTCGTCGGCGTCGCGACGAATATCGCGTTCCTGGAGCGCCTGGTCCAGCACGAGGCGTTCGCGTCGGCGCAGCTCGATACCGGTCTCATCGACAAGCACCGGGCGGCATTGTTTCCATTAGCCGCGCCGACACCGGTGCGCGCGCTGCTCGTTGCCGCACTCGCCGAATACGCCGATCTCGCGCAGGCAGCCGCGGCGCGCGCCGCGCTGTCGGGTGATCCCCATTCGCCGTGGTATTCGACCGATGCATGGTGGAACGGGAGCGCGACCTACGCAATCGAACTGATGTTTGCCGACGGTGAAGCGCGGCATGCCATCAAGATCAGAGCGCGGGACGCCGGTCGCCTTCGCGTTGCGATTGATGGCGATGAAATCGAGGCTTCGGTCACGCACCGGGACGGACGGCTGATCATCGAAGCAGAAGGCGCAACCTTTTCCGCCGCCGTCGTTCGTGTAGGCGACGAGCGCTGGGTGTTCGCAAACGGTGCGCGACGGCGACTGACGCTGGTCGATCCACTCGCGCATGCGGGCGAGGAGGAGGAATCGGGCGGTCACCTGATGGCGCCGATGTCGGGAACGATCGTGTCGGTGCTGGTGAGGCCGGGTGAGAAAGTCGAAAAGGGCAAAGCATTGATCGTGCTCGAAGCGATGAAAATGGAACATACGATCGCGGCGCCGATCGCGGGCGTCGTGACGGCGGTGAACTACGGTGTCGGCGATCGCGTTCCGGAAGGCGCCGATCTTGTCGATCTGGACGAATCGTCTTCGTGATGCGCATCCACATCAGCACACCGATCGACGAGGCGGCGCATATTGCCGCGATGTTCCAGGAAGCGCTTCCCGAAGCGCACGTCGCGCTGGTTGATGGCACCGCGCGCGACAGCTCGAATCCGGTCGACGCCGACTACGTCGTCACGGGCTATCGCAACGCGACGCTGTTTGATCGCGAGCGCCGGATGAAGGCGATTTTTGCTTTCTCTGCCGGCGTCGGTCACGTGCTGTCGCTGCCCAATCTGCCGCGCGACGTTCCGGTGATCCGTCTCGAAGATGCCGGGATGGCGTCGCAGATGGTCCGTTACGTTCTTGCCGCGACGCTGCGTTTCGCGCAACGCTTGGACGTCTATGCGCGCCAGCAGCGCGATCGCCGCTGGCAGCAGATGCCGCCGCGCGCGCCACGCGATATCCACGTCGGCGTGCTGGGAATCGGCGTCATCGGGAGCGAGATTGCGCGCTCGCTCGCGAGCTTCGGCTTCGCCGTGCGGGGGTTCGCCCGCCAGCGCAGGGCGATCGCCGGCGTGCGTTGTCTCGCGGGCGAAGGCGAATTCCATGGATTCCTTGACGGTCTCGACGTATTGGTCGCAGTCGTTGCTCTCACTCCGGAAAACACCGGCATTCTCAATCGCGCGACGTTGTCGCGACTGGCCGATGCCGCCCACGTGATCAACATCGGCCGCGGCGCGCATCTCGTCGAAGCCGACTTGCTCGCGCTGATCGACGAAGGCAAACTTTCCGGCGCAACGCTCGATGTTTTCCACGACGAGCCGTTACCGGAGGATCATCCGTTCTGGGGTCGCCCCGAGATCCTCATTACGCCGCATATCGCAGGCACGACGCTGCCGCAAGAAGCCGTCGAGCAAATCGCGGCCAAGATCAAACGATTGGAGCGCGGCCTGCCTGTCACGGGTGTTGTCGACCGCGAGCGAGGCTATTGATGAAGCTCCCTGAACACGTGCGGTTGGTCGACGTCGGGCCCCGCGACGGTCTGCAAAACGAGCAGGCTATCGTGCCCACCGACGTCAAGGTCACGCTGATCGATCTGTTGTCCGACGCAGGCTTTCCTGCCGTCGAGGCGACCGCGTTCGTTTCACCGAAGTGGGTGCCGCAAATGGCGGATGCCGCCGACGTGATGGCGCGCATACGCCGCAAACCGGGCGTCCGCTATCCGGTATTGACGCCGAACATGAAGGGCTTCGAAGCCGCTCTCGCGGCGAAAGCGGACGAGGTCGCCGTGTTCGTCGCCGCATCGGAAACATTTTCGCGCAAGAACATCAACTGCTCGATTGCCGAAAGTCTCGAGCGTGCGAAACCCGTGTTCGAAGCGGCGCGCGCCCATGACGTCCGTGTGCGCGGCTATATTTCGTGCGTGCTCGGCTGTCCGTACGAAGGCAATGTCGATCCCGGCAAAGTCGGCGAGGTCGCGGACGCGCTGCATCGACTGGGCGCTTACGAAGTATCGCTCGGCGACACGATCGGCACCGGAACTGCGGGGAAGACGCAAGAGTTGATCCGTACCGTCGGCGAACGCGTGCCGCTCGAATCGCTGGCCGGACATTTTCACGACACGTACGGTCAGGCGCTTACCAATCTGTATGCGGCGCTCGAGCTCGGCGTTACGACATTCGACTGCTCGGTTGCCGGACTGGGCGGCTGCCCCTATGCAAAAGGCGCGACGGGCAATGTGGCGAGCGAGGACGTCGTTTATTTGCTGCAGGGCCTGGAGGTCGAAACGGGCGTCGACATGACGAAGCTGCGGCGCGCCGGTCAATTCATCTCCGACTTTTTCGCGCGGCCACCGGCCTCACGTGTCGCGCGGGCGTTGAATGCGCGCGATCCGTTGCCATGAGCGCCGAGACCGTCGACGCGCGGGTGCCATCGCCGTGCATCAACGTGTGCCGGATCGACGAGGCGACCCGTTTGTGCGTCGGCTGCCTGCGAACACTCGACGAAATCGCCGCATGGAGCGTGCTCACCGATCGCGAACGACGCGATGTGTGGACGCGCCTTGCGGAGCGCGCCGCGCGCGTTGCAACCGGGGCTGACGCCGATGCCAACGGCTGACTGGTATTTCGATTTCATCTCGCCGTTCTCGTATCTGCAGAGCGAACGCCTGCATACGCTGGCGCCGCGCGTCTCGATCCGGTTTCGTCCGGTGCTGTTTGCCGGAATTCTTGCCGCACACGCGCACAAGGGACCGGCGGAAATCCCGACAAAGCGCGCGTTTACCTATCGTTTTGTCCTCTGGCAGGCGAAGCAATGGGCGATTCCGATCAAGTTTCCACCCGAGCATCCGTTCAATCCGCTGCCGTTATTGCGTCTGGCGGTCGCCTGCGACTGC
This sequence comes from Betaproteobacteria bacterium, assembly GCA_005881895.1. GTDB lineage: Bacteria > Pseudomonadota > Gammaproteobacteria > Burkholderiales > Casimicrobiaceae > VBCG01. The sequence goes on from VBCG01000055.1 coordinate 80,423, forward strand.
GCGCCGGAGGCCGTCCAGCGGATTTTTCGCTTTGTCTGGCGCGATGGTCGGCTGCCCGACCTGCCGATCGAATGGGCGGAGCTCACGCACGGGCTCGGCATTGCCGACGCCGATGCACGAATCGCCGATCCGGAGGTGAAAGCAAAGCTGCGGCGAAACACCGACGATGCGATTGCACGCGGCGTTTTCGGCGTTCCGACACTCGCGGTCGGCAATGAGCTCTTCTGGGGCGTTGACGCGACGGATATGGCGCGTGATTTCGTCGCGGCGGGATGCCGCTACCCCGATGCCGAATACGATCGTGTGGCAACGCTACCGGCAGGCGCGGTACGCAAGGAAGTCGCGCCGGAGCCGGCGAAGAAGACCAAAACGCGCGTCATCGGGACCGCCCACTAGTCAATAGGGTCAGACTCCCTTCCAACAGTCTAAATAGGGTAAGGCTTTGGAAAGGGAGTCTGACCCTATCAGAGCGCGTCGGCTCCTGGTATCGATAGCGCTTCCTTGACGGCGCGAGCGGTGCCGAGCGCCTCACCAAGCGTCGCGCCGAGACAGGTCACGTGCCCCATCTTCCGCGCGCGGCGGGGCTTCGTCTTGCCGTACAGATGCAGCTTGGCGCGCGGATGCGCGAGCACCGTCCGCCACTCCGGCTCACGCGGTGTGCTTCCTTCAGCGCCATCGAACCAGATGTCGCCCAACAGATTCACCATCACGGCCGGCGTATGCTGGTGCGGGTCGCCGAGCGGCAGATCGGCGAGCACGCGCGCCTGCTGCTCGAATTGCGACGTCACGCACGCGTCAATCGTATAGTGACCGCTGTTATGCGGACGCGGCGCGATTTCGTTCACGAGCAGCTCACCCGACGTCGTGACGAACATCTCGACGCACAGTACGCCGCGGTAATCGAGTGCGGCAGCGACGTTGGAGGCGAGCTCACGCGCGCCCTCGGCTAGCGACGCGGACACGCGCGCCGGCACGACGGTCACATCGAGAATGCCGTTGCGATGATGGTTTTCGGCGACGGGCCAGGTCGTCGCTTCCTTGCGTTCATTGCGCGCGACGATCACCGATACTTCGCAGGCCGGCGAAACGAACTGCTCGAGCACGCAGGGCGTTCCGCGCATCGCGACGAACGCGTCGGCAACTTCGTCAGGCGTTGCGACGCGAATTTGCCCCTTGCCGTCGTAGCCGAGGCGCGCGCTCTTGACGATGCCGGGCAGCAGGCGCCCAGGGACGTTGCGCGCATCGTCGACGCTGCGCAAGACGGCGAAGGGCGTGACGCCGAAGCCGTGTCCCGACAAAAACGTCTTTTCGCTGATTCGGTCCTGCGCAATGGCGACACTCGCCGCGGCCGGCGCCACCCGTGCGTTGCGCGCGAGCACTTCAAGTGCGGGCGCCGGAACATTCTCGAACTCGGTCGTCGCGGCGCGGCACAACCGAGCGAGCTTCGTCAGGGCGGCCGGATCGAGGTAATCGGCGCGGATATGACGATCGGCGACGCTGCCCGCCGGCGAATCGCTGCCCGGATCGAGCACGACAACCTTGTACCCCAGACTCTGCGCCGCCATGCAAAACATCCGGCCCAGTTGGCCGCCGCCGAGCAAACCGAGCCATTCACCCGGCGCAATTGAGGTTCGTTGATCGCGCGAGATCCGCGTCACGTCGTCGGCGGCAAGCGCATCGCGCGCGCGGCGTCGGTTTGCTTCGCGCGAAATGCCGCGAGCTTCTTGGCTACGATGGGATCGTTGGCGGCGATCATTGCGGCGGCGAACAGTCCGGCGTTCGCGGCGCCGGCTTCGCCGATCGCAAACGTCGCGACCGGGATGCCCTTCGGCATCTGGACGATCGAGTAGAGTGAATCTTCGCCGCGCAAGTATTTGGATGGGACTGGCACGCCGAGCACTGGAACCAGCGTCTTCGCGGCAAGCATTCCCGGCAGATGCGCCGCGCCGCTCGCGCCGGCAATCAACACGCGAATACCGCGCGGCGCCGCGTCTTCAGCGTATTCGAACAGGTCATCGGGCATTCGATGCGCGGATACGACGCGCGCCTCATAGGGAATGGCAAACGCTTCAAGCTGCGTGGCGGCGTGGCGCATGATTTCCCAGTCGCTGTCGCTGCCCATCACGAGCCCCACGAGCGGTGCCGCCTTGCGTTGCGCCATTGGTCTCCCCCGAGCGGCTTCGTTGTTTGTGGAACGATTCTAGCATCGGCCCTCTCGAATCCGACCCGCAATGTCAGGCATCATGTCATCCGATATCCGCATGGCCGCGTTGCGTTGCTCTTGTTGATCTTTCGATGGAACCACGGCGATCGTGATCTGCAACAGACCTTCCTCCACCTTTGTGCGCGCGATCCGACACTCGGCGGCGTGGACCGTGCTCGTCGCTTTGTTGTGTCTCGTTACGGGACCGGCATCGGCACAGAGCGACGCTGATTTCCTCGCGGCGAAAGACGCCTTTGAACGCGGTGATCGCGCCAAGCTGGACATGCTCGCGACGGGCCTCAAGAGTCATTTGCTGGCGTCCTACGTCACGTACTGGCAAATCAAGCTGGGTATCGACGACGTTGAGTACGACACCGTTCGCGGATTCCTGATGCAGTATCCGAGTACGCCGCTGGCGGACAGGCTCACCGTCGACTGGCTCAAAACGGCCGCGAAACGCGGTGATTGGACGCGCTTTGCGCTCGACTATCCGCCCGCGACCGGCGAAGACATCGAACTTACCTGCTATGGCATCCAGTTTCGCCAACAACGCGATGGTGACGCCGCACTCTCTGCGGTGAAGCCGCTCTGGTTCACCGGACAGTCGACACCGGACGCATGCGAGCCGCTCTTCGCTGCGCTTCTCGCGAAGGGCGAGCTTTCGAGCGCCGATCGGCGCGCACGCTTTCGCTTGGCCACCGAGGCCGGCAATGTGCGTCTTGCTCAGGCACTCGTCACTGATCCGTCGGCGCGCGAGCGCATCTCACTTGCCGAGCTCACGGCGATCGAGCGCGATCCGGCGCGGGCATTTGCCAAGGGCGCTTTTGGATGGAAGACCGCTGCCGGCCAGGACCTCGCGCTCTACGCGCTCGAGCGTGTCGCGCGCAAGGACGCCGACGCGGCGCACGCGTCGTGGAGCAAATGGCGCGACCGCGTACCCAAAGCGCTGCGGGAATACGGCAACGCGCGCGTCGCCTATCATGCGGCCCGTCAGCTCCGCCCGCGCGCGAACGAGTGGTTCCATGAAGTGGGGAACGCGCCGCTTTCGCCGGAGCAGCAATCGTGGCGCGTACGCGCGGCGTTGCGTGGGCTCGCCTGGCGGGACGTGCGGGCGGCGATCGACGTATTGCCAGATTCTGAACAACAGGATCCGGGATGGCGGTTTTGGAAGGCGCGCGCGCTCGCGGAGCTCGGCGCAAAAGAAGAGGCCGACGCGCTCTACGCGACGGTAGCATCCGGGGTGAATTTTTACGGCCTGCTTGCTGCGGAAGCGTTGGGACGCGGCGCCGAGCAGTTTGCGGCATTGAAGAGCGAGCCATCGAAAGCGACCGACGATGCACTCGCCGCCTTCGCCGCGAAGGCGGAGGTCCGGCGCGCGGTCAAACTTGCCGCGCTGGACATGCGGCCCGAATCTCGCCGCGAATGGATCGCCGCCGTCACGGGGCAGGACGACGAAGGATTGCTGCTGGCCGCCGACTACGCACGCCGCGTCGGCCTCTATGATCGCGCGATCAACACCGCCGAGCGAACCTTGGCGCGACATGACTACGCGATGCGCTACATGACGCCGTGGCGGTTGGAGTTCGGCGCAGCCGCGCGCGATCAGAACATCGACGAAGAGTTGCTGTATGCCATCGCCCGTCAGGAATCGCGCTTTGCACCCGACATCGTCTCGTCGGCGGGCGCAGTCGGCCTCATGCAGCTGATGCCGGGCACCGCACGCTGGGTCGCCAAACAGCTGGCGCACATCGATTACAACTCCGCCCGAATAGCACAGGTCGATCTCAATACGCAGTTCGGCGCGTACTACTTCAAGTACTGGCATGAGCGTCTCGACCGCATGCCGGCGCTGGCTGCCGCCGCCTATAATGCGGGACCCAGCCGTGCTCAGGCGTGGCGTCCGTCGCTCGCCCCGCTCGAAGGCGCGATCTGGGTTGAAACGATTCCGTTCAACGAGACCCGCGACTACGTGAAAAAAGTGCTCGCGAATACGATGCTGTACGCGAACGCGCTCAACCGGCCGTACGTTTCGCTATCGACGCGGCTTGGCACGATCATGCCGCGCAGCGCGGCCGCGGTCGTTACCCAGGCCGAGTAATGCCCGGCCTCCCCCGCGTTGTCGTGTTGGGCGGCAGCGGGTTCGTCGGCAGCCATCTGACGGCCGCGCTTTCCGCCGCGGCGTGGCGCGTCTTCGTCGTCGCGCGGAGTCGTGCACGAGCCCGTCATCTGTTGTTGCTGCCGACGGTTGAAGTCATTCAAGGCGATCCGCACGATGGCGCCGCAATGGCCAACCTGTTCCGCGGTGTCGATGCCGTCATCAACCTGATCGGCATCTTGAACGAGCGCGCGCCGCGGATCACGTTCGAGCGAGTGCATGTGGAGCTCGCGCGCAACGTCGTCGCCGCGTGCCGGACCGCGAACGTGAGACGCCTGCTGCACATGAGTGCGCTCAATGCTGACCGTTCGGGTCCCAGCCGCTATCTCAAGAGCAAGGGGGAGGCCGAGGAAATCGTGATGGCGTCCTCTCTCGCGTGGACGATCTTCCGTCCGTCGATCATCTTCGGGCGCGAGGATTCGTTTCTCAACATGTTCGCCAAGCTGATGCGCCATCTACCCGTGATCGCGCTGGCAGCACCCAATGCACGTTTCCAACCGGTTCACGTGGCTGACGTCGTCCGCTGCTTCGTGCAGGCGCTTGCCGACGACGAAACGATTGGAAAACGCTTCAATCTCTGTGGCCCCAAGGTCTACACGTTGCAGAACCTGGTCGAATACGTGGGAGCGGTCACCGGCCTCCGGCGCCCCGTCATTCCGTTGGGACCGGCCTTATCGCAATTGTCGGCGCGCGTCCTCGAGCTCCTTCCCGGGCCCTTGATGACGCGCGACAACCTTGCATCGATGCAAAAGGACGCCGTATGCAATGGCGCGCTGCCGTCGCCGTTCGATTACATTCCGGTCGAGCTCGAGGCCATTGCGCCGCTGTATCTTTCGCCCAGCGCCATGCATAGCAAATACGATCGGATGCGCGCGCGGAGCGGTCAGTAAGTTCGGCCCAGCAGCGTCGACGATCGATGCCTCGCGCCGAGCGGCAACCGTTTCGCGTCTACCGCGTAGGCGGCTCGGTGCGCGATGAGCTTCTGGGACGCGAGCACGGTGACCGTGATTGGGTCGTCGTCGGCGCCACGCCCGAGATGATGACGGCGTCGGGATTCAAGCCCGTCGGCAGCGACTTCCCCGTATTCCTGCATCCGGAGACCCGCGAGGAATACGCGCTCGCGCGTACCGAGCGCAAACACGGACGCGGCTACCGCGGATTCGAATTCTTTGCTTCGCCCGAGGTGACGCTTGCCGACGATCTCGCGCGGCGCGACCTCACGATCAACGCGATGGCGCGCGATGAAGACGGCACGCTGATCGACCCGTACGGCGGCGAGGCTGACTTGCGTGCGGAAATCCTGCGGCATGTATCGCCTGCGTTTGTCGAAGATCCGCTCCGCGTGTTGCGCGTCGCCCGCTTCGCCGCGCGTTTCGGGTTCAAAGTTGCGCGCGAGACGAAGCAACTGATGCGCAAGATCGTCGCGTCGGGCGAGCTCGAGACGATCGCACCCGAACGGATCTGGCAGGAAGTAGCGCGCGGACTCACGGAGCCGCATCCTGCGCGAATGCTCGCAGTGTTGCGGGCGTGCGGCGCACTTGCGCGGCTCCTTCCCGAGATCGATCGCTTGTTCGGCGTGAGGGTTGCACTTTCGCCGCGCCGGCAAATCGATGCCGGAACGCATCTCGAACGCGCCGTCGATTGGGCTGCCGCGCACGCGCTTTCGCTCCCGGCGCGATACGCGGTTCTCGTGCACGACTTTGCAGCGGCACGCAGCCGAGCCGATCTGCGCGCACGCGTTGGACGCGCGGAGTCGCTTTCCGCCCGGCTTAAAGTGCCGGTCGAGTGTCGCGATGCCGCGCGGCTCGTCGAACGTTCGCAGGCGGAAGTCGACCGCGCGGCGCAGCTGGCGCCCGCGTCGTTATTGGATTTGCTGCAATCGGCCGATGCGCTTCGGCGCCCGGAGCGACTGGCGACGTTGCTCGCCGCGTGTGAGGCGATCGCCTGTTCGATTCCGCGCGCTTCCCAAGCGTATCCGCCTGCCGGCCTGCTGCGCGAGGCGCTCCGCGTTGTGTCGTCGGTCAACACCGGCGCGATTGCCAAGGCATCCAAGGCTGGAAGAGCGACCGTGCGCACGCGCGACGGCGGCATTGCCAAGGCGATCCGCGCTGCACGCATCGAAGCGCTGCGCGAATGGAAATGCAGAAGCTAACTTAAATGCGGTACGCAATCGCACGCATGACGTCGGCCGCGCGCCGCATCAGATACTTGACCGGAGAAGGAACCGGCGCCGCCCCCGCTTCGAGCGCCATCGCGCCGTGACGCACCTCGTCGTCGCGCATCTGCTCGACGATGGCGAGGCTCTTGGTGTCGGCGGCCGGCAGACGATCGATGTGACCGGTCAAATGCTCCTCGACCTGTCGCTCGGTCTCGACGACGAATCCGAGATTGGTCCGATCGCCGGCAAAGCCCGCCGCGACGCCGATCGCGAAAGCGCCGGCATACCAGAGCGGATTGAGTAGCGATGTGCGGTCGCCCAGCGCAGCGAGGCGCTGCTGCGTCCACGCGAGGTGATCCTCTTCGTCGCGCGCTGCGGCCGCAAAGCGTTCCTTGATCGCAGGGTCGCGCGCGACGAGCGCTTGTGCCGCGTAAAGCGCCTGTGCGCACACTTCGCCGGTGTGGTTGACGCGCATCAATCCTCCGGCTTGCCGTCGCTGCTCCGGCGAGAGCTCCGGCTCGGGCAGATTCTCGCCGGGGGCCAGGCGCGTCGGCTGTACGTTACCGGAAAGCGTGCGCAACGCGCGGTCGAAGCCGATGATCAGCGAATCGATCATCTGAGCATGATAACGCGTTCGTTTCTGTCGAAGCGGGATGAGCCGCTGCGCGAGGGGCTTCGGCGTGGCGCAAATCAGGTCGTCAAAGCGGGACAGCCCGACGCTCACGGCCGCGCCGGGTACGCGTAGGAAACTTCGGTTGCGGACATGCGAGCGCAGTGACGTGCCCTGTCCGCTGCCTTCGACAGACGAGCAAAAAAACGGGCACCCGAAGGCGCCCGCGATTTCGTTGCTGTGGTTCGAAGCTTAGAACAGATGGATCATGCCAAGTACGATACCTTGTGGCTTGCCGTTGCTGCCGCAAGTCGGTTGCGACGTCGTGCAGCTCGTATTGATCGTGTACGAGTTGATGTTGAACGTGTACGCCGCGTTGCGATCGTTGTTCAGCTTGACGTAGCCCGCGTAGACCTGCGTGCGCTTCGACAGCGGATACGTGTAGCTGACTTCCCACTGTTGCGACTTGGTATCGGTGCCCTTCGTCAGACCGCCGACGCGAGACCCGTCCGGTGCGCTGCCTTTGCCGGACAGCGCATCGCCGAAGAATGCGTACAGAGCGCCCGGACCGATCGGTGCGGTCGCGCTGATGCCCCAGAAGTCGCGCTTCAGCTTTGCGAGACTTGTCGACGTCGTGGCGGCCGTCTGCGGAACTTCATACTCGAGGCGTTCGTAAACGAGCGCCGGACGAATGACGCCGAAGTTGTACGCACCCGTGACGGTGACGGCGTAATCGTCCGCGTTGACCGTGCCGCCCGTGACCGCATAGTTGCGGACCTTGACGTTGCGCTCGTAGCCGATGCCCGCTTGAATCGGACCGTTGTTGTAGTAGCCGGCGATACCGAACACATACGCATGACGCAGTTCAGACGCGTGGTCGCCGTTGTCGCCGCCGAGAAGTGGGTTGGCCGCATTGGCGGATGGACCGATGTTGTCGGCAAAGCCCGACGAGTCGCGAAGCGACACTTGCGCGCTGTAGTTGAAGCCGCTGTACACCGGCGAGTCGTAGCGGAGCGAGTTGCCGAGGCGAGCGTCGAAACCGCCGCCGAACTTCGACAGCGTGCCCTGCGACCACAAGTCCGCCGTCGACAGGATCGACGTCGTGTACGTCGGGACGTTACCGAAGATCGGATGCAGATCGTCGTAGGGCATCAGGAACTTGCCCATCTTGAACGTGCCCCAACCGCCTTGCAGGCCGACGAACGTTTCGCGGCTCGCGAAGCCTGACGTCGAGCTGTTACCTGTATCCCCTGAAACGTTCTGCTCGATCTGGAAAATGGCGTTCAAACCGCCGCCCAACGATTCCGTGCCACGAACGCCAAGACGCGACGAGTTCGAGCTCAGACGTGAGACGGTCGGGTTCGACCCGTCGGCCTGTCTGCCGTTGACCAATTCGTAATCGACATTCAGCCGGCCGTACAGTGTGACGTTCGCGGTTTGTGCTTGCGCAGCCAACGGGGCTGCAAGCACGCCCGCGACGGCGACGGCGACGAGCTTCTTGTTCATTGAGTCTCTCCTCTAACGGATAAAATTGGCAAGGAATCGAGCTTTTTGCGCCTGCCATCGAAACCTTCTCAGGACACTCGAGAAGTTGCGACCCATTGTGCCAAAGCGGGGAAACCATTGGCAAGCCGACTCGTGGACCGAATGTTGGTCGTTCGGGCGCTGTTGTGCCGAAACAACATCGGGACATGGCGGGCGTCCGCGATTCATCGCGGAATCCGTTCCGGAACCTGCTCGAAGTGTGGGCTGCAACCGCATGAATAACAATACTAAAATCGCTAAGCAATCGCTGATTATTGCCCGAATAGCCGGAAGCGCTTTTTTCCCGCTGTTTACTTCGCTCCGAAGCGGCTTAGGCGAGGACCTTGATTGTCTGCCGATGTGCGCTAAACACGCCAATGGAACACGTGCATGAATGCCGTTGGTTTTGCGGTGATCGGCATCGCCTTCGCATTGAGCGTTGGCACCGTCGCCGTACTCGCGCACCTCGCGGCGCGTCTTCCGCAAGACGCGCCCAATCATCGTTCGCTGCATATTCGAGCGGTGCCGCGTGCAGGCGGCTATGCGATTTGGGCAGGCTTTCTGCCCGCGGCATTCTGGTATCCACCCCCATTTCCGGGCGGCATCGTCGGATGGTTTCTGCCCTGGCTTGCGTTGGTGATGATCTCGGCACTGGATGATATGCGCGGCGTTGCCGTCAGCGTCCGCCTTTGCCTGCATGCGCTCGCCGCGCTGTGGACCGCGAGCTGGATGTGGCTCGATTCGCCCCGCGCCCCGGGCGCCGACGTCGTGAGTGCGTTGATCGCAATCGCCGCAATAGCACTCGCAATAACTTGGGCAAGCAATCTTTACAACTTCATGGACGGGAGCGACGGTCTTTGCGCGACGATGACATTCGTTGGATTTGGCGCGCTCGGCGCCGCCGCGTTGCCAGCCGGTGATGCAGCAGTCGCGTACTTAGCTCTTGCCGCCGCGACGGTGCCGTTTCTCGTCGTCAACCGGCCGCGCGCAACGATGTTTCTCGGCGACGTAGGGTCGATTCCGCTCGGGTTTCTCGCTGCGAGCTTCGGGATTGGCGGCACGATCACCGGCCTTTGGCCCGCATGGTTCCCGGCGCTCGTGTTTCTTCCTTTCATTGCCGACGCGACGGCCACGCTCGTCCGCCGGATTGCGCGCGGCGATCGCATCGCTGCATCGCATCGCGATCACTATTATCAGCGGCTCAATCGCCTGGGCGCCGGTCACGCTGGAACGCTTTCGATCTATGCGCTGTTGATGGCGGGAACCGCGGCAACTGCGCTGGGCTGTCTGCTGGCCCCGCCAATCTGGGGAACCGTCGCTTTAGGGGTATGGTGCGTTGTATGCTTCATGCTGTTCGCCGGAATTGATTATCATTGGCGCAAGAACAACCCCACTCCGCAATGACTTTCGGCTTCAATTGGCGCGCGTCGCTCGCCTTCATCCACGACGTTTGCGCCGCGGCGCTCGCGTGGATGGCGATCTTCTGGTTGCGCTTCAACCTCGATGTACACGATCCGTACGTCGGCGACGCCTGGCGCACGCTCGTCTGGATTCTGCCGCTGCAGGCGACGATATTCTTGGCACTCGGTCTTTACCGGGGATTGTGGCGCTTCGCGAGCATCCTCGATGTGCAGCGCATCGTGCTCGCGGCGGCGTTGGGCGCGATCCTGATTCCGCTCGTGCTCGTGATGTTGCAGCTGCAAACGGTCGTCCCCAGAAGCGTGCTCGTGCTCTATCCGATCGTGCTGATCTTCTTGATGGCGGGATCGCGTTTTGCCTATCGTGTCTGGAAAGAGCATCGGCTGTATAGCCCGCTGGCAGCGTTGGGTGAGCCCGTTCTGATCGTAGGCGCGGGGGAAGCGGGCGCGCGGCTGACCGAGGAAATGGCGCGGAGCCGGCAATGGCGTGTCGTCGGCCTATTGGACGATGACGCGGCCAAGCACGGACGATTGCTTCGCAATGTGAGCGTGCTGGGTCCGATCGCCGATCTGCCGTTCTGGACGCGCCGTTACGGCGTGCGCAAGGTCATCATCGCGTTGCCGTCGACGAATCATGCGGTGCGCCGCCGTGTCGCCGAACGTTGCGCCGCGGCGGGCGTCGAGGCGCTGACGGTTCCTTCGTACGAGGAGCTGATCTCCGGCCGCTTTCCGCTGACGATGCTGCGTAACGTCGAGGCCGACGATTTGCTCGGGCGCGATCCGGTGAAGCTCGACAACGCCGGTCTGGCGGAATGGCTCGGCAATCGTGTCGTCATGGTGACAGGCGCGGGCGGCTCGATCGGCGCCGAGCTCGCGCGACAGATCGCGCGCTTCCGTCCCGCGCGACTCGTTCTGTTCGACATTTCCGAAGCGGCGCTTTACGAAATCCAGATGGCGCTCGCCGACGCATTTCCGCAGCTGCCGATGTCGCCGATCGTCGGCGACATCAAGCACGAAGCGTTGGTCGACGATGTGCTCGCCCGCGAGAAGCCGGACGTGATCTTTCACGCGGGTGCGTACAAGCACGTCCCCTTGATGGAGGAGACCAACGCGTGGCAAGCCGTACGGAACAACGCCTATGGGACATGGGTGCTCGCACGTTCAGCGGCGGCGGCGAAGGTCGAGAAGTTCGTCCTCGTGTCAACCGACAAAGCGGTCAATCCGACGTCGGTCATGGGTGCGACGAAACGCTTTGCCGAAATCGTTTGCCAGAGTCTGCAAGGCAACGGCACGCAATTCGTTCTCGTTCGCTTCGGCAATGTCTTCGGCAGCGCGGGTAGCGTGATCCCGCGTTTTCAGGAGCAGATCGCGCGAGGTGGTCCGGTCACGGTCACGCATCCCGATATCACACGCTTCTTCATGTCGCTGTCAGAGGCCACGCAGCTTTTGCTGCAGGCGGGATTGCAAGGCAAGGGCGGCGAGATTCTCGTGCTCGACATGGGCGAGCCCGTGCGTATCGTCGACCTGGCGCGCGATTTGATTCGTCTGTACGGCGCGGATCCCGATCGAGTCGCCGTCGTGTTCACCGGATTGCGGCCGGGCGAAAAACTTTATGAGGAGCCGCTCGCGTCCGAGGAAGCTTCGAAAGCGACGCCGCACCCGAAACTCCGCATCGCGCAGGCGCGCGAAGCGAATCGCGATGCCGTCGGCCAAATGGTCGCGTGGTGCGAACGCGATCGCGCCGCCGACGATGCCGAAGTCCGCGCGCGCTTGAAAGCGTGGATCCCCGAGTACGCGCCGCCCGCCGGCGCGCCGGTGAAGCCGTTTCCTATCGAATTGCCTACCGAAGCGGCTGTTCCGTTGCCGCTGCGTGCCCCGCGGCGGCGTTAGCGATGCGGGGTTCGGACGGCAGCGCTACCGTCCGGGCGCGTTGCTGTTGCCGATAGGAAAGCCAGATGCCGAGGAGCATGAACGCGAGCAAGCCATGCTCGTCATGCAAGGTCGTATTGAACAATCCGATGCAGATCGATGCCACAAGCGCCGATGCAGCGCCGGTCCAATTCAGCCAGTAGAGCGGCGGATCACGTGCACGCGGCAATGCGGCTAGCAGGCTCGTTGCCCACGCGACCAACAATAGAGCAAGGAGCGCAACGCCCAGCAGACCGCGGCCTGCGAGCGTATTGAGATACAGGCTGTGCGCGTGCGACGTGCCGACGAAAGTCGCTGTGTCGTAATCATCGCCGCGCGCGTTCTCCCAGCGCCGAATCTGCTCGGCGTTGATGCGAGCGAAGTTGTCGCCGCCGATGCCGAATATCGGATACGCACGCCACGCAATGACCGCTTGCTGCCAGATTGGGGAGCGCTCGTTCAACAGCGGCGACGCGCTCGCTTTTGCATACTCCTGTTTGCGGCGCATGTCCGTGTCGAACCGCGCGACTACCGTCACAAAGGCGGCCGTCACGATCACGACCCAGATGAAAAAGCGCGGCGAATGACGTAGCCACAACAGGCCGAAGGCCAGCGCACCGATCATCGCCGTCGCCGCGGCAGAGCGACTGCCGGCGGCGAACAGCGCGCCCAGGAGAATCGCCATTTCGATGAGGGACAGCGTACGTAACCAAAGTCGCATCGAGCGCCAATACGCAGACACGGCGCCCAGCAACGTGCCGAAGCAGATGACGATGTAGATGACGCTTTGGTTGACGTGGCCGACGGAATTCAACTGAATGCCCTCGTAGCTGTGCGGCCACGCCAGCGCAGCGAGTGCCCAGATCGTTGCAATGGCGACTCCAACCTGCAGCGCGACGTGCAATCGCAGCCATTGCGCAGCGCCGTATCCGCTGCGCTTGATGAACCATAAGATCGATGCCATCCGGAACATGTCGCGGCAGCCGCGCCATTCGTCGGCGTGCATGCCGGCGAATGCGGCACCGAGCACGGTGCCTGCGAGCCAGATCGCCAGAACGGTGTCCCAACTGTCCCAGCGTCCGCCCAGTGCCTGCCATGACCAGCCGTTGCGCAGCCGGTTGGCATACCACGCCGCGGCATAGAGCCCCCACAGAATGTTCTTCACGCCTTCGAACATCGGCAGCGCTAGCGCGAGCCCCAGGAGCAGCGCGACCTCAAGCGCAGGACCGTCGAACGAAGAGGCGAATGGCGAAAAGGAACGAAAGCGCATCGAAAGGGACGTGCAGCGGCGACACCGACGGGCTGTCGGGACGGGCAGGATTATAAGCGCCGCCGGTGGCGGTCAGAACTCGCGCCGCCAAAGCACCGTTATTGCTTTCCGCCGTACAGATACGGATTGGTTTCGGGCGAGTTGTACATCTTGAACTGCCGATAAACGCGCCAGAACGCGCGCCCTTCGCTGGCGAGCGACAGCAATCGATCGAAGCAGCTTGCCAGATCGGAACGCTGCACCTCGATCTGGCGCAGCTTTTCCCTGCAAACGCTGACGTGCTCGGCAGACACATCGCTGCGCCGTGTTTGCGCGTCCATGTGGAATCGTTTGAGCGAAAGGATCGACAGGCGATCGATGATCGCACCTGCGCTCTCGGAGTTGTGCCAGGCGTCGGGCATGATTGGAACGGACGCAAGCCGCGCCAGCAATGCCTCGTCCATTTTCTCGATCGCATCGTTGCGTTTCTGATTAAAACGATCGATCGCGCGTTTGTTCGCCGCGATGGCATTCGTGCCGACGTCGGTTCGCCGCGCCTGATCTTCTTCGTCCCATAGCCGAATGTTGCAGCGATGATTGGCCGCGACCGACGCCCAGACAGCGTCGTCGGCCGATGCGCTAGCCTGTGCCCCCTGTGCCCCCTGGGCCCACTGGGGCCAATCCTTGTCCGCAACGTGCCGGTCGTGAAACGCGCAAATCGCCTGGCTGGCCACGTCGGCGAAAACGATTGTCATCTAGCGGCACCCTCTTGCCTGTGCACCCGTTCGTGGTCGGGCCGCTCTGCGAGCGCGCGACGATACACGACCTCCATGCGATCGAGCATGGTTTCCAGCCCGCACCGGGGCAGAACGAACGCTTGCGCATTGCCGGCCAGTCGCTGTCCCTCCGTCGGATTGGCGAGCAACGCGTCGATGGCTGCTGCAAGCGCTCTGGCATCCTTCGCGGGAACGACGCGTGCAGTTTCACCCTCGCGCGCGATTTCCGGAATTCCTCCGATCGGCGTCGTCACGCAGGGAACCCGCGCGACCATCGCCTGCAACAGCGCTTGCGGCACGCCTTCGTTCGCATACGATGGCAGCGCAAAAACGTCGAATGCGGCGAGCCATGGCGCGACGTCCCGCTGCAGCCCCGCGAAGATCACGCGCTCGCCAAGCCCGAGCGCCTGTCGTTGCGCTTCCAGCGCCGCACGTTGCGGACCGTCTCCGACAATGACGAGCCGCGCATCGGCGCGCATCATCAGCGGCAATGCATCGAGCAGATGGCGATGGCCCTTCCAGCTTCGCAGCGTCGCGACGATGCCGATCAACGGCGCGTCACGAGGAAGATCGAGCTCGCTTCGTGCTGTGGTTCGACTGCGCGGCGCGAATTGCGCCGTGTCGATGCCGGTCGGCACCGAATCGATGCGGCGCGGGTCGATGCCGTTGTCGCGAATGAGCTGTTCGCGGAGCGCGTCGCCGGTCGTCACGATTCGCGCGGTGGCGCGCCGATACAACCACCGCGTCGCAGGATCGTTGGGCACGGCAATCGATACGTGACGCGTCCGCACGAGCACCGGACGCTCGTGCTGCCGCAATCCAAGCCAGCAGCAGGCCAGCGCCGAAAGCCAAGCGTCGGTCGAGCTGTGCGCGTTCACGATATCGACGCGTTTCCGCGCGAGAGACATGACGAGCGCGTGCGCGCCGCGCGGACGTTTGCGACCTATCGGCAATGCTACGGCGGGGACGCCGAAGCGCGGGGCCTCGGCGAGAATACGCGCGCCATCGGCCGCATACACAATGACGCGATGGCCTCGCGCGATGAAACCCGCCGCCTCCGTCAGCACGCGGATCTCCTGTCCGCCCCAGCCGTTGGACGCTTCGGTATGCGCAATCGATAGCGACGGACTCACGCGAGCGTTACGCAACGGCCGTTGCGGCGTTGAACTGGAGCCGGTGCAGACGCGCATAAACGCCGCCGCGCGCAATCAACTCGGCATGCGTGCCTTGTTCGACGACGCGTCCGCGCTCCAGCACGACGATACGCACAGCGTGCTCGATCGTCGACAAACGGTGCGCGATGACCAGCGTCGTGCGGCCCTGCATCAGCGCGTCGAGCGCTTCCTGGACTTGGCGCTCCGACTCGGAGTCGAGCGCGGACGTTGCTTCGTCGAGAATCAGAATGGGCGCGTCCTTGAGAATCGCGCGCGCGATCGCGATCCGCTGCCGCTGACCGCCCGACAGTCGCACACCGTGCTCACCGACCGGCGTATCGAAGCCCTGCGGCATCGCGCGAATGAATTCGAGCGCATGCGCGGCAGCAGCAGCGCGTTCAATCGCTGCGCTCGGCGTTCCGCTCATCGCACCGTACGCGATATTGGCGGCGACCGTGTCGTCGAACAACATCACGTCCTGCGAGACGAGCGCGATCTGCGCCCGCAACGATTTCAGCGTGAGTGTCGTCACGTCGTGACCGTCGATGAACAGCCGACCCGCCGTCGGCTCGTAAAACCGCGGTATCAGGTTGACGAGCGACGATTTGCCGCTACCCGAGCTGCCCACCAGCGCGACCGTTTCGCCGGGGCGTACCGTCATCGAAACATCGGTGAGCGCTTCGCGCTCGGCGCTCGCATAACGCAGCGCCACGCGGTCGAAGCGGAGGTCGCCGCGGGCGCGTTCCAGCGTCACCGTTCCGGTGTCGGGCTCCTCGTCGCGGTCGAGCAACCCGAAGATGCTCTCCGCCGCCGCGAGACCGCGCTGAATGGCCGCGTTGATGCCCGATAACGATTTCAGCCGCTCGAGCAGCGTCAGCAGCGCAACGAGGTACGACGCGAACATGCCGAGATCGAGCTTGCCGGTCTGGTTTTGGGCGAGCGCGACCCAGATGATGACGCCTACCGCGATCGCTGCGAGCACCTGCGTCAGCGGCGAGCTTGCCGCGCTGGCCGACGATTGTTTCGTCATCGAATTGCGCAGCGAGTTGGCCGCCTTGACGGCGCGCTCGCGCTCGTAGCGCTCGCCGCCGAATATGCGCACGATCCGATGGCCGCCGATCATTTCCTCGAGGACGTGCGTCATTGAGCCGGTACGCGATTGCACGTCGCGCGCGATCCGCCGCAGCCGCCGGCTGAAATAACGGATCACGACGGCGACGATCGGCAGTACGAAGAAGGTCATCAGCGTAAGCCGCCAATTGATCCACATCAGCCAGCCGAAGCTCGCCGCGATCGTCAAGCTGCTCCGTATTGCCGTCGTGATCGTGCCGGAAGCCGCCTGGGCGAGCTGATGCGCATCGAACGTGAGCTTCGATTGCACGACGCCGGAAGGCGTGACGTCGTAATACGGCGTGGGGAGCTTCAGCAATTTGTCGGTCAGTTCGCGCCGCAGGTCGAACACGACGCGATGGCCGGTATACGCCATTCCATATTCGGAAATGAACGAGCCGATGCCGCGAAAGAGAAAGACGCCGATCACGGCAACGGGCAGCCACTGCGCGCGCACCGGATCGTTGGATTGGAACGTCTGCACGATCGGGATCACGAGCATGGCCATGATGAGGTCGCCGGCCGCGACGACGACCATGCCGACCACCGCGAGCGCAAAAGCCCACCAGTACGGGCGGACGTAGCGCAGTAGGCGAAGGTAGAGGTGATAGCCCGTCATCGGCCAGGTAGGTCAAAAACCGAAGTAGGGTCAGAGACGACTTTCACGTTTGGTCCACAAGAGTGCCTATGATCGAGGAAAGTCGGCTCTGACCCTACTTTACAGAATCCTGCGACGATTTGATTTCCGTACTTACGGCGGCAATTGGTCGGGGCGCGGACATCCCCGACTTCGCGCCGCGCCGGCGCGCGACGCTCGCTTCGAGCAGTTCCTTGTAGAGCAGCACGAGCTGCAAAGTCATCGCCGGAGGGGAAAAAGGAAGCACGGCGCGGCGTGCATTGGCGCCCATCCTCTCGCGCAATGCGCGGTCGTGCAACGCACGCATATGTGCGGCAAGGGCCACTGAATCGCGCGATGAGCAGATCAAGCCCGCATCCGCCCCGGTGACGAGCTCTGCCGCACCCGATTTCGTACTCGTGACGACCGGCAGCGCGCATGCCATCGCTTCGAGAACGGCGTTCGGCAGCGGATCATAAAGCGTCGGAAGCACGAATACGTCGGCGGCGCCAAAATAGCGCTTGGGGTCCTGCTGCGGTCCCGCGAAAGTCACGCGGCCGGCAACGCCGCACTCCCGTGCGTGCCGCGCATAGCGCGCCATCCGGCTCTCGCGTCCAACGATGATGAGATGCGAAGGCGGCGATAAGCTAGCGAGCGCATCGATTGCCGTGATGACGCCCTTGCGTTCGTAACCTGAGCCGACGAGCAGAAAGACGATCGCTTCGTCGGGGATGCCGTGATGCGCGCGTACCGCGGCACGATGGGCGCAGAGCGCCGGCGAAAAAACTTCCGCATCGACGGCGTTGTAAATGACGCGCAGCTTCGCATCGTCAACGCTGAAATTGAGCTTGATCTCATCGCGCACCATGTTGGAGTTGCAGATGACCGTGGCAAGCGTCGGGCTTTCGAACAAAGCCCGTTCCTTCCACAACACATACCGGTGATAGGGGCTCGCCGTCGCCAAGAGACGCGCGAGCGAACCTTGCCCTTTGGCGCGCTCCTCGAGCCACACTGCGTGTACGCCGTCACCGGCGCGAAACACGTCGCAGCAAGTCAGCCGCTCGTGCGACTGGACGAGCTCCGGCCGCGCGCGTCGGATTCTCCGGCAGACGGCATAACCGAAGCCGACATCGCGCCACAGTCTGCCGATGTGAAACGGATTGACGATTTGCGGCTCCATCAACTGCAGGTTCGTTTCGGGCCACTCGCGCGTATACAGCGTTATCGCAACGTTGCGCTCGAGCAACGCCTCCAACGCGTTCTCGATGAAGCGCTCGGCGCCACCGTACGGGGTGTAACGTTGGCGAACGATCGCGAGCCGCATTACGATGTCGCCACCGCCGTATGGTGCAGCAGCGACACGAACATCGCGTGCACATGGTCAACGGAGAGCGTGGTCAGACATTCGGAAACTTTGCCGCCGCCGCAGCCGTCGAGATCGCAAGGCCGGCACGGATACGCATCCGAGACGACGATGCGATGCGCGACTTGCCACGGTCCCCAGATGTGCTCGCTCGACGGCCCGAAAAACGCGAGCGTCGGCGTTTGCATCGCCGCAGCGATATGCATGGGCGCCGAATCGACGCCGACGAAGATCCGCGCACGCGCAGTCAACGCGGCAAGCTCGGATAGCGACAGCATGCCGGTGAGATCGATCAACCCCGACCGCGTTTGCGGCGCGCACGCCGCCGGTATTTGCGCGACGAACGCGCGCTCGCGTGGATCGGGCGCGCCGGTAACGACCACGCGCATTCCACTCGCGACGATGCGGTCCAGCAGCGCCGCCATTCGGTCGACCGGTGCGCACTTGAACAGCCAACGCGAGCCCGGATGCGCCTGCACAAATGTTCCCGGCACGAGGCGATGCTGCGCGAGCAGCGCATCGATTTTCGCCTCCGCGTCGGAGCCGGGCACGAGCACGAGACGCTTGTCGGCGGGCGTCGGATAAACGCCGATGCGGCGCAACGCGTCGAGGTGCATTTCGACGGTGTGGCGCGGTGTGCGCGCCGGCGTCTTGTAGAAATGCGTGAAGCGACGTCGCCACAGCAGACCATCGCTGTTGCGCTCGCGCGTTACCGCATAGCGCGGGCGAAGCAGGCGTGCGAACGTGAGTCCGCGCGGATGCTCGGTCAGATGGATCAAAAGCTCGTAGTGGCGCGCGCGGAGCGCCCGGAACAACGCCCATTCGCTGGCGACGTGACGCAGTGTGTCTTGTCGCTTCCACTCGCGATCGATCGTGTAAAGCCGCGCGATCGCCGGATGATTCGCCAGCATCGGCGCCGTGTGGCTGTAGACGAGCGCGTCGATTTCGATGTGCGGCGCGGCGCGCTTCAGCGTCGAGAACACCGGTGACGTCAGCAGAACATCGCCGTAATGGCGCAACTTGGTGACGAGCGCGCGCCGCACTTCATTCAACGGTACGGCATCCGGCAAAGGGCTCGTCATGGCGTAAGACGATACCAAAATCCATCTTGGCGCGCGGAAATTCGTCTCGCGCAGCGACGTGTTCGCGCAGCGGGCGCAAGCGCGAGGCGGCGCATCCGGTTCGGGTACAATCGCCGCTTTCGAGTTCGCGGCAACTGACTCAAGTGAAACTCCCGCCCATGCCGATCGATGCGGTCAACGCGAACGTGAAGGCACAGATTCTCGCCGAGGCGCTGCCGTACATACGGCGCTTCCACGATCGAACGATTGTGATCAAGTACGGTGGCAACGCAATGACCGAGACGCAACTCAAGGCTGGATTCGCACGCGATGTCGTGATGCTGAAGTTGGTCGGGATGAATCCGGTGATCGTCCACGGTGGCGGACCGCAAATCGGCGAGATGCTTGCGAAGATGGGCATCGAAAGCGAATTCCGCCAAGGGATGCGCGTCACCGACGAGCGCGTGATGAACGTCGTCGAGATGGTGCTGGGCGAGCTCAACCAGGAAATCGTCGGGCTCATCAATCAGCAAGGCGGCAAGGCGGTCGGTCTCACCGGTCAGGACGGCGCGTTCATTCGGGCGCGCAAGATGATGCTGAAGAGCGCGGACGACAACGGAGCGCTGGTGGACATCGGCCTCGTCGGCGATATCGAGCGGATCGACCCGGAGTTGATCAACCTGCTCGATTCGCGTGACTTCATCCCCGTCATTGCGCCGATCGGAGTCGGCAGCGAAGGCGAGGCGTACAACATCAACGCCGACCTCGTGGCCGGCAAGCTCGCGGAAACGCTCAAGGCGGAGAAGCTCGTGCTGATGACGAATACGAGCGGCGTGCTCGATCGCAATGGCAAGCTGCTGACCGGCCTCACTGCGACCGAGATTGAAGGCTTGTTCGCCGACGGCACGATTCACGGCGGTATGCTGCCCAAGATCGGTTCCGCGCTCGACGCCGTCAAGAACGGAGTCAAAAGCTCGCATGTAATCGATGGACGCGTCGAGCACGCCCTTCTGCTCGAGGTGCTGACGAACGAAGGCGTTGGCACGATGATCCGCGCCGACGGTGCGCCGCCGCGAATCGGCGCGTAAGCTCGACACGATTCTTGCCGGCGCGACCCTTTCGCGCGATCGAACATGGCGATGAAACCCGGCGAACGGCGAGACCAGATCCTGCAGACGCTCGCGGCGATGCTCCAGCACCCGCGTTGCGAAAAAGTGACGACGGCCGCACTGGCGGCGCGTCTTGACGTGTCGGAAGCGGCGCTTTATCGCCACTTCGCGAGCAAGGCGCAAATGTTCGAAGGTCTGATCGAGTTCATCGAATCGACGCTGTTTTCGCTCGTCAACAAGATCAACGCCGACACGCAGGACGGCGTCGCCCAAGCGGAGCAGACGGTGGTGATGCTGCTGTCCTTCGCCGAAAAGAATCCCGGAATGACGCGTGTGCTGATCGGCGATGCGCTGGTGCACGAGGATGAACGGCTGCAAGCGCGGATCAATCAGCTGACGGACAAGCTCGAGGCCGCGCTGCGCCAGTCGTTGCGAATCGCGCAGGCCGCGAACGGCTGGCACGGCGATGCCAACGCGGACGCCGCGGTACTGATCTCGTATGTCATCGGGCGGTGGCAGCTTTTTGCGAAGACCGGATTCAAGCGTGTGCCGCAGGAAAGCTGGGACCTGCAACGCAAGTTCCTCTTCGGCTAGACATGGACCCCCACGCTCGCGGCTGTCGCCGCTACGCTCTGCCCTTTGCCCCAGAGGGGGAGCCCCCGCGCCTTGGCCCGACGGCGCGAAGGGCCACAAAGGATTGTCCGTGATCGTTACGTTTCGTATCGGTGCGGCCGCGGCGTTATGCGCCATCGGCTGCATGTCCGCGATCGCGCAGACGCCGAGCCATCTATCCGACGCAGAGCCGGCGCCGCCGTCCCGGTGGGCCGCCGATGCCGGGCGTCTGGACGAGCAGATTCGGCTTCGTCTGTTGTCCGCCGACGATCCGCGTTCGCACTGGATTGCGGGACAGTTCGATGCGACTGACATTGCGTCGAAGGTCAAGCACTATGCCGCCGCGCGCACGTCGGCACCACGAGAAAATCTCTACCTGG
Organism: Betaproteobacteria bacterium; assembly: GCA_005881895.1. Classification (GTDB taxonomy): domain Bacteria; phylum Pseudomonadota; class Gammaproteobacteria; order Burkholderiales; family Casimicrobiaceae; genus VBCG01. Next base: position 101,829 of record VBCG01000055.1, read on the forward strand.
CCTCGCTCGCGATGGCGTGCTTGCAGCCGGTCCAGCCGACGCTGCCCGAATGCGATGCCGTCGATCGACTCGCCGATTGGGCGACGCGCGATTCCGATAACGGTCTGCCAACCATGTTGCTGGCCGCGCGCGCCAGCAAGCGTGGCGACAACGATGCGACGATCGCGTATCTCGAGCTTGCGGCGGGAAAGCCGCGGTTCGACGAATATTCGTCGCGCGGCTGGCTTGAATACTGGCAGTACGTGATGACGTTTCCCGTGGACATCGACCGCGCGGCGAAAGCGGAGCTCGCGGCGGGCTATGGTGCCGCGCAGTCGCTGCCCGCGCTGGCGTTGGTGCCGGGCCCATGTCAGGCGCCCCCTGGCATTGCGGAAACGCGTCGCGGTGCGTGCGCGAAAGCGGGCGGCGCGATGGCCGAACGGAGTCTGGCGGCGACGTCGCGGACGATCGGCGTCGGGATCGCAGAGCGAAACGCCGCCGACGAGCGAGCGGCTCTGCGCGAACGAGCGAACCGTACGGCGCTACAGACGTTGCTGGCGCGTTGCGGCGATGACGATCGTACGATGCTTACGCGACTCGAATCGCCCGATGCATCGATTCGAGCGCGCGCGGTCGACGGATGGGACAGGATCATTCTTGAAAAAGCGCGGGCCGGCGAGATTGCCGAATGCGAACGCCGGCTTGCCGCGCCGGCGCAGCGATAAGCTGAGCCGCGATCAACGTAGCTAACGGGATGCGCACACGGGACACGCCGGGTCGCGCGGGACGCGAACGTCGCGCCATTGCATCGTCAGCGCGTCGAGAATCAGCAACCTTCCCGCAAGTGTTTCGCCAACACCGGCAATCAGCTTGAGCGCTTCGCCGGCTTGCGTCGCGCCGACAATGCCGACGAGCGGCGCGAACACGCCCATCGTCGCGCACCGCGTTTCCTCCAGCTCGTCGCCTTCGCCGAACAGGCAGTGATAGCAAGGGCTGTCAGGCGAGCGAACATCGAACACCGCGATTTGTCCGTCGAAGCGCAGCGCCGCGCCCGACACAAGCGGCTTCCCCGCAGCGACGCACGCGCGATTGATCGCATGGCGGGTTACAAAATTGTCGGTGCAATCGAGCACGACGTCGGCTTTCGCCACGAGCGGCGCCAATTCGGCTGCACCGACTCGCGTCGCGACCTGATCAATCCTTACATCGGGATTGATTGCGGCAAGGCGCGCGGCAGCGGCATCGACCTTGGCGCGTCCGATATCCGGCGTCGCATAAAGAATCTGCCGCTGCAAATTGGTGAGATCGACGTGATCGGCATCGCATAACGTCAGCTTGCCGAGGCCGGCCGCCGCGAGAAAATGCGCCGCGGGGTTGCCGAGCCCGCCAACGCCGACGACGAGCGCATGCGCCGCGCCAAATTTGTCCTGCGCGTCCGGACCGAGCTCCGTCAGCAGAATATGGCGGCTGTAGCGAAGAAGCTGCGCGTCATCCATTCTCGAATCGCCAAACGACAACGCCCGGCGCGATGGCCGGGCGTTTTGTCAAATAAGTTGCGATCAGGGTTTTGTCGGCACGGCCTGCGTTTGCGCAGCCTGCGCCTGCAGCGCCTTCGTCGACGTAATCACCGGCGCGCCCTTGAGCTGATTCAACGCCTGCTTCAATTGAAAGTCCTCGTCGGACCCGAAGTCGATTCGCGGGGGCGGCGGCGCAGCTTGCACGCCGTCGGGCGTCGTAGGCAGCGGGGGCTTGACCGGGGTTGTGACCGATGGATCGGCGGATGCGCCGGGCGGGGCGTTGCCGATTTTCTCGGCGGGCGCGTTGCGGATCGTCTTATCGAGCGTCTTCGCGGTGTCGAGATGATGCTCCAGGTTCGCTTCGCGGATGCGGTTGGCGGATTCGCGGCCATCGTCGACCTGCACATCCGGCTCGATACCCTTGGCCTGGATCGAACGCCCGGACGGCGTGTAATAGCGGGCCGTCGTCAGCTTGAGTCCCGCGTTATTGCCCAGCGGAAGAATCGTTTGCACCGAGCCTTTGCCGAATGTTTGCGCGCCCATCACGGTGGCGCGCTTGTGATCCTGCAGCGCGCCCGCGACGATTTCCGATGCCGAAGCGGTGCCGCCGTCGACCAGCACGACCATCGGCACTTTCTTGACGGCGGCCGGGACATCGCGGAAATAATCGTCGCCGCGACGCACATAGTTATCCTTGTTGGCGGTGAGGCGCATCCGCGCGTCCGCCGTGCGGCCGTCGGTGTAGACGACCAGCGCATCCTTCGGCAGAAACGCTGCCGACACGGCGACGGCCTGATTCAGCAACCCGCCCGGGTCGGAACGCACGTCGAGCACGAGCCCCTTGAGATCACCCTGCTGCTTGTAGAGGTCGCGGATCGCGGCGGCGAGATCTTCGCCGGTGCGGTCTTGAAACTGGCGGATGCGAATGTAGCCGTAACCGGGTTCCGGCGATTTGTAGCGTACGCTCTTGACGTTGATTTCTTCACGCGTGAGCGTGAAATTGAGCGGCGACTCGGTATCTTTGCGCACCACTGTCAGCACGACCGTCGTACCCGGCTTGCCGCGCATATGGTCAACCGCCTTGGAGAGCGGCATGCCGCGCGTGACGAGGTCGTCGATCTTGACGATCAAATCGCCGGACTTGATACCGGCGCGAAACGCCGGCGTGTCCTCGATCGGCGAAATGACGCGGACGACGCCGTCCTCGACGCCGACTTCGATGCCGAGTCCGCCGAATTTACCTTGCGTGGAGACCTGCAGTTCCTTGAATGCATCCGCATCGAGGAAGTCGGAATGCGGGTCGAGCCCGTGCACCATTCCGTTGATCGCTTCCTTGATCAGCTTGTCGTCGGAAACCGGCTCGACGTAATCGCTCTTGATCTTGCCGAACACCGCCGACAGGAGTTGCAGATCCTCATAAGGAATCGGCAGGCGCGACTCGCGTTGCGCGAATACCGAAAGATTCAGGCTGAGCAAGAGTCCCAGCACCGTCCCCAACCCGACCAAACCCGCCTTCTTCAAACCATCGCGCATCGCCGTCCTCGACTGTTCGTGCCCCGGCCTAGTCAGAACTCACGGGATCACCGCATGCCTGACGCCGCCGAAAGTATACGCCTGCTTGTTTGCCATTGCGGTGCCGCTCCGCCGCCCGTTTGCGTCGTTCGGGCTTCGCGTGCTCAGCGCCACCACCGAATTTGCGCGCATGGCCCTCCGCGCGTAAAGGCCACCGCCGGCATCGGGCATCGAGGGACTTCGAGGATCAGTTCCGACCGAACGTACGAGCCGGGAAACTGCCTTGACGATGCGAGCGACGGTGATCGGGATCGGATTCTTGTGCCGCCGCCGCACCACGGTCCTTCGTCTTTGAAAAAGCGGCGGAGTTCCGTGCCATCGAAAATTTTGCCGCGAAAGCGGTTCACACACCAAAAAATCATTGCCGCCCGCTCCGCGGCAGGGCAACGAGCGAGTGACCGGTCATTTCCGGCGGCTTTGGAAGACCCATCATCGCGAGGAGCGTCGGCGCGATGTCCGATAATGCGCCGCCGGCGGTCATCGTCGCGGCTCTGCCCACGTACAGGCAGGGAACGTGGTTTAGCGTATGCGCCGTGTGCATTTGGCCGGTGGCCGGATCGTGCATCATTTCCGCGTTGCCGTGATCCGCCGTGATCAGCACTTCGCCGCCGGCGGCTCTGGCCGCATCGACGACGCGCCCGATGCAGACATCAAGGGTTTCAACCGCGCGCTTGGCGGCGTCGAAGTTCCCCGTGTGGCCGACCATGTCGCTGTTCGCATAGTTGCAGACGACGGCGTCGTATTTGCCGTTCGCAATTGCGCGCACCAGCTCGTCGGTCACCTCGAACGCGCTCATTTCGGGCTTCTGATCATAGGTTGCGACCTTGGGCGACGGCACGAGAACTCGGTCCTCGCCCGGGTACGTCTTTTCGACGCCGCCGCTGAAGAAATACGTGACGTGCGCGTATTTCTCGGTTTCCGCGATCCGCAGCTGCGTCAACCCAAGTCGCGCAATGTATTCGCCGAAGCCATTGCGGATCGATTGCGGCGGAAACGCAACCGGCAAGCCCGCGAATTCGTCGCCGTAGCTTGTCAGGCAGACGAAGCGGCCGAGCTGCGGCAGACGTTGGCGCGCGAATCCGTCGAGCGCCGGATCGGTCAGCGCACGGGTCATCTCGCGAGCGCGGTCCGCTCGGAAATTCATGAAGACGACCATGTCGCCATCGTTCATTCGGGCCGCGTTCCCCTGGGCATCCTTCACGACGGTCGGCGCGACAAACTCGTCCGATTCGCCGCGCGCGTACGCCGCTTCGAGCGCGTCGGCGGCAGACGTTGCAACGTGCGTTGCGTCTCCGTCGACGAGCATCGCATAGGCAGGCGCGACGCGCTCCCAGCGCTTGTCGCGGTCCATCGCGTAGTAGCGACCGCAGACGGTGGCGATCCGCGCATTGGGATACCTGGCGCAGATTGCGGCCATCGTATCGAGCGACGCTTGGGCGCTTCGGGGCGGCGTGTCGCGTCCGTCGAGAAACGCGTGGACAAACACGCTGGGAGCGCCGCCGCTCGCCGCCAGCTCGACCATCGCAGCGATCTGGCGTTCATGGCTATGCACGCCGCCGGGCGATAGCAGTCCGAGCACGTGCAGCGCCCCGTCGCCGCGTCGCGCCGTCTCGACGGCGTCAGCCAACGCGGAGTTTTTGGCGAAATCACCGGATTCGATTGCGACGTCGATGCGCGTGAAATCCTGGTAAATGACGCGGCCGGCACCAATGTTCAAATGACCGACCTCGGAATTGCCCATCTGACCTTGCGGCAACCCCACGCGTAGCTCCGACGCGTCGATCGTCGTATGCGGACAGCTCGCGAGCAGCCGGTCCCAGTTGGGCATTCGGGCGCGAGTGATCGCGTTGTCGGGCGCGTCGGCGCGGCAGCCGAAACCGTCGAGGATCAAGAGAACGACAGGCCGCACAGCCGGACGCACGGTATGGGGTGCCGTTTTCGCGGCAGGCTGGGGTGGAGCAAGCGTGGCCATGAATGATGTGACGTGCGTTGAGTGCGCAATCGCCGGCAGCGCTGCCGGTCGGCACACATCGACTCGGTTATTATTTTACCTTTTGACTTCCTGAGCTTATCCAATGTCGTTTCTTGCCTTCGCCGAAAAGAACTGGATGCTCTTCGCCACGCTCGTTGCGTCGGGCGCGATGCTCGTCTGGCCGCTCGTCAGTCGGCGCGTATCCGGCGGACGCGAAGTCGGGACGCTCGGCGCGACGCAGCTCATCAACACAAAAAACGCGTTGCTGCTCGATGTGCGGGAAACGAAGGAGATCGGCGGCAGCAAGCTGCCGAACGCGATCCATGTGCCGCTTTCGCAGCTCGCGAACCGTGGCGCCGAGCTCACCAAGTACGTTTCGCGCCCGGTCATCGCTTACTGCGACCGCGGCCAGCGCGGGCGGACCGCGACGGCGCTGCTCGCGAAGCTCGGCTTCAAGGACGTCTATCACCTTCAAGGCGGCTTCAAGGCCTGGAAGGATGCCGGGCTGCCGGTGCAGAAGGCATGAGCGCCCAAATTCTGATGTATTCGACAGCGATCTGCCCCTATTGCGTTCGGGCGGAGAGCTATCTGCGCGCCAAAGGTGCCGGCGAAATCGCCAAGATTCGCGTCGACCTCGATCCGGCGCGTCGCGTGGAGATGATGCAGCGGACGGGTCGACGGACCGTCCCGCAAATTTATATCGGCGAGCGACATGTCGGCGGCTACGAGGACCTCGTTGCGCTCGACCGTGCGGGCGGGCTCGGGCCTCTCCTCGCAGCATAGGCATTCAGGGTTCGCGGCGAATCATTCGGTTAAGGTACACTCGATTTTTTTACTTTTGCGGGAGCAGTTCGATGGCCGAACCCCAGAGCACGCCACCGGCGGGTGATGCCGGCGCGCTTGTGCAGTTCTCGATCGAGAAGATCTACGTCAAGGATCTTTCGCTCGAGAACCCCGGCGCGCCGCAATCGTTCCAGATGACGGAGGCGCCGCAGATCGAGATCGGCCTTCGCACGCGCGGTGAGCAGATCGCCGCGGACACCTACGAGTGCGTTCTTACATTGACGGTCACGGCGCGCGCCGGCGACAAGACGGTATTTCTGATCGAGGCGTCGCAGGCAGGCGTTTTCGGCATCCGCGGCGTGGGCGCCGATCAGCTTCAGCCGGTGCTGGCGATCCACTGCCCGACGGTACTTTTCCCCTATGCGCGCGAGACCGTTGCGGACGCCACGATGCGCGCCGGTTTTCCGCCGGTCCAATTGGCACCGATCAATTTCGACGTCCTCTATCAGCAGCAGCTTGCGCAGGCGCAGCCGGCGGTCGCGGGCGCAGCACCGAATTAATAAGAAGCGCCAAATCCGTCCGGACCGATGAGCGAGCGGTTGCGCCGGATCGTCATCGCAGCGGCGCTCGCGCTGCCGCTCGCAGCGGCCGCCGCCGAATTTCGCGCCACGTCCGACGCGGCAACGATCCTCTATGACGCGCCCTCGGCCCGGGCCAAGCCGTTGTTCGTCTATGGGCGTGACGTTCCGCTCGAGACGCTCGTCAGCGTCGAAGGTTTTACCAAAGTGCGCGATTCGAGCGGCACGATCGGATGGATTGCCAACCGCGCGCTCGCCGACAAGCGCATGCTCGTCGTGCGTGCGTCGATCGCGGATGTGCGCGCGAATCCGGAAGACGGCGCGACGGTGGTATTTCGCGCCGAGCAGAACGTCCTGCTCGAGCTCGCTGAACCGGCGACGTCTGCTGCGGCGACGGCGACGCCGGGTTGGGTCAAGGTGCGCCACCGTGACGGGCAGGTGGGATTCGTTCGCGTCGCGCAGGTATTTGGGCTGTAACGCGCGGACGTGGATCAACTTCGCCGGGTTGACTTCGCAGATTGAGCGATGGCGAGCGACGTCGCGATCTTCGGCGCGGGCGCCTGGGGCACAGCGCTGGCGTCTCATCTTGCGGCCCGCAGCACCCGCAATTCCCACGTCATGCTGTGGACGCGTTCGAGCGATCACGCGGACGCGCTTCGCGGCACGCGTCAGAATTCGCGCTATCTCGCCGGCGTAACACTTCCGCCCGCGCTCGCGATCACGGCGCAGCTTGACGATGCCGCGAGTGCCCGCACGCTCATCGTCGCGACGCCAGCCGCGGCACTGCTCGACGTTGTGGATGCGATTGCAGCGACGGGTGCGTCGGCGCCGCTTGCCTGGCTATCGAAGGGTTTCGTTAACGACGACCGCTTACCTTCCGGCGTAG
>VBCG01000215.1 GCA_005881895.1 Betaproteobacteria bacterium
TTGCTTGATCTGCTCGCGGATCTCGGCAAGCTCGGCGTCCGTTGCCGCAGCAGCAATCGCCGGTGGGAATAGCGTCGACGCCAAGAGCGCCACCGCCCAGAGTTGTCTTGACACTTTGGGAAACCTCCCGCAGTTCGTGTACGAAATCGCCGCGATCAGCCGAACGCGGCGCGACAGAAACGAACTACAGGACGGTGGGAGGACCTCTACCCTGATAGAACGACGGCTTGGCTTGGGGTTGCCCGGCCGAGATGATTGCCGCGATTCGTGCCGACGTCTGCACATCGCGTGAGAGAACGGCATTTGCGACCGGAACGGCGCTGGAGCCTCCCGATAGCAGCTCGCATTCGAGACATTCGCCGGGGCTCGGCTTTTCGACGTTCGTATCATG
>VBCG01000216.1:0-8268 GCA_005881895.1 Betaproteobacteria bacterium
TTGAAGCCGACGGCGTTGTAGAAACCCGCCGTTTCGATCACCTGTTCGCAAAATCGTTGCATGCCCTCGGGGCTGTCGTAGAACCACCACGGCGGGCCAAGCTTTGAGAATCGGATAGTGACCGGCGAGAGGAGCGAGCTCGCGCGAGTACGTCGATTCGTCGAGCGTAAATAAGATAAGCGTTAGCTTGGCCTCGTTGCCGAATCGATCGAGCAGCGACTTCAACACGCTGACGTAATCGGTGCGCATTGGAATGTCGGCGCCATTATCGCGACCGAACTCACGGAAGATCGCCGGATTGTGATTTCGATAGCTGCCCGGATGGATTTGCATGACCAGGCCGTCGTCGACGCTCATTTGCGCCATCTCGGTCAGCATCTGACCGCGAAACGATTCCGCCTCATCGGCGGTGATTGCACCAGAGAGCGCGCGGTCGAGCAGCCGCTGGCATTCGGCATTCCCCAGATCGCACGTGAGCGCCGTGGGATGACCATGATCGGCCGACGTTGCACCCATCGATTTGAAAAAATCGCGGCGCTTACGGTGCGCCGCAAGATAGCCGCGCCACGTCGCCGTGTTCTCGCCGGTCAACGCACCGAATTGCGCAACATTGGCTGCGAAGCCGTCAAACGATGGGTCGGACGAAATTCAGGCTTTGCGAGACAGGCGTCGATGCGGTCGTAATAGCGGTCGGCGCTCTCGGCCGTCAGCCGCTCGCCGATGCCGAACAGCGCATTGAACACGTGATCGAGCCAGATGCGGGTCGGCGTGCCGCGAAACAGATGGCAATGCGCAGCGAACCGATGCCAGATCGCGCGCAGCCGCCTCGGTCGGTCCGCCATCGCGGCGAGGAACGCCGAGATCCTCGAGCCGAACGCCTTGGCTATACAGCATGCGGAAAACGTTATGATCGGGAACGATCAACAGCGTCGATGGATCGGAGAAGCGCTCGTTCTCCGCGAACCACTTCGGGTCTGTGTGACCGTGCGGAGCGAGGATCGGCAAGTCGCGCACGGTTTCGTAGAGCCGACGTGAAATGTCGCGCGTTGCGGGATCGGCGGGGAAAAGGCGGTCGGCGTGAAGGCTGAGTGGAATCATCAATGGTTCCTCGAAACGCTGTTAACCGCTGCGCTCGCCACGGCGCTGGCCACGGTCCGCGCCGCGCCCTCGGCATGAAGCGCCGCGAGCCACCCCGTTACGGGCTCGCTGAAACGCGGATCCCGGACGAGATCGTCGCCAAAAATCGCGCGCACGCCAAAGAGCGCACGCGCAAGGCCCGGCGGGTCGTCGCGATGCGCGTCGGCGATCGCGGCAAATTGCGCAGCGAGCGGATCGTCGACCTTGATCGCTCGTCCGGCTTCGTCGCGACCTGCAACGTAGCGCATCCACCCCGCGATCGCGAGCGCCAACAGCGGCATCGGCCGGCCTGCGGCGAGATTGTCGCGCGCGGTCGCGAGCAACCGTTGCGGTAATTTTTGCGAGCCGTCCATCGCAATCTGCTGCGTGCGATGCGGCAGCGCAGGATTGGCGAAACGGCGTACCAGCGCATCGCGATAGGCGCCCACGTCGATTCCCGCCGGAATCTGCAACGTGGGCGTGACCTCTTCGTTCATGAAGCGGCGCATGAACGCGACAAAGTCCGGCTGTGCGGCGACTTGGTAGATGTATTCATGTCCGGCAAGAAATCCGAGATAAGCAAATGCCGAATGGCTCGCATTCAACAAGCGGAGCTTCATCGCCTCGAACGGCACGACATCGGCGACGAACTCCGCGCCGCTGACTTCCCAGCCCGGTCTCGGCGTAACGAACGCGTCCTCGATCACCCATTGCTTGAATGGCTCAAAGACAACCGGCGCGGCATCGTGCATCCCGAGCGCTGCGTCGTTGTCGCTAATGTCCGCCGCGGTCGTCGCCGGGACGATTCGATCGACCATTGTCGACGGAAACGACGTGTTCTTTTCGATCCATGCGGCAAGCGCCCCATCGCGCGCCTGCGTAAACGTCGCGACGAGACCACGCAGGACGCGGCCGTTGTGAGGAAGGTTGTCGCAGCAAATGATCGTCAGCGGTCCCGCGCCATCGTGCCGTCGCGCTTCGAGCGCCGATACCAGCAGTCCCACGACGCTCGCCGGCTCATGTAGCTGAACGAGATCGTGCACGATGTCCGGATGATCGATGTTGAGCCGGCCGGTTGCCGGATCGTGGCAATAACCTTTTTCGGTCACGGTCAGCGTGACGATTTTTGTTGCGCGATCGGCGAGACGCGCGTCAACCATCTTGCGTTCGGTCGAGAGAAACAGAACTTCGCGCACGCTCCCGATAATGCGCCGCTGCATACCCGCCGGACTTTTTTCCACCGCCGTATAGAGACCATCCTGCGGCGTCATCCGGTCGCGCACGTCGGGGCTGCGCAGGCTCACGCCGCAAATGCCCCATGCACCGCCCTTTTGTGCCAGCGCGTCGTCGGTGTAGATCGCCTGATGGGCGCGGTGAAATGCGCCGATGCCGAGATGGACGATGCCGGTGCCGACGCTGCGCGGATCGTACGCCGGCCGCGCAACCGCAGGTGGAACGCGATCGAGCGTGGCGAGCGACAGGATCGTCACGACCGGAGCCCTATCGTCACATCGCGCCTTGCGGGTGTTCCTTGACGCGCGAGACCAGTTGCGTTGGATTGACGAAGCGCAACGCGATCAGCAGCCAGACGAGCGTAACGGCCATGTAGACCATCGCCATCGCATCGACCGACTGCGGTGCGCGAACGCCGGCCGCGAAGACCGCGTAATACAGCGCAACGACGAGCGTTTGCGAATCGGAACCCGCCGTGAGGAACGTCAGCTCGAACAGCGCAATCGTGCGCACGAGGACGAGCAGCGACGCGGCGAGAATGCCCGGCGCGAGCAGAGGCACGAGGATGTGGAGGAACATCCGTCCGGTGTTGGCGCCGAATACACGCGCCGCCGACTCGAGGTTCGGGTCGATCTGCTCGATGAACGGCGTCATGACGAGAATGACGAACGGCGCGGCCGGAATGAGATTGGCGAGGATCACGCCCCAGATCGTTCCCGCGAGCTGCACCTTGTAGAGCACCGTCGCCATCGGAATGCCGTAGGTGATCGGCGGCACCATCAACGGTAACAGAAACAGGAGCATCAACAGCCGTTTCCCGACGAAGTTCCGACGCGCGAGTGTGTATGCCGCCGGTACGCCGACCAGAAGTGCCAGGAACACGACGGCAAAGACAACCTCGATTGTCACCCAAAGCACGTCGCCGAGCTGAAACTCTCTCCATGCCGCCGTGTACCAATTCGTCGTATAGCCTTCGGGCAGCCATGTGCCGAGCCAGCGGCGCGCGAATGAATTGGTCGCAACCGAAGCGATCATCAGGCCGATGTTGACGACGAACAGCGTCATCAGGCCCCACAACAGGCCGGTCCAGACGCGTTCGAGCCAGGGGGTCCGCATGGTCTCGGCTAGCCCTTTCCGCCGCTGACCGGACCGCGGTAGAAGAAGCCGCGCAATCCAAGCACGGCGGCGACGATCAGCAGCTGGACGAAGCCCATGATCATCGCAATCGCCGAAGCGAGCGAATAGTCGTATTGCTCGAACGCCGCTTCGTACGCAGCTATCGAAATCACGCGCGTCGGCCCGGCGGGCGCGCCGAGCAAGACCGCCGATGGGAACACGGAGAACGCCTGCACAAACGCGAGACAGAAGCACATTGCAAGCCCCGGTGCGAGCAGGGGCAGATAAATGTGCCGAAACTGCGCGAAAGGATCGGCGCCGAGCGTCGAGGCTGCGCGCGCCAATACCGGATCAATGCCGGTGATGTACGAGAGGATCAGCAAAAAAGCGAACGGAAATCCGGAGATCACGAGCGAGATCAGCACGCCCCAGTAGTTGTGCGTCAACCGGATTGAACCGTCGTAGAAATGAAAATACTGGAGGAATTGAGCGAGCCATCCTTTCGGACCGAAATACGTCAACATGCCTTCGGCGATCAGCACGGTGCCCAGTGTGATCGGCACAACGAGAATCGTCGTGATCCAGCGCTGATAGCTCGACTTGATGCGCATCTTGTACGCGATCGGCAGCGCAACGCCGACATTGACGATCGTCGCGGGCAGCGCGAGCTTCAATGTCGTCCAGATCGTCGGCCAGAGATGGTCGCTGGTGAAGAAAGTGCGGTAGTTCGCGAGCCAGTCGCCTTTGGGTGGCGTAAATGACAACGCGAGACCGTAGATGAACGGGTAGATGAACAGCAGCAGCATGAACAAAGTCGCCGGAACCGCGAGCAGTAAGGCGCGATCGAATTGACGCTCACGGTCAAGCCACGGGATAGACCAGCACGCGCTCGGGGGAGACGTGCACACGCACCTCGTCGCCCAATGCCGGCGACGACGTTGCGCGCACGTGGAGCCGCGTCCCCGAAGAAGTGATGACGTCGACCAACGAATCGCGGCCGGCGTATTCGACATTGTCGACGCGCGCCACGATCGTGTTTCTGCCGTCTGGCCCTTCACCGAGCGTAATTTCCTCGGGTCGCATCGCCACCACGGCGCGCGTCCCCGGTCCCATCTGTTTGCGCGTTCCGACGAGCCGCATGTCCGGTCCCGACAACTCGACGCGAGTGCCCTCCTCGCGCACGATGTCGAGCTCGACGACATTGCGATATCCCATGAAGTTGGCGACGTGCAGGTTCGCGGGCTGTGCGTAGACCTCGTGCGGCGTGGCGATCTGCTGTACGACGCCATCCTTCATGACGACGATCCTATCGGCGAGCGAAAGCGCTTCATCCTGATCGTGCGTGACGTAGATCGTCGCGCGGCCGAGCTCGCGGTGAATGCGCCGAATCTCCGCGCGCGTTTCGATGCGGAGCTTGGCGTCGAGATTCGACAATGGCTCGTCCATCAGCACAAGCGGCGGCTCGATGACGATCGCGCGCGCGATCGCCACGCGTTGTTGTTGACCACCGGAAAGCTGGCCGGGGAGCTTGTGTTCCTGTCCCGTCAATTGCACGAGCTTCAGCGCATGCTTGACGCGCGAAGCGATTTGGCTACCGGGCACACCTTGCATCCGCAGGCCGAAGGCGATATTCCGCCGGACGGTCATATGGGGAAACAGCGCGTAGTTCTGAAACACCATGCCGAATCCACGCTTCTCCGGCGGGAGCGTATCGATCCGCAATTCGTCCAGTTGAATGGTCCCGCCCGACAACGGCAGGAGGCCTGCGATGCAATTGAGAGCGGTTGACTTGCCGCAGCCGGATGGGCCGAGCAGCGCAACGAATTCGCCGCGCCGGATCGTGATCGTCAACTCGGAGAGCGCGGCGAACGCATGTCCCCCTGCACCGGCGAAGCGACGCGTGACGCGATCGAGACGCAGCTCACTGAAGTCGTGTTTCATGGGAACGAGGTCACCGACGCCGAAATCTATACAGCCATTGCTCCGCAGCGGCAGAACGGCGCGTTGAGCGTCGGCGAGACGACGCTCCAACGCGCCGAGTTATTCCGTCGCGAAGCGACGGAATAACACTACTTCGTTTTCTGCGCCCCTACCTGCTGATCCCAGATCCGGAACGCTTCGACCTGCGCCTTCGGCGGAAGCGACTGCGTATGCGGAAACTGCGTGAGCCACCCTTCGTACTCCGGACGCCCGAATTCCTTGATCGCATCCTGGCTGTCCTTCGGCGCCATCGACAGGCTCACGTTCTTGATCGCCGGACCCGGATAGAAGTAGCCCTTGTCATACGTGTACGCCTGTGCTTCGGGCGTCAGCAGATACGCCATCAAGTCGAGAATGACTGCGACCTTTTCCGGCGCCACGCCGTTCGGGATCACCATGTAGTGCGCATCGTTGACCCACGTCATGCCCTTGAACGGCGCGACCTTGTAGGTCTTGGGCACAATGCCGAGCACGCGCGGATTGATGTCCCAGCCGGTCATCGTGATCGTCATGTCCCGCGAGCCCTCGCCCAATTCCTTCATCACCGCGCCGGTTCCCGTCGGGTAATACTCGATGCACGAATTGAGATCCTTGAGATACGCCCACGTCTTTTCCCAACCGTTGACCGGATCTTTCGGATCTTTGTCGCCGAGGATGTACGGCAATCCCATGATGAACGTGCGTCCCGGCCCGGAGTTCGCCGGACGCGCGTAAATCAGCTTGTTCGGATTGGCCTTGCACCACGCGAGCAATTCCTGCGGCGTCGTCGGCACCTGCTTGACTTTGTCCGGGTTGTATTCGATCAGCGGACCCGCAGGCATGAACACGACCGCGACGCCATAATCACCCGCGAGCTCCTGCATCTTCGCGGCGGCGGGCTGGTAGTTCGCGGTCAAATTCGGAAACTTCGACGCGTAGGTCGGCAGGACCTTCATCAGCACGCCTTGCTCGATGCCCGCGGCAAGGAAATCGGTGCCGGTCAGCACCATGTCGATATCGCTCCGGCCCGCGCCTTGCATCGCCTTCAGCTTGCCCGGCAGCTCGGGCGACGGTGCCTTGGTGAAGTTGAATTTGGACACCATCTGAGGATTCTTCTTTTGGTAGTTCTCGATCGCGTCCTGCGTGAGCGCCAGATCGCCGGCTACGTCGACGATATTGATCGTCACCGGACTCTTGGGCATCGCCGGCATCTGCGCGACCGCCGGCGCACCGATCGCAAAGAGCGCCATCGCCGCTGCCGCCGTGCAAAGCATGCGCCGCCGAACGTCGCCATTCTTGTGTGACACTTTCATTGGAGACTCTCCTCTTGGTGAAGCCGCCCCGCGGCGGACGCGTGCCGCACGATGCGGCGCCGGTCCGTTTCAGGTTGGTATTGGTCCGTTTCAGGTTGGTATTGAATTGGTTGTGTCAATCGCGCGCTTTGATGCCTCGTGCCCGCGTTATTGCCGCCAACGTTGGTTGCTTCGTGGGCGATGCCGGCTTGGCCGCCGCCGATTGCGCGGCAACGTCGATGCCGCGCTGGAATTCGCGAGCAACGCGTGTGATGTGGCGGTGCATCGCCGTGCGCGCGGCCTCGGGATCGCGCGCCGAGATCGCCTTGGCGATGGCCGCATGATCGCGGATCGTCTGCAGCGCAAGCTCGTGCGTATGAAAGTGATGCTGCAGGCGGCCCCACAGCTCGGCGCGCTGGTTCCATAGCCCCTCGACAACCAGCTCGAAAGAACTGTTGCCGGTTGCCTTGGCAATGCGCAAGTGGAAGTCGCGATCGATTGCTTCGCGCGCCGCAAAATCATCGACGTGGGCTTCCAGCGTGTCGACGCTACGTGCGAGCGCGTCGAAATCGTCGGGTTTGCCGTTTTTTGCCGCGAGCGCGGCGATCTCGCCTTCGATCAACTTGCGCGCGTCGAGCAGCTCGAATGGCCCAGGACCCGAATCGACGCTGTTGCCATGGGCCGCGGCGTTCTGAGACGTGACAAAGATACCGGTGCCGACGCGAACTTCGACCAGGCGACTCATCTCGAGCGAGATGATCGCTTCGCGGACCGATGTGCGCGACACGCCCAGCGACACGGCCAGTTCGCGTTCGGCGGGCAAGCGTGATCCGGCCGGGAATTCGCCGTTCGCGATCAATTGCGCAATTTGATCGGCGATCTGACGATAAAGGCGCTTCGGCTCGACGGCCTGCAGCGGCACAGCGAATTCCTCCAGCGCCGGTCGGTCAGCGCACGATTGCGGTTATTTTTCGCCCCCGCCGTACACGAGGCTCGAGGCATCTTAGCGGTCGTCGGAGCCCTGGTCAAGTTGTCGGACCACCAGACCAATCAGAGGGCAGCTAAAAAAAGCCGAGTGGTCTTCAGCGCTCCTAACCCGGACGTTGCGTAAGCATCCATAGGAAGCAAAAACAGCCCGCAATCATCGCAGCGCTCCCCGCGAGGAGAAGCGTGCCCACTTGAAAGTCGGCGAGCCAATATTTGCCGGCGACCCGGGTCACGATTGCGACCGCGCACACGAGCGCGCCAATGACGCCTGCGCCTCGCCCAAGCCAAAGCAATGCGTTGTTCATGAGTCCCCCATTGACGGCAACACTAGAACGTCACTCGACATCACCGCTTTTGAAATGTCCCGACTTGCCGCCGCTTTTCTCGAGCAGGCGAACGCCCTCGATTCGCATCGCGCGATCGGCCGACTTGCACATGTCGTAGATGGTGAGCAAGCCGACGACGGCTCCGGTGAGCGCTTCCATTTCGACGCCGGTCCGCGCGATCGTCTCGGCGGTCACTTCGATGGCGACGGCATTCACTTCCTCGTCGAGCGTGTAGCTCA
>VBCG01000216.1:8285-10627 GCA_005881895.1 Betaproteobacteria bacterium
GCAACGCGTGTCAGCGGCAGCGGATGGGCAAGAGGAATCAAATCGGCCGCACGCTTCGCCGCTTGAATCGCGGCAATGCGGGCCACGGCGAGCACGTCGCCTTTTTTCGCGTCACCGCGGCGAATCAATGCCAGCGTGTCGGCGCGCATGACGATGCGTCCGCCCGCGCGCGCGATGCGCTTGGTCGTGTCTTTGGCGGCGACGTCCACCATGTGCGCCTGGCCGGCGCTGTCGAAGTGGGTAAAATGCGCGTCATGGGCAGGCTTCGCGCGCACACTCGCCCGGCGCGGCTCGGAAGCGCCGCTCGTCTTCGTCCGTTTCACTGCTGGCGCGCCTGCCATGAAACCGCGTGTCTCGCGCATTGAACTCTATCGACGGGCGCGCATCTTAGCATCCGCCGCATCGACTGAAGGGCCGCACCGGGTCTTGAGCACTCATCACTTTTCAGCGAATTTTTGTCGACGCGCCATCGCCCTGGTCGTGGCCGTTGCGCTTGCCGGGTCGCCGGCGGTGGCGCAGACGCCCGCAGCGTCGGAGCAATCAGACTCCGCTACGCAGGCGGCGCTCCCGCAGTTCGGCACGGTCAACCCGCTACCGGCACCTGCGCCGGCCCTGCCGGCTACGCCTCCCCCACCGTTGCCCGATCTCGGCGATGCCGCACAGGCGGACTTGTCGCCAGCACAGGAGCGAAAGCTCGGCGAAACGGTGATCCGCCAGCTCCGCGCCGCCGGTGGCTACATGAACGATCCGGAAGTGAACGATTACCTGAACGAGCTCGGCCATCGGCTGATCGCGAGCTCGAAGGACGTCAAGCAGGACTTCGAGTTCTTCGCCGTGCCCGATTCGCAGATCAACGCATTCGCGCTTCCCGGCGGGTACATCGGCGTTCACAGCGGTCTCATTCTGTTGACGCAAAGCGAATCCGAGCTTGCGAGCGTGCTGGCGCACGAAATTTCGCACGTCACGCAGCACCACATCGCGCGGATGATCGCCGGACAAAAGGATTCGATGCTGATGTCGCTGGCCGGACTCGCGCTCGCCGTTCTTGCATCGCGGGCGCACGGCAACTCGAGCGGCGACATGGCGCAGGCGGCCGTCGCGGCAACGCAGGCAGCCTCGTTGCAGTATCAATTGAATTTCACGCGCGAAAATGAATATGAGGCGGATCGCATCGGCTTCGCGCGCCTCGACGGCGCCGGTTTCGACGTCTACGCGATGGGCACGTTCATGGAACGGCTGCAGCGTTCGAGTCGTTTTCTCGATAACGGTGCACCGAACTACCTCCGTACGCACCCGGTGACTTACGAACGGATCGCCGAAGCGCAGGCGCGTGCCTATGGCCATTCGTATCGGCAGGTGGCCGACTCGCTCGATTTCCATCTGGTTCGTGCGTTGCTGCGCAGTTACGAAGGCGAGCCGAAAGAAGCGGTGCAGTTCTTCGACACCGCGCTGGCCGAAAAAAAATACAACAACGAAATCGCCGCGCATTACGGACTCGTCGCCTCGCTGCTTCGGACAAAGGATTACGCACGGGCTAAAAAGGAGCTGGCCGCGCTCGAGAAAATGGCCCCGCCGCATCCGATGATCGATGCGATCGGCGCACACGTGTATCTCGACAGCGATGACACGCCGATCGCGATCAAGCGCTTCGAAGCGGCTCTCGCGAAGTATCCGAATAAAATGCAGCTCGTCTACGACTATCCCGAAGCGCTCATGAAGGCCGGGCGCAATGCCGATGCCGCAGCGTACGTCGAGCGGCAGCTCGCTCGCTTCTCCAACGACGGCCCGCTGCATCTCGTCGCGGCGCGCGCATATGCAGCGCTCGACAAGAAGTTGCTGCAACACAAGCATCAGGGCGAGTACTACGCGTGGCAGGGCAACCTTCGCGGCGCGGTCGATCAATTCGAGCTCGCGTCAAAGGCGAGCGACGGCGATTTCTATCAATTGTCGGTCGTCGATACGCGGCTTCGCGCGCTGCGGCACGAAGTGGCCGAACAACAGAAAGCCGGCTTCGGAAAATCGGGTTAGATTTTCTGGGCAGTGTCGGTCGCCGATTGAACAGCTTGGCGGAATTTGATCGGATCCGCGACGTAGGGGATTGGATCCATCGTCGAGCCGGTGCCGGTCACGATGACGGAGCCGTAGCCGAACAGCCGCCCGCCGACCGACTGCTCGACGCGAATGCTTTCCACCTTGGCCAGATTCAACTCGATCGTGCTGCGTTTGATGAAGCCGAATTTCGCGATTACGCGGCGATTGGTGACGGCGAGCTCGGTGGAATTGCGGCGAATCAGTGCAACGAGGATCACGATCAACCCGAGCACGGCGAAGATGAGACCGAT
>VBCG01000070.1 GCA_005881895.1 Betaproteobacteria bacterium
TACTTCTGCCGACGCGCTTTCCGGAGCAGCGCCTTACCGAGACCGCGTGCGCTAAAAGGTTTTGGCGCGACCGCTCGTCCGCCAGTCCCTGCGCCCGGTGTGTTTCCATGGATGTCGGCGATCCACGTACCGCTGACGAACTGCAGGTCGGTATGCGTCTCGAAGAACGCGACCATCTGCGGACCGGCATCGAGAAACGCTTCGACCCTTTCCGCATCGTAGTTGTCGCCAAGCTCGTGTTTGAGATACGTCCGAGGAAGGTCCGGCTCTTCGACGATTCCGTCGGTCTGAGAGAGCGGATTTCGAGGGACCCACATCCATCCGCCGGACCAGGCGGTGGCTCCGCCACAGACGGTGTCTTTTTCAACCACAATCACTTTCAGACCATGCCAGGCAGCCGTGACTGCAGCCGACAGGCCTGCGGCGCCCGAGCCGATTACCAGGAGGTCACAATCGACCTCGCGCGGCCGGGACTTCGCTGGTTCCATTGAGCGGCCGCGCTGAAATTTCAGTAAAGACCGGACGTCGCGCCACCGTCAACGGCGATTGCCGTTCCCTGGATGTGCCGCGCGCGTTCCGAGCACAGGAACAATGCGAGCGCGGCGATATCCTCAGGTTTACCGAGCCGTGCGACGCCGTCCTTTGCGATCAGCGACGCGCGCACTTCTTCGACCGACTTTCCGCTTGCTGCGGCGCGCTGCTTGAACAACTGCTCGACGCGCTCTGTTTCCGTCATGCCCGGCAGGATCGCGTTGACGTTGATGCCGTCGGGCTTGCCCAGGCCCGAGAGCCCCTTGGTGAAGTTGTGCATGGCGGCGTTGACCGAACCGCCGATCAGGAACTCCGGATCCGGCGTGCGCGCGGCGCCGCCGATGATGTTGACGACATGACCGCGCGCTGTTCTTACCAGTGGCCAGAACAGACGGCAAAGGCGCACGCACCCGAAGAATTTGAGAGCGAAGCCGTCCTGCCACGCGTCGTCGGAAAGATCGAGGAACGCGCCGGCGCGCGTCGCGCCAGCCGAGTTGACGAGAATGTCACAGCGGCTGTGGCGCTCCGAGACGAGACGAAACACCGCTTTGCAGCCGTCCTCCCGGCGCAGATCAGCAGCACAGATGTCTGGACGGTGCTTGGCGCTGCGCGCGATGTCGTCAGCCGCCGCTTCAAGATTTGCCTGGGACAAAGCCGCGAGCACCGTTTGTGCGCCCTCGGCTGCGAACGCCGCAGCGATGCCGCGGCCGATACCGCGGCTGCCACCCGCGACTACGACGACTTTCCCGGTGAATTCGCTAGGCATCGCCTCTTCTGCTCCGCGTTACGTCTGTTGTCCCGCTGCGACCGTCACGGAGCATGGCGCAGCCATCGGCCGCCGATCGCCTGAATCAGCGGTCGGATCAACATCGCCGCGCGTCATGCGCATCGTGCTTATCATGACAGAAGGCGCCCGGACCCCGAAGCGGTGTCCGAGGCGCTGAGTCTACCGAATTCGGACGCGTCTCCAATTCCGAAGCGGTCCCCCGCCAACCGAAATTTCAAGGCTTGCAGCGATGCGAGCGCTTTCCTCTTGAAGTCCTAGCCTCCTTCTTGACCGCCGCGCCAGCCCAGACTACGCTCAGCCGGATTCTCGTTTGCGAGTCCCGAAAACGGCGCGCGTTGCGCGATGGCGGAAGCCGGCGGATCCAGCACGCAAGGAGTGTCCGAATGAGAGGAATGCAAGTTGCAGACGGTCTGTGCGCGCTGCTGATGGGACTGCTGTTCGCGCCCGGGATCAGCCTCGGTGCTTCCATCAAGGGCAAGGTGGTCTTAGTCGGTCCCGTTCCCGCACAGAAAAAAATCGACGTGACGATCGATCAATATGTCTGCGGTACCGAGAAGGACGCGGGCGATCTGTTGCTATCGCCTCAGAAAGATTTGAGAAATGCCGTCGTGTGGCTGGAGAATCCACCGGCCGGCACGCTTGCGCCGGCTCAATCGTCCAAGGTTGAAATGGACCAGAACGGATGCGTATTCATCCCGCGGGTGGTGGTCGTCCCCGCGAGCGGCACCGTCGACTTTCTGAACAGCGATCGCCTGCTGCACAATATTCACGCCACGCCGAAACTGAACGTGTCGTTCAATCGCACGCAGCCAAAGAGCCGAACGATCCCGATTACGTTTGAGAAACCGGAGATCGTGCGCATCAATTGCGACCTCCATTCGTGGATGGTCGGCTGGGTCGTCGTGGCGGCGCACTCTTACTATGCGATCACCGGCGCCGATGGTCAGTTCGCTTTCGACAACCTTCCACCCGGTCAGTACAAGCTCCAGGTGTGGCACGAACGACTGGGCACGGCGCAGGCGAGCGTTACCATCGGCGACCAGCAAGCCGGGCGCGTCACCGTCGAAATGAAGGCTCCCTGACGCACAGCTCGGCTCAGGGAAGTACTTCTATCTTCTTCAAGGCTTCCCAGGCGGCAGAATGCGTGGGCTCGACGACGGCTCGCAACGAGCCGCCTTCGTCCAAGGCAATAGTGAACGTCACCGTCGGCGACGAATACACCGGATGGAGGTACGTACGCGCAATTTCCACCGTGTCTTTGTAAAGCGCGATGTAGCGGACGAAATGCTCGGATAGCGAGGGATGTTGCCCTCCGGCGCCTACGCTCACCGTAACGTTGAACCATTCGCCGCGTTTGACTGAGTCAGGCGCGACGATCTTCGGCGTGTGCTTCGGATCCTGGCTCGTATGGATCTGGCGAAATTCCGGGGTGAACTGCTCCGCCTGCTCGCCGGCAGCGTGCGCGCGCGGAACGCCCAGGCCGAGGCAAAGAAAAAGCACGGCGGAAGCGGCGCGTGGTGAAACTCGAAGAAGGTTTACCATCTCGGCACCTCCGAATCGTGGGTTAGGATTCCGGCAGAAACTCGCGAACCAACGCCAGAAGCTCGCGCGGACTGTACGGTTTAGCGAGGTAGCTGTTGGCGCCCGCCGCCGATGCTTTTTCCCGGTCACCGCTCAGAGCGAATGACGTTATCACGATGATCGGGATATGGCCCGTGCGCGGGTCCGCTTTCAATACCCGCGTTGCATCGAGGCCGGACATCTTGGGCAACTGCACGTCCATAAGGATGAGATTCGGCAGCTCCTGCTGTGCGAGGGCAACGCCGGATTCGCCGTCTATGGCTTCGATCAACCGGTACGACGTGCGGCCGACCAGCTGACGCACGATTTTCCGGTTGTACTCGTTGTCTTCGATGTAAAGAATCGTCTGCTTGCTCATGCGCTATCGCCTTTCGTCCGCAGGGGAACCGCAAAGAAGAACGTGCAGCCCTTGCCGATCTCGCTTTCGACCCAGATGCGACCGTCGTGCATCTCCACAAACTTTTTGGTGATACTGAGGCCGAGCCCCGTTCCCCCGAACTCGCGCGTGACCGTCGCGTCGACCTGACGGAACTCGGCAAACACATTCTCCAGCTCTTCCTTCGGGATCCCGATGCCACTGTCCGACACGCGGTAGATGAGTTCGCTGCCGACGAGCTCGACGCCGATCTCGACCCGGCCCTGCTTGGTGAATTTGATAGGGTTGCCGGCGAGATTCATCAAGCATTGCGTAAGACGTCCATTGTCGCCATAGGCGACCGTGAGATCGTCGTGGACATTGATTACAAAGTTCAGACCTTTCTCGACGGCGAGCGAACGCAACGATATGTAAGCGATATCGACGACCTCCCGCACCGAATATTCGCCCAGTGCGAGGTCCATGCGTCCGGCTTCGATCTTGGATAGATCCAGGACATCGTTGATCAGGCGCAGCAGATGCCGGCCGTTCACCTGGATGTCGGCGACCGGTTCTTTCAGCTCGGTCGGTACGTCGCCATACAGGCCGTCGAGAACCATTTCGGTAAAACCGAGGATCGCGTTCATCGGCGTGCGCAGCTCGTGGCTCATGTTGGCGAGAAATTCCGATTTGGCCTTGCTCGTCTGTGCCAGTTGCTGATTCAGACGACCGAGCTCGGCAGCCGCGTGGCGTTGCTCGATGTCGAAACGCTCCAGCTCCCGGCTCATGTGGTTCATCCGTTCCGCCAGCGCGCCGAACTCGTCGCGATTGGGCACGCTGATATGTCCGCCGAAACTGCCCGCCGCCACCTTGTCGAGGAAGCCCTGCGCTTCGCGTACCGGAAGGATGAATGACCAGGAGATCACGAAACCGCAGAACAGCGCGAAGATCACTGCGCTCACCGCGAATGCGCCGGTCAGAATCAGCGACCTGCGGTTGGCGGCGGTGACGCTCTCGCGCAGCCGCGTCATGCGATCTTGCTGCGCCGTGACCAGCCGGCCCACGTGCGTCGTAATTTCGGTGTCGAGCCGTTCCTGGCGGCGCAAAAGCCCGCCTGTCACCGAACCAAGCTTGCCATCGCGGATCGCATTGGCCATGTCGGCCACCACCGCCATTGCCTCGTCTTGCGATGATCGTATCTGCTCGACCAACCCCCGCTCGGCTGTTCCCGCCGCTTCCACCTTGGCGAGCCTGTCGTTGAACCGATTGTTCTCGCGCAGGATCTTGGCGATCGCCACTTCGTCCTGCGACAGGAGCGCCAGGTCGGTGTAATGCATCTGCCGGGCCAGGGCATGCTCGCCTTCCTGCGCCAGACTGACCATTTCATGCGCTTCGTCGAGCAACTGGCTCTGATGCGTCGCGCTGACGATGGTCTGCAGGCTCACCAGCGCCATGGCGACAAACAGCGACGTGACGATCAGGAACGCGGCGAGCAGCTTGGTATGGACCGATGCGCGAATTCCCGCGACCCAACGCACCAGCAAGCGGAGCGGTGTTCGACTCTGGACACGCTCGGCGAGCTGTTCGAGTTTCATTGCCGGTTGCTCCGCTGACGAAGAATCTTCGCGTGAGAATTGCACGCTATTCTTACCGCCCTTCTGTCGTTGTGCGTCTCCGGCCTAGGCCGTATATTGTCCTCAATCGCTGGGACAATCGTCGGTGAGAACACCTCCTCGCATCCTCATCGTTGATGACAACCTGACGAACGTCAAGGTGCTGCAGACTCGCCTGGCTGCGGAAGGCTACGAGATCGTCACTGCGGCCGACGGCGAGGAAGGTCTGGCGGCCGCCCGGCAGCATGCTCCCGATCTGATTCTGCTTGACGTGATGATGCCCAAGCTCGACGGCTTCGAGGTGTGTCGGCGCCTGCGTGCCGATGCCGCGTTCCCGTTTACGCCGATCATCATGGTCACCGCGATGTCGGATTCGAAGGACGTGATCGCGGGCCTCGAGGCCGGCGGCGACGAGTACCTGACCAAACCAATAGACCACGCCGCACTGGGGGCCCGCGTGCGTTCGATGCTCCGAATCAAACGCCTGCACGATACGGTCGAAACGCTTGCCGCCGAGGTGAGAGAGTGGAACGCTTCGTTGGAGCGGCGAGTCGCCGAGCAGATCAGCGAGCTCGAGCGCGTCGGCCGCCTGCGGCGCTTCTTCTCGCCGCAGCTTGCGGATCTCATCGTCAATGGCGGCGCGGATGATCCGCTGAAGAGTCATCGGAGCGAAATCACCGTCGTGTTCCTCGACCTGCGCGGCTTCACCGCTTTCGCCGAGGTCGCGGAACCCGAGGAGGTGATGGGCGTGCTGCGCGAGTATCACCAGGTCACCGGCAAGCTGATCCTCGAATACGAAGGCACGCTCGAGCATTTTACGGGCGACGGGATAACGATTCTTTTCAACGATCCGGTGCCGATCCCGAACCCCAGCGAGCGCGCAGTGCGGATGGCGCTGGCGATTCGCGAGAACGTCGGCCGCATGGCGAAGGATTGGGTCAAGCGCGGCTACGAGTTGAGCTTGGGCATCGGCATTGCGCAGGGCTTCGCGACGATCGGCGCGATCGGCTTCGAAGGGCGCTGGGACTACAGCGCGATCGGGACCGTCACGAATCTTGCCGCGCGCTTGTGCGGCGAGGCCCCCGGCGACCAGATTCTGATCTCACAGCGTGTATACGCGGGAGTTGAGCCGCTGTTGGAAGTCGGGCCACATGAGGTCATGACGTTGAAGGGCTTCCGGCGCCCCGTGATCGCCTATCGAGTGCATGGGTTGAAAGCGCCCATAAGTTGAGCGCACCGGGCCTAAAGATCCTGTCATCGCTGCTGTTGCGCGCCGGGTGAGGTCAGGGCGTTTGTCTTTGGGGCCAAGACCGGACGCTCGCAACACGGTTTGTGAATTCGAGCGAAACCTATTGGATTACTCTATCCGCCTGCAAGAGGATCGACTCAGGAGGCGTGATTCCGAGCGCCTTCGCTGATCTGAGGTTGATGCCTAGCTCGAACGCTGCAGGCTGCTCGATTGGAAGGTCGGCTGGTTTCGCGCCTTTCAGAATCTTGTCTACATAGCGGGTTACGGTCGCGGTTTGGAGCGGAGACTCAGGCGTCAAGCGTTGACTCACAAAGGAGAGACCTGTGCCGATCACTGCCTTCAACAGTTTTACTGATGGCCTCGATCCGAGTCGCAGAAGCCGCGAGCACTTCGTTACGGCCATCGACATCGCGGACGACCGCCGTTGAGTGCCTTATGCCGATGGTGTCTGGTTCCAGCCCTGCCATTTCAACGTCACGTCCGGCGGATTCAGCGTTGTTCTAAAAGGTCTCCCGGGCAGCGCGCTGGGTACTCATTACCACGCGCAATTGCGCCGGTCGGCGTGGAAAAGCCGCCCAAGCAGGGCTTTCAATGGCTTGGCGCGACCTCACCCAAGCGCATACTCGGGGTTGTCCCAGCGTTTAATAACTGATGATATCCGGTGGCGAGGCGGAACTCGATTGCAGTATGTATATAGGGGAGATACTGATGAACGACCAGGCCGAGAGACAAACGGGAGTGGCACTAAGAGGACTCGTCTTGACTCTTGTTATCCATCTGCTTGGAGGCTGCGGAAAATCGCCTGACGAGATCGCGGCCCAAGACAAAGCGCGGTCGGAGCGAGCGATTGCAGCCGCGCAAGCCGAACTCGATGCTGATCAGAAAAAGTTCCGTCAAATGGCGAGCGGTGAACTGCGAGTCCCCTCGCCAAACGTCATGGCCTCGCCCGAGCCTAGCCCTAGTGATGCGCCAAATCTTCAACCAATCGACGCGAAGGGAGTCGCCGCCCCAGCTGGGGCAAGCGCGGCACCCGCCGCTGCGCCATGGTCCGCCGAAAACGTGTTTTCTGAAGTCGCTCCAAGTATAGCTCGCGTCCACGTGATGGACAGTTCTGGCCGGGTGGTCGTGATCGGCAGCGGCGTGGTCATCGACAAGGGAATCGTGATCACCAACTGCCACGTAGCTACCCGTGGCACCAAACTCGCGATTAAGATCAACGATTCCGTCATGCCGGCGACGATTCAACTCGCCGACGAGGCCTTGGACTTGTGCCGCCTGAACGTGGCCGGATTGAGCGCACGCGCCGTTGCGATCGACAGCGTGACATCGTTGCGAACTGGCCAGCGCGTCTACGCGATTGGCGCGCCGGCCGGACTCGAACTCACAATCAGTGAAGGTATCGTGTCGGCATTGCGTAAAGTGGACAATGGCACGGTGATCCAGACTACCGCGCCAATATCGCCTGGATCGAGCGGCGGCGGGCTCTTCGATATGTCGGGACGCCTGGTGGGCATCACGACCTTCCAGCACCGTTACGGACAGAACTTGAATTTTGCCCTTCCCGCGGACTGGATCGGACAAATGCACGCACGCCGTCCATCGGAAGCGGTCTCGCGCGCGCCTTTCTCAGCGGATGCGGGGCAGGACAGTTCTCCCGCGACACTCATCGTGGGCCAATGGCTGTGCCGTGATTGGATTTCGGGGCAAGCCGGACAGTACAGCTTCGAGCCTGACGGCAGCCTCAGCATCGTCATGAGTGGCGGGCGCGTCGCGAACCTTAAATATAGAGTGTCCGGAAAAGCGTTGCAGTTATCCGATGCCAAGCAAGGCGGAGCGGCAACAATTGAGGAATTGAACGCGCGGAAAATGGTGCTCCACGGTCGTAACCAGAGCATAGCGTGCGAACGATAGAACGCGATCGACCGATCTGCGTCGTAGGTGACCGTGCAGCAGCCGGCGCGCGCTAGGTAGTTCGTCCAAAAGCTCAACTCCGTCGAGGAGTCATGGCACAACAGCCGAAAGAAACGCTCACCAGTGTGATGAGGTATCCCTGCGGCGCGTATGCTCGCTTTCAGTTCGACATACACGCCCGGGCCAAGCGATGTACAGAATGCTGATTGTCGCCACATCGATTTGCTGCATTCCGTTTTCCGCAAGCGCGGACGTCTTCAAGTGCATCGAGGATGGAAAGACAGTATTTCAGGACAAACCGTGTCGCGGCGCCGGAATGGCCATCGCCGTCAAGCCCGCGTCTGGTTCTGCGCAGACCGCGAATGAAGGTGCTCCATACGAGGCGCGTCCCGAAACTAGGCTTAAGGAGCACGTTCGCTCCATGGAGTTAGAGCGAAAGCAACGAGAGATCGAGTATGCGATTCGTGACAACGAGAACGAAATCCAGGCATATCAGTCGCAAATGGAACAAAGAACAACCTTGCCGGCGCTACGTGGGAGCAAAGCATTTCGATAGAGATGCAAACGGTGTCCGCAAAATATCGCACGAAGATTCAAGTATCGCAGGACAGAATTGCGCAGTTGCGCAAGGACGCAGGAGAGCTTCGAAAGTCCGAAGAGACGACGGGAAAAGTGCCTTTTTTGACGCAGTGAATTGGGTTGCATTCGAGGACATCCTTGGTCTGGATGTTTGAGAATGCGCAGCCGAAGACATCGTCAAGTGCTGTACCTCGGATTTGATTTGTCAGCGAGTGTCAGAGCGTACGTTGCCTTGCGACTGAGATCGGGTCGTAAGCGGTCCCGTTTTTGCAAGCAGCGACACTGGTACTTTAGGCAATTCGAAACCATCGCATCTGGGCTCGTTTGCGGGCCCCCGCAACCCTGACTAAAAACCTCGCACCGATGCGAGCCTTTTCCTTGGTGCGCCCGGCAGGGCGCGTTCACTTGGAGGTGGAAGTCCTCTACACGCTGGCAAGAGGAAGTGTTAGCGCTGGGTCCTGTGGCGGCAGTGGAGACGGTCGCACACGCGTGCTCGCATGCTGCTGTAACGTGGATTGCTGGAAGCGTGGGCGTGGCGCTCGGCGAGCAACCAGCGCGGCCCGTGGTGGAACGCGGGCGCGAGCCACATGCACGCTGCCTTTCCGAAATCCTGGTTTGAGTCTCTCGGGTTGGTGTCGCTACTCGATACCGTGCAGCGCCTCCAGCGCGTTTCATGAACTGCCGTATGCGGAACCGCACGTACGGTGGGAGGGCGGCGGGAGTGATCCCGCCCCCTACCGGATTTGAAGTGCTCTGAGCCCGCAATCGGCCCAACTGGAGACATTCGGCAGCGGCGCGAAAATATCCCGAAAGCAGTCACCCGCCGGCGGGCGTGAAACCACGCTGGATGGCGTACTATGAATCGATTCCATTCGTGACGAGGTGATTCAGTGATGGACCGGCGGACATTCGTCACGCTCGTCGCCGGCACATGCCTGCTCGAGCCGCTCGCGGTTCGCGCGCAGCAGACGGGCAAGATCTTCAGGATTGGATTGCTTGCTCCGGCGAACGAACCGACACCTGGTGGCCGGATCGACACGGAAGATCTTCTTGTGGGTTTGCGCGATCTGGGCTGGGTCGAAGGAAAGAACTTCTTAATCGAAACCCGTTGGGCGGGTGTGAATCCGCAGCGCCAGCGCGAACTCGCCGCCGAACTCAAGGCGCTCCCAGTGGCGCTGATCCTTGCGCTCGGCACGACTACCATCCGCGCGGCGCGTGATGGTGCTCCCGGTTTGCCCGTCGTCATGATCAACGCTGGAGACCCGGTGGGCGCGAGGTTCGTGGCCAGCCTGGCCCGGCCGGGCGGCGACCTGACCGGCACTTCGGCGGCGGGCGAAGAGGTTCTTGCTAAACAAGTGGAGCTGCTGTCGGCTGCCGTGCCGCAACTCAAGAGGGTCAGCGTGCTGATGAACAGCGCCAATCCTGCCAACGGATTCTTCTTTGACGCGATGGCGTTGCGCGCAAAGACTCTTGGCCTGCGACTTGATCGTATCGACGTCGCGGTGGAAGGCGAACTCGACGGGGCCGTCGCGCGCGCCAAAGGCGGCGCGCTGGTAGTCAATGGCGACCCGATGTTTTTTCGGCACCGTGTCCACATCATCGAGCTGACGCTTCGCTCCCAGGTGCCGTCCGTTTTCGGCGGCCGCGAGTATGTCGCTGCCGGCGGCTTGATGTCCTATCTTTCATCCAACGCGTGGCATTGGCGCAGCGCAGCCAGCTTCGTCGACAAGATTCTCAAGGGCGCGAAGCCCGCCGATATCCCGGTGGAGCAGCCAACCAAGTTCGATCTGGTGATCAACTTGAAGACCGCAAAGGCGCTCGGCATCACCCTTCCGCAATCGCTGCTGCAGCGCGCGGACGAGGTCATTCAGTGACGGATCGTTCCGGTCGTTCGCGGCTTTCGCACTACCCGCCGCAACCAAAAGTTCAAGATCTTGCAACGTGCCCACCAACGCCCGGCGGCTGAGTGCCTTCCGTCATCACGTGATCAAGTCATGGCTGCGGTCGCTGCGGCGGCGCAGTCAAAAGGACTCGTTCTCGTGGGAACGCATCACACGTGTCGCCAAACATTGGCTGCCGCTCCCGCGCATCCTTCATCCGTGGCCGGATCAGCGCTTCGCCGTCAATCACCCGAGCTGGGAGCCCGGTGCGTGAATCGCGCACGCCGGGATCTGTGCGGGGGGTGTGCAGCAATGGACATCCCTACCGCGACAATCGGCCCACAAGCGGACGTTCCCGGCGCTGCCCGTCGTGCTCGCTGCTGTGCGGGTGGAGGACAAACAAAGTGTGACCCTCTTCTTCTGCGGCGACACTACCGTCAGCTAGCGCGGCCAGAAGGATCAGCTGGAGGTGACGCGGCCGCCCAATCTCTCCGCCGGGGAGGCGCGGCGCTGGAAGAGGCGCCGTTGTGAAGCGGGTGAAGGAGTACCCGCCGATGGAACCAGAATTCCGCCGCCGCTGCCGGATCCGCCGCCGGTGCCGACCGCTGCGCGCTGAAGGCTGAGACTCTCTGGTGGTCACCGGGCGAATATCTTCTCGCGTCCAATCTGGTGGATCTGCCGGAAGCCGGCGGCGAGCAGCTCGGCCACGGCGCGATCTTCGAACGTGACTGCGCGGTTGATCCGTCGATCCCGCATTGCGCCGATGAAGCGGGGCGCGTTGCCCCCGTTCGCCACGCCCCAGGGAATGTTTTTGCCGATGTAGAAGTAGCCGCCCGCGCTCCACCACTCGCCTTCGTTGTTGACGATGAGCAGGCCGGTGGCGTCGCCCCGCGTGGCATAGGTGATGGCGCGAAACTGGTCGCCGCTCAGCTCGGGCCAATCCTTGTACGTCATTGGCAGCAGGCTCAACCCCACGCAGGCCGCGCACGCCAGCACGCGAAGCTGAAAATTCGAGAGCGAACGCAGGATGCGCACGGCGCCCGGCGCGGCAGCCAGCGTGAAGAGCACGATCCCTGGATAGAGAAAGCGCTCTTCCTTGTGCGCAGTGGTGAAGATGGCGGCGCAGTACGCCACCGCCGCGACGAAGGGCGCCGACACGCGCGGCCGCTCCTTGAGGAACACGGCGAGCAGCGCGGGCCACGCCCAGAACGGCAGCTCGCGGACGAGCCACGGCACATAGAAGGCCCACGGCGCCTCGCCGAAGGTCCGCGCCGCCTGGCCGGAGGTCACATTGAATTTGAGGTACGCGACGAGCGAGTAGAACGGCGCACCCCACGTCTTCCAGTCCAGCGCGCCGAGCAGAAGCGCAACGGCCGCGCCGGACGCGGCGGTGAAGAGCAGCAGCCGCCACCTACCCGTCGCGGCGATGTAGAGCAGCAGCGCCACCACCATGACTGCGCTGCCGTAGCGAGCGACGACGGAGAGTCCCAACCAGAGCCCGGCGAGCAGACCGGCGTTGCGCAGCGCCTTGCCGTCGAGCTCGCCGTGATACGCGCGATCCACGGCTTCGACGGCGAGCACCAGAAACGCGGCGGAAAACGACTCGCTCATCGTCCGGCCGGCGAAGAGCACGACCAGTGGATAGAGAAAGCGCTCTTCCTTGTGCGCAGTGGTGAAGATGGCGGCGCAGTACGCCACCGCCGCGACAAAGGGCGCTGAAACGCGCGGCCGCTCCTTGAGGAACACGGCGAGCAGCGCGGGCCACGCCCAGAACGGCAGCTCGCGGACGAGCCACGGCACATAGAAGGCCCACGGCGCCTCGCCGAAGGTCCGCGCCGCCTGGCCGGAGGTCACATTGAATTTGAGGTACGCGACGAGCGAGTAGAACGGCGCACCCCACGTCTTCCAGTCCAGCGCGCCGAGCAGAAGCGCAACGGCCGCGCCGGACGCGGCGGTGAAGAGCAGCAGCCGCCACCTACTCGTCGCGGCGATGTAGAGCAGCAGCGCCACCGCCATGACTGCGCTGCCGTAGCGAGCGACGACGGAGAGTCCCAACCAGAGCCCGGCGAGCAGACCGGCGTTGCGCAGCGCCTTGCCGTCGAGCTCGCCGTGATACGCGCGATCCACGGCTTCGACGGCGAGCACCAGAAACGCGGCGGAAAACGACTCGCTCATCGTCCGGCCGGCGAAGAGCACGACCAGCCCGTGCAGAGCGACCAGCGCCACGCCCAGCAGCGCCCAGCGGTCGTCGTTGACTCGGCGGCGCGCATAGCGGAACACCGCCCACAGCATCGCGAGGTGCAGCCCGAATTGGGGCAGCTCCAGCACCGTACGATAGGCGCGCGGGTTGTCGATGCCCAGCAGCGCGCAGACTTTCAGCAGCGCAGCGAAGAAAAACGGCGGGGCCCAGTTGCGAATGCCGCCGCCGCGCGCGAGGTCCCACTCCCAGGCCAGAATTCCGTAGCCGTGCACGCGCGCGAAGGCCGGTTCAATGACCTGGTACACCTCATCCGGGTGAATCCGGCCCAGCATGAGCACCGCGTGCAGCGCGGGGATCAGCGCCAGCGCGACCAGAAGAACCCACCGGTTCCGACTCTGCCGAAACGCTTCCGAGCTAAGCATCCAAGTTCAGAGTTCGTAGATAACCATAAAGCCAGTCCATACTGCCGCCCCTTCTTGCGGCCGAGGGCAGGGATAGGCCGTTTTCCCAGAGGAATACATGACACGTCTCATTCGGCTCGGCGCCGCGGCAGCAGTGCTCGCTGCTATCGGCTTCGGATGCAACAACGCAACGCAGAGTCCGACGCGTTCGCTTCGTGCCACTCCGCGCGGTCTGCCCGACGCCGGAGGCACCACGACCGTCCAGGTCACCGCGACTGACGAGATGGGCAAGCCGGCACGGGAACGGTTACGCTCACCGCCGCCACGTCCGGCAACTTCGGCGGCAGCCCCACCAGCTCGGTTTCGCTCAACAACGGCGCCGGCACCGCGGACTTCAGCTGTCTGAAGTCCGCCGACACCGCGCGCGCCACCCGGGTCCGCGTGGGCCGCGTGTTCACCGTAGGGCAACGCGGTCGACCTTCTGGAGGGCGATGCGGATTCTATCCGACGATCCGGGCCGCTCTGGGGCGCGTGCCGCAAGCGGGATAATCGACGACGTGACCTCGGCCAAGTATTCGCTGATCGCCTCGCTCGCGCTCGCCGCGATGTCCGCGCACGTCCCACTTCTCGAGGTCGTACTGTCGCTGCTTCGAGCAGCTTCTGGTGTTATTGCGTTGCCAGACGTCAACCATACCGTTCCGACCGTGCTTCTGAACGTTAGCTTTGTGAAATCGGACGTACCGTGTTGGTCGGGCCAATTGTCGTCATAACGGCCCGCGCTCCACAATCAAGTCCGCTTCTCTCCACGCTCTCAGAGCGGGGTACAGCCGGTTGTATCGATCCATGATTTCCAGGTAACGAGACGCATTGGCTCGATCGGGTTCGATCACTCGATCGATGCCGACCATCGCAGAGATTCCGGCGTCGATATCGGGGAATTCGCCGGCGCCGACTGCCGCGAGAATTGCAGACCCTAGCACAGGGGCGTCGGCGAATTTCGTTACCTTCACCGGTACGTTGGCGGTATCGGCATGGATCTGCAGCCACAGCGGCGAACGGCTCGCGCCGCCGCCGACCACGATCTCGTCGACGCGCAACCCTGCAGCGTTCATCGCGTCGAGAATGCTTCGCGTGCCAAAGCAAATGCCCTCGATCATCGCGCGGAAAACATGCGCGCGACCGTGCCTGAGCGACAGTCCGACGAGCGCACCGCGCGATAGCGCATCGGTATACGGCGTGCGATTGCCCTGGAAATGATCTAGCACGATTAGGCCTTCGGAACCGGGAGGGAGCTCGGCTGCCTCGTGATTGAGCTGCTGCAGATCGACATCCGGTCCAATAAATCGGCATAACCATGCAATCATCGAACCGGACGCGCTCTGTCCGCCTTCGAGAACGTGGCGGTTGGGATAGACGACGTCGGCATAGCTTCCCCACAGTCCCGGCGCCGAAGTGGGTCCGCCCGTGACGGCAAGCTGAAGGTGAGACGATCCGGTGACGAGCGCGAGTTGGCCGACGCGAGCGACGCCGAGGCCAATCATCCCGATGAACGCATCCGCGCCGCCTTGGACGACCAGCGTCGAAGTGGTTAGACCAAGATGATCCGCCGCCGCCGCCGTCAGCGGTCCGACGACTTCGCCCGGCGCGATGATCTCGGACGGCCATTTCGAGCGCAGATCTTCGAGATCGAGAGCGGCGAGCAGCCTGTCGGGCCAGCCGCCGTCGCGGTTGCGATAGTGCCAGCGTATCGATGCGTTGGTCAGGCTCGCGACGTTACGTCCCGTCAGACTGCGAACCATGAAATCCTGGTATTCGCAAATCGTCGCCGCGCGGTCATAAAGCGCGCGCTCATGGTGCTTCAACCAGAGCGCCTTGGGGATCATCCATTCGGGTGACACAGGGCCCGCGCCAGCACCGTTGAGCTGCAAAGCGGTATCACTTGTTCGCAGCACGGCGGAGGCCTCCTCCGACGCGCGCACGTCCATCCACAGGATCGCGGACCGTAATGGATTGCCCGCTTCATCAGCGACGACCACCGTCGCGGACGTCGTATCGAGCGCAAGGGCTGTGATGTCGCGCGCGTCAATGGCCGCACTGCGGACGGCGCCGCGCACGGCCTCGCCGAGAGCGCGCCACCAATCTCGCGGATCCTGCTCGGCGCGACCCGGCGCAGGAAACACGGTGTCGTAATAGCTCACGGCTCCCCCGACGCTGCGGCCCGTAATGTCGAATACGTGCGCCCGCAGCGACTCCGTTCCGCCATCGATACCGATCACATGGGGCATCGCGCAACTCCGTTAACGACCCTTGAGCGCTTCGGATGCAAATGTAAACGTCTGCTTGCAGATGACAAACGACCGAATTAACCTAGCGGCCGGTCGAGGAAGCCAACACGATGATCGACGAGAAGCAAACGGAAGTCCGCGCCGCGTGGCTTTATTTCATGGAGGGCCTGACCCAGGCGGAAATTGCGCGCCGTCTGGGGACTACGCGGCTGCGGATCAATCGCATCCTCGTCGACGCGAGGCGCAATGGTCTCGTCGGCATCACGCTCAACTCGGAGCTTGCAAGCTGCGTCGCACTCGAGCAGGAGTTTATCCGCGACTTCAGGCTGAAAGCGGCCGTCATCGTTCCAACGCCCGCCGACGAAGAGCAAGTCCCGATGATCCTGGGTCGCGCCACGGCGAATTTCGTTTCCCGCTATCTGGAGAACAACCGGATCCGCGGATTTGGCATCGGGTGGGGCCGGACGCTGCGGGAGATGACGCGCCACATCCGCGCGGGACGTTATCCCGATTTGTGCGTCAACTCGATGATGGGCGGGCTGACGCGCGGCCTCGAGATCAACACGTTCGACATCGTCAGCGAGCTCGCGCGACGGCTCAATTCGCAGTGCCAGTATCTCGCCGCGCCGATTTACGCGAGCAGCCCGGAGTCGCGCGATACGATCATGGCGCAGGACATTTTCCGCGACGCGTTTCGCCGTATCGAAAAAAACGAGCTCGCCGTGCTCTCCATCGGCGACTTGACCAAGCGATCGATGCTGGTTCGCTATGGCTTGCCCGAGGACGTCGGAATCAAGGAGCTGAAGGCGGCGGGCGCCGTCTGCGACATCATCGGGCAGTTCATCGACGAGCGGGGCCATCCGATCGATCACGCGCTGAATCGCCGCGCCCTCGCATTGCCGCTGAACGATCTGTCCGACGCAACGACCGTCGTCTTTGCAGCGGGTGGCGCGCACAAAGTCCGCGCCATCGCTGCCGTACTGCGCGGAGGCTTGGGATCGGTGTTCGTGTGCGACGAAACCACCGCACGCGCGGCGGCCGCGCTGGCGCGAAAGGGGAATTGATCCCTCACGCGACGAGTTGGCGCGTGATCTGCTCGACTTCATGGTAAGTATGGGCGATATGGTGCGCGCCCGCGTTACGCATGCGCTCGGCGTGGCCCGGCCGAATGTGCGAAGCGGCGAGCAAACCGATCGCCGTCATCCCGGCGGCGACAGCGGCCCGGATGCCGTTCACACTGTCTTCGATGACGATCGCGTCCGCCGCCGCTACGCCGCATTGCCGTGCCGCGTGCAGAAAGATATCGGGATGCGGCTTGCCACGCGCGACGAGCGAGGCGCTGTAGACATTCGGCCCAAACGCATCGGCCAAGCCGAGAATGTCGAGGCAGGCGGCGAGCCGGCTGGGCGAGGACGACGATGCGATACAACGCTTCACATCACCGAATGCCTCGAGATAAGCGCGGACGCCCGCGATTTCCTTGATATCGCGGCGAAATCTCGCGATCGTCCGTCGCTCGATATCGACGGCAAGGCAATCCGCAACCGACCGGCCGGTCGTTGCACTGACCAGCGCGACCACTTCGTCGAACCGCTTGCCGGTGAATGTTTGCAACAAGGCTTCCAACGCCATCGGCGCGCCCAGCTCCGTCACGATCTCAGCGAGCACCGCATGGGCAAGTATCTCGCTATCCGCAATCACGCCATCGAAATCGAAAACGATGAGCCTTTTCAACGGCGGTCCCCGGCGAAAAATACATTTGTCACGCGACCGAATCATCTATATATTACCGCCGAAAATGGCTGTGGCCGCCGAGAGGCGCATCATCATTTGACCGACCATTGAACGGAGGCGCTTCAAATGGCGCGCGTCCTGCAGATCTCCGATACGCATCTCAGCCGGACGAAGCCTCATTTCGCAGCGAACTGGGCGCCGTTGCGCGACTGGGTATTGCGGCAGAACGCCGAGTTCATCATCCATACGGGCGACCTCACGGTGGACGGCGCCGACCACGAAGAAGACATGCGGGATGGCGCCGAGCTCATGCGTTCGCTGCACGCTGCATTCCTCGCGGTTCCCGGCAATCACGACGTCGGCGAAGCAGGCAATCCCTATCAACCGGTTAACGCCGAGCGGCTCGACCGTTGGCGACGGCATTTCGGCGCCGATTGGTGGGCGCACGATGTGGAGAATTGGCGAC
Source organism: Betaproteobacteria bacterium (assembly GCA_005881895.1). GTDB lineage: Bacteria > Pseudomonadota > Gammaproteobacteria > Burkholderiales > Casimicrobiaceae > VBCG01. The sequence continues at coordinate 17,573 of VBCG01000070.1, forward strand.
TGATCGGGATCGATTCGATGCTCTTCGGCAGCGAGAGTGACGAGGAAGAACGTCAATTCGAATGGCTGCGTCAAACGCTCGCCACCGCCGGTGAGCGCAAGATTGCCTGGTTCACGCATCGGCCGCTGTTCATCGAAAGTCCGACGGAAAGCGATACCGGCTATTGGTCGGTCAAGCCAGGACCGCGTGCGCGGCTGCTCGATCTCGTCGACCGTTACGATGTGGCGTTGATCGCGACCGGTCATTTGCACAAATGGCGCAACGATTTGATCGATCGCTGCCGCTATGTGTGGTGCGCCTCTTCGGGTTTTCTTGTGGGACCGGATAATCAGCCCGACATGCCGGGAGAGAAGCGCTTGGGCGCCGTCATCTACAAATTTCGAGGTTCGGACGTTTCGATCACCGCTGCGGAGGTGCCCGGCTTGACGACGCTGTGGATCGACGACGTGCTGCACGAGGTTTATCCGCCGCGGCACGCCGCTTGATCGCGGATTCCCTCGTTCGAGACACTGAGTCATGGCCCGCGTCGAGCTCAAGTCGATCAGCAAATCGTTCGGCGGAGTGCCCGTTCTTTCCGGCATCGAGCTTGACGTTGCGGATGGCGAGTTCCTGACGCTCGTCGGCGCATCGGGCTGCGGCAAATCCACGCTGATTCGAATCATTGCCGGACTTGAGCCGCAATCGTCCGGCTCGGTGCTCATCAACGGCGCGCCGGTCGATCATTTGCGGCCGCACGAACGGCAAGTCGCGATGGTGTTCCAGAGTTATGCGCTTTATCCGCACATGCGGGTGTTCGCGAATATCGGCTTGCCCCTCATGATGTCGCGTTTGAATCTCTTCGAGCGGTTACCAATCATTCGGATGTTGTCGGCGCGACGGCGCCGCGTCATGGCGGAAATCGAAAGCGAAGTGCGCGCGGTCACGAAGCAGTTGCAGATCGACGCGCTGCTCGAGCGCCGGCCGTCGCAACTCTCCGGCGGCCAACGCCAGCGCGTGGCGCTTGGGCGGGCCATGGTGCGTCATCCCGCGGCATTCCTGATGGACGAGCCGCTGTCCAACCTCGACGCCAAGCTCCGCGTGCACATGCGAACCGAGCTTGCGGAGCTGCACGATCGGCTCGGCACAACGTTCATCTACGTGACGCACGATCAGGTCGAGGCGATGACGATGTCGGACCGCGTCGCGATGATGGATAACGGCACGATCCTGCAAATCGGGCGGCCAGGCGATCTCTATATGCGACCGGCCAACCTCAAGGTCGCGCAGTTCATCGGTACACCGGCGATCAATTTGCTGCCGGCAAAAGTCAGCAGCGCGGGATCAGTCGAGCTTTTCGGCGCCGAGTTGCCGATTCGCGCGCGGCGGCCGGCCGGTTCCGCGATGACGCTCGGCATTCGTCCGGAAGCGATCACGCTCGCGCCGCTCGGGACGTCGCGACCTGGCATGCATTTGCTACCCGGCCGTCTGCGGCGCAGCGAGAATCTCGGCCCCGAGCACATGCTGCACATCGATCTCACGAGTCCCGCAAGCGGCACGATCATCTGTTCAGTCGCCGGCGATCACGAACCACTCACGAGCGACTCGCGCGGGCTTGCGTTGCTCTTCATGCCGAGCGCTTGTCACGTATTCGACGTGGAAGGCCATCGTATCGACGACGTCGAAGCCGCGAGCGCCGCCGCGGCGCCCAGCTCGGACCCCCACGCTCGCGCCTTCGGCGCTACGCTCTGCCCTCTGCTCCCAAAAGCGGGGGAGCCGTGCGCGCCTTGCGGCGGCCCTGCGGCGCGCACCTCTTGATGCAGGCGCATTGATGATGGCGAGCGCCGTTGCAATTGCCGCTCCGGTACCCGTCGTTCGGCGTGATCGCCAACGATTGATCGAGAAGCTCGCCGGCTGCGGTTTCGCATTTCCCGCTTTTTTGTTGCTGCTGCTGACGAATCTCGTTCCCCTTGCAGTTCTGCTCTATTTGAGCTTCACGAACTACGAGCTCGGCGCGCTGGACACGCGCTTTCTCGGCCTCGACAACTTTCGCAAGGCGGTTACCGATCCAGTCTTGCGTCGTTCCCTTGCCAACACGTTCGTGTATGTGGCGATCGTGTTGCCGGGCGCGGTCGGTCTCGGACTGTTGATCGCAGTGTTGCTGCATCGGCGCAAGCGGACGCGCACGTTCTACGAGGTCGTCTATTTCCTGCCGGTGACGTCGACGCTGATCGCGATGGCAACGGTGTGGCAGTTCATCCTGCACCCCAACCTCGGCCCCGTGAATGGCATGCTGCGCGCGATGGGCTTCGGCGAAATCGCTTTCTTGAGCGAGCCGGCTTATGTGCTGCCGACGCTCGCCGCCATCGGCATCTGGCAGCTCGTCGGTTTCAACATGGTGCTGTTCCTCGCCGGCTTGTCGGCGATCCCGCGCGATCTCTACGAAGCGGCCGAAATCGACGGCTGTCGCAGCGGCATCGATCGCTTCCTGACCATCACTTGGCCGCTGCTCGGGCCGACGACAATGTTCGTCATCATCACGACATCGATCACGGCGTTCAAAGTGTTCGACACTGTCGCCGTCATGACACGCGGTGGACCGATGGGCTCGTCGGAGGTGCTGCTGTATGCGATCTATCTCGAAGGTTATCAATACTTCCATATGGGCTATGCGGCCGCGCTGACGCTCATCTTTCTGGCGTTCGTCCTGCTCTTCTCGATTCTGCAGACGTTCGTCCTCGAGCGCCGCGTGCATTACTGATGGACACGCACTTACCCTCACCCCATCCCTCTCCCGGTGGAAGAGGGCGCAGCCCGGTCGGAACGCTTGCGCGCCGCGCGGCGACGCTTTTCGTCGTGCACGGCATCCTGATCGCCGGCGCGGTGTTCATCCTGCTGCCGTTCGTGTGGATGCTGATTACGTCGATCAAATCACCGGCGGAAATCTTCGCCGTTGACTTCAGCCTGTGGCCGAAGCATTTCAATGCCGTCGAGAACTACGGATTTGCGTTGCAGAAGGTGCCGCTGTTGCGCTTCGCGGCGAACGGCGTCATCGTCTGCGCGGGAATTCTGCTGATTCAACTGCTCGTCGCGATTCCGTGCGCCTACGCGCTCGCCAAGTTGCGCTTCCCGGGTCGGACGGCTCTTTTCGCGCTGGTGCTGATGGGTCTTTGCATCCCGATCCAGGTGCCGGCGCTGCCGCTCTACATGGGTCTCGCGCAGGTCGGACTTCTGAATACGTACTTCGCGATCATGATGCCGTTCTTTTCGTCGGTCTTCGCGATTTTCCTGTTCCGCCAGTTCTTCAGAAGCTACCCGGACGAGATCATTCATGCGGCACGGCTCGACGGGATGAGCGAATTCGAGATTGTCTGGCTGATCGTCGTGCCGAGCGCATGGCCGGCGATCGCGGCGTTTTCGGTATTTTCCATCGTCGCGCATTGGAACGACCTGTACTGGCCGCTGATTGTCATTTCCGACACGCATCTCGCGACGCCGCCGCTCGGCATGATGTTTTTCGCCGATGCGGAAACGGGTTCGAATTATGGCGCGCTGACCGCAGCGGCCACAGTGCTCACGGCGCCGCTGGTCGTCGCGTTTTTGATCGCCCGCCGTCGTTTCATCGAGGGCATCACGATGACGGGGATCAAGTAGTTTCGCTTTAGTTTCGTTCTCATAACACATAGGAGGAATCGGATGAAGAGATTAGGCATGCTATTGAGCTCGCTCGTGGTCGCCGGCACGCTGGCGACATCGAGCGCGGAGGCGCAGCAAGTGACGCTCGACGTGCTGTACGCGTTCCCGGCGTTCGCCAAGTTTCACGAGCCGATCGCGCAGGAATTCATGAAGCTGCATCCGGACATCAAGATCGCATTCCGCGCACCGGCGCCGACGTACGACGACGGGCATCAGACGATGATGCGGCAGGCGGTCACCAACCAATTGCCCGACGTCTATTACTCCGGGTTTCACCTGCTCTCGGAGTTAGCGCGCACGCTCGCCAAGCGGAATCAGATCGTCGATCTTGATCCGCTGCTTGCGGCCGACGGCAAGGAGTTTCGCGCGAAAAATTATTCCGATCGGATCGTCGCGCTCGGAAGAGTCGACGGCAAGCTGTACGGCCTACCCTTCAACGCCTCCTCGCCGATCATGTATTACAACGTCGAGCTCGTGAAGAAGGCGGGCGGCGATCCCGAGAAGATGCCCGACAACTGGGACGCGGTGATCGCGCTCGCCGCCAAGATCAAGGCAGGCTCGTCCGACGTCGCGGGCCTCGCCTACAACGTGCATGACTGGCCGGACGTGTGGCTCTATCACGCGATGATCACGCAAGCGGGCGGCACCGTCGTCGACGGCGATCGCGTGCCGCTCGGCGGGCCCGACATCGGTGTGCAGATGCTGCAACGATTCCGCCGCTTCGTGTCTGAAGACGGCATGCCGCTGATCGATTGGGACCAATCGCGGCAGCAGTTCATCGCCGGCAAGATCGGCATCTTCTTCGATACACCTGCGCGTTTGCGCCAAGTCACCGATCTCATCGGCGACAAATTCACGCTGAAGACCGCGATCTTTCCGATCGACAATAAAGCGAAGGGCGGCCTGCCGACCGGCGGCAATGCGGCGATCATTACTACGCAAGATCCGAAAAAGCAGAAGGCTGCGTGGGAATTTCTCAAGTTCGTGACGGGTCCGGAAGCGCAGAAGATCGTCGTCGAGACAACGGGCTATCTGCCCACCAACTTGCGCGCGACGGGGCCGGAGTTCCTCGGTCCGTTCTATGACAAGAACCCGAACTTCCGTACCGTGTCGCTGCAGGTCGATCGATCGGTGCCGTGGCAGGGCTATCCGGGCGGCAATTCCGTTCGCATCTGGAGGGCGCAGCGCGAAATCATCACCGGGATCATGCGCGGCGAGATCGAGCCGAAAGCAGGCTATGAGCGACTCATCAAGGAAACCGCGGATTTGATGAAGTCACAATGATCATCGCGCAGATCACCGACTTTCACGTCCGGCCGCCCGGCGTGTTGGCCTATGGCGGGATCGACACGAATGCGATGCTGCGAAACGCTGTCGCGGCCATCGTTCATCTCGATCCCGCACCCGATTGCGTGATCGCGACGGGCGACCTGGCCGATTGCGGTCTGCAAGATGAATATCGGGAAATTGCAGACGTGCTGGCGAAGTTGCAGATGCCGGTGTTCGTCATTCCCGGCAATCATGATCGGCGCGAGGTGATGCGATCGTCGCTTGGCGCACGGCATCGCTACCTCGACCAGCATCCGCAATTCTTCCAGTACGTGATCGATGATTTTCCGGTGCGCTTGATCGCGCTCGACACGGTGATCGCCGGAGAAACAGGCGGCGAAATTTGCGCGGCGCGCGAAACCTGGTTTGCGGATGCGCTGCAGAGCGGTGACGGAAGACCGACGCTAGTGTTCATGCACCATCCGCCGTTCAGGATCGGCGTGCCGGCGATGGATCCGATGATGTGCAAGACCGCATCGTCGTTTGCCGATTTGATTGCGCGCCATCCGGAAATCGAGCGGATCGCCACCGGTCACTATCACCGGCCCATCGTCGCGCGTTGGGCCGGCACGATCGGCTTCGTCGCGCCGAGCACGGCGCATCAAGTCGTCCTCGATTTGCGCGAAAGCGAACCGACCCGGTGGGCCTTTGAGCCTCCCGGATTCGCGCTTCACGTCTACCGCGATGGCGTCGGGATGGTGAGCCATGTCGTGCCGATCGGAGACTTCGGTCCGGCGCGCGAATTCGAGCTTCCGTCCGAATATCCGGGACAGCGATGAGTACTGCAGGGCCTCGACCTCCTTGGACCTGCGACGAGAATCGTTGGCGCAACAGTTGGCCTCATGTGACGACTCGCATTGGCCGTCGATCCCCGCGTTGCGGGGCCCCTCGCCGGCTGCTCGCGTCACTGCCTCGCGGCGCGAATTACTCCGCCTATGGGTGCAGAGGGCATAGCGTAGCGGCGACAGCCGCAAGCGTGGGGGTACACCAATGACGGGCGCGCGCTACGCGGAAATCCTGCGCGGTGCCGAAGCGATCGCCGAATGTGCCGCGGAAACATTGAGCGCGATGCGTGGTCGTGCGCTCGCGGTTAATCGCAAGGAATTGCGCGACGTCGTAACCGAAGCGGATCTGGCGTCTGAGCGGATCGTGCTCGGTGGTATCCGCGCGCTGACGCCCAACGCTACGATCATCTCGGAAGAAGCCGGGTCGAGCGGAGGCGAGGGTGGCACTCGCTGGTTCGTCGATCCTCTGGACGGCACGGTGAACTATGCGGCAGGTCTTCCGTGGTTTTCCGTGACGATGGCGTACCAAGAGGACGCGCGAACGCGCGTCGGTGTCGTGCACGCGCCCGGCGTCGATCTGCTCGCACGCTATGCGGAGGGCGGCATCGCCACCGTCAACGGGCGCGATGCGCAAGTCTCCGCGCGGCGATCGCTGTCCGATGCGGTCGTCTCGATCGTGCTCACGTCGCATTTCACCGAGAGGGAAGTCGCGCGCACCGCGGAAGCCGTGCGTCGGCTCGGCAACACGGCGCGCGGCGTGCGCATCATCGTCTCCGGCGGTCTCGAGATGACGCTCGTTGCCGACGGCCAACTCGATGCGTTCGTATCGTTGAAAGCCGATGTTGTCTCGCACGCTGCGGCGATGCCGCTCGTGCGCGCAGCGGGGGGACGTGTGACGCGATTCGACGGCCATGACGCGATCGACGATGACCTCGAGCGGATCGCTTCGAATGGCCTGATCCACGACGAGCTGCTGCAGTGTCTGCAAGGCGTTTGATGAGCGACTCGGAGACGGTTCTGGAGCAGGCGATCCGTAGCGCCTCCGTCACGCGATCGGTCGTCGTCGACCCGGACGCAATCACGCGCCTGCCGCATGTCCTGCACTCGCTTGGATACACGGGCGCATGTCAGCTCGTCGCCGATCCCGACACGATGGCTGCGGCGGGCACTCGTGTGCTCGCAGTACTGCGCGCCGCAAACATCGCAACGGAAGAGCCGATCGTGCTCGACGAGATGCCACGGCTCAAGCCGCGCGCTGAAACTGCCGGTGCTGTTGGCGCGCGCCTCAAAGCCGCGGGCGCGCTACCGATTGCGGTGGGTGCCGGCGTCATCAACGACGTGGCGAAATACGCTGCTCACGTTGCGGGCCTTCCCTACGTGAGCGTCCCAACGGCGGCATCAATGGATGGATATGCGGCGTCCGGCGCGGCAATGCTGGACGGTGGATTCAAACGCACGCTCGCGTGCGCACCGCCGATCGCGATTGTCGCGGACCTCGACGTCATTGCGAAGGCGCCGGCGCGAATGGCCGCGTGGGGCTACGGCGACTTGGCCGGCAAAGTGATCGCAGGCGCCGATTGGATACTGGCCGACGCCGTCGGCGAGGAACCGCTCGACCCAACGGCATTTGCGCTGGTGCAAGAC
>VBCG01000056.1:0-45727 GCA_005881895.1 Betaproteobacteria bacterium
GAGGAAGGCGCATCGCCACCGCAAGTCGACCGCTCGCTGGAAAAATTCGGCATGGCGATGGGACCGTTCCGGATGAGCGATCTCGCCGGCAACGACGTCGGCTGGCGCATCCGCAAGCGCCGCTATGTCGAGAAACCGCAGATGCGCTATTCGCGTGTTGCGGACCGTCTCTGCGAGCAGGGCCGCTTCGGGCAGAAGACAGGCGCCGGATGGTACCGCTATGAAGTCGGTCGTCGCGATGCGATTCCCGACCCCGCCGTCGATGCGCTGATTGCGGCGTACCGAAAGGAGATCGGTGCGACGCCGCGAAAGATTGCGGACGACGAGATCGTCGATCGCTTGATCCTCGCGCTCGTGAACGAAGGCGCGCGTATCCTGGAAGAGGGCATCGCGCTTCGCGCGTCCGACCTCGATCTGGTCTATCTGACGGGCTACGGTTTTCCGCTGTATCGTGGCGGACCGATGTTCTATGCCGACACGCTCGGCTTGTACAACGTCGTTCGCCGAATGAAAGAGCTGGCCGCGATTCCCAACGCCGATGCCGATTTCTGGCAGCCGGCGCCGCTGCTTGCCAAGCTCGCTGCCGAAGGAAGGACGTTCAATGGTTGATGCCGTCATCGTTTCCACCGCACGCACCGGTCTCGCCAAATCGTGGCGCGGCGCATTCAACATGACGCACGGCGCAACGCTGGGCGGCCACGTCGTCAAGCATGCGATTGAGCGCGCGAAACTCGATCCGGCTGAAGTCGACGATGTCTTGATGGGATGCGCGCTGCCGGAGGGCGCGACGGGCTGGAATATCGCGCGGCAAATCGCGATTCGCGCCGGTTGTCCCGTCTCGGTTCCTGGAATGACAGTGAATCGGTTTTGTTCATCGGGCTTGCAGACGATCGTGCTGGCGGCGCAACGGATCATCGCCGGTGAAGGCTCGATCTACATCGCGGGCGGCGTCGAATCAATCTCCTGCGTGCAGAACGAGCAGAACAAACACATGATGAACGAGACATGGCTCACGCAACACAAGCCCGAAATCTACTGGACGATGCTGCAGACGGCGGAGAAGGTCGCCGAGCGTTATCAAATCTCGCGTGAGAGACAGGACGAGTACGGCGCGCAAAGCCAGCAGCGCGCCGCGGCGGCGCAGGCGGCGGGAAAGTTCAACGACGAAATCGTGCCGATCACCGTCACGATGGGCGTGGCGGACAAGGAATCATCGCGCGTGTACACGAAAGAAGTCACGCTCGCGATCGACGAGGGCATTCGGCCCGATACGACGTACGCCGGCGTTGCGCAAATCAAACCCGCGTTGCCGGGAGGTGTCGTTGCCGCCGGCAACGCAAGCCAGTTCTCGGATGGCGCCGCGGCGTGTGCCGTCATGAGCGACAAAGAGGCCGCCAAGCGCGGCTTGAAGCCGATGGGCATCTTTCGCGGTTTCGCCGTCGCCGGATGCGAACCGGAGGAAATGGGCATCGGCCCGGTCTTCGCCGTTTCTAAGCTGTTTGCCAATACCGGAAAGAAGGTCGGCGACATCGATCTGTGGGAGTTGAACGAAGCATTCGCCGTGCAAGTGATCTACAGTCGCGACAAGATCGGCATTCCGAACGAACGACTCAACGTCGACGGCGGCGCCATCGCGGTCGGGCATCCGTATGGCGTGTCGGGAACGCGCCTTACCGGCCATGCGCTGATCGAGGGACGCCGCCGCGGCGCGAAGAACGTCGTCGTGACGATGTGCATTGGTGGCGGAATGGGAGCCGCCGCGTTGTTCGAAGTGGTGTGAAAATTACTCAACCCTTGGTTAATGCTGTACTACATGGTCACCGGCAAGAACAGCTCGGGGCAGATCATCAATGCCGGACAAACGTTGACGCGCGACGAAGCGCTGCGACTTTACACAGCGGCGAACGGCTGGTTCGTCAAGGAAGAAGACAAGCTCGGATCGATCGAAGAGGGCAAGCTTGCCGACGTGGTCGTGCTGAGCGACGATTACTACAGTGTCCCCGACGAATCGATGAAGAAGCTGGGTTCTCGGCGGCCGGATCGTCCACGACGCCGGCGTGCTGCGCGTGCAGGAGCGTTAGCGCATCGCACATTTTTCGCGGCGGCAGATGCAACTGCCGCCGCAGTATCCGCGTACGCGGCCGCGACTGACGGGTTACGGGGGGTTACGGGGCGACTGCGAACGTTCGGACGTTGTCGATCAACGGCTCTTCCTGGCCTTGGCCGGCACCCGGATCGCGTCGATGAACGCCGCGAGTGCAGGGGATACCTGGCGCCGACCTGGGTAATAGAGAAAAAAGCCGGGAAACGGCGGACACCAATCCTCGAGCACCCGCGACAGTCCCCCGGCCTGGAGTAGCGAGGCAACCTGGTCCTCGATCAGGTATCCCAAGCCTATGCCGGCCAGTGCGGCATCGATGACCATGCCCTCGTCGTCGAAGATGAGCGGCCCTTCGACGCTCACCTCCATTTTGTGGTTGCGCCGCTCGAACTCCCACTTGTAGAGCGTGCCGGCTGACGGCAACCTGAAGTTGATGCAGCGGTGCTTGCGCAGGTCGTGCGGCGTTGACGGGGCCGGATGCGATGCGAAGTACTGCGGCGATCCGACGACGGCCATCCGCAGTTGTCCCGTCACGGGTACGGCCACCACGTCTTTCTCGAGAGACTCGCCAAGGCGAATGCCGGCATCGAACCGCCGCGCGACGATGTTCGTTAAAGCGCGATCGATGAGGATTTCGACGACAATCTCGGGATAGCTCTGGGTAAATCGCGGTAGGACGGGTGCCACCACCATTCGAGCCGCACTTCGGGATGCGGTAATCCGGACGTCCCGAAGGCCGGTTGAGCAAGCGCCCCAGATCCTCGACCGCGTTGGAAATCTCCATGATCGCCGGGCCGAGGCGGTCGAGCAACCGCTCGCCGGCGTCCGTCGTCGAGACGCTTCGCGTGCTGCGGGCCAGCAGTTGAATGCGCAGCCGCTCCTCGAGGCGGCGCATCGTATGGCTGAGCGCCGACGGTGATACGCCAAGTCGTGCGGCCGCTCGCGTGAAGCTGCGCTCCTCCGCGACGACGGCGAACGCTGCCAGGCCGCCCCAATCTTCCCGGTCCATTCATGAGACTTTGTCAATACCGCATCCGGATTATGCCTCTTTATTGGAAGTGTCCCAACGTGGATCATTGTCCCCAAAACCATCATCAATCTTCGCGGGAGCAACGATGCATAAGCGCAAGCTGGGCAGCAGCAACCTCGAAGTCTCGGCCATCGGCCTCGGCTGCATGGGGCTGAGTTATGGCTATGGGCCCGCTACTGGCAGGCAGGACGCGATCAAGCTGATTCGGTCGGCCGCCGAGCTCGGTGTGACTTTCTTCGACACCGCCGAAGCCTATGGTCCCTTTGTGAACGAAGAACTTGTCGGCGAGGCCCTGGCCCCGTTTCGCGACCGTGTGGTGATCGCAACGAAGTTCGGCTTCCGATCGGGCGATTCAAATGCGGGGCTCGATAGCCGACCGGAGCGCATCAGGGAGGTCGCCGACGCGGCACTGAAACGTCTGAGGACCGACCATATCGACCTGTTCTATCAGCACCGTGTGGACCCGAACGTGCCGATCGAGGATGTGGCAGGCACCGTAAAAGAGCTCATCCACCAAGGTAAGGTCAAGCACTTCGGACTATCGGAAGCAGGCGCACAGACGATTCGCCGCGCCCATTCGGTCCAGGCGGTCACGGCGCTTCAAAGCGAATACTCGCTGTGGTGGCGGGAACCCGAAAAGGAGATCCTTCCGACCCTCGAGGAGCTCGGGATCGGCTTAGTGCCCTTCAGTCCGCTGGGCAAGGGCTTTCTGACCGGCGCGATCAGCGAGAACACCACGTTTGACAGCAGCGACTTCCGCAACACGGTTCCGCGCTTCAAGGCGGAGGCTCGCAAGGCCAACCAAGTTCTGGTTGATCTGCTCGGCAGAATCGCACTCCAGAAACATGCGACGCCGCGCAGATCGCGCTCGCGTGGCTGCTCGCACAGAAACCGTGGATCGTTCCGATCCCCGGCACGACGAAGCTGCATCGCCTCGAAGAGAACATCGGTGCGGCAGCCGTGGAACTGCGCCCCGACGATCTTCACCGCACCGACAGCGCCGTCTCACAGATTACCGTGCAAGGCGGTCGGTATTCGGCTGATCGGCAGCAGCTCGTCGGTCGTTGAGAGCGAATGGCGGCATTCGCGACGAAACGCGGAGGGAGCAGCATGCGCGCCGGCATCCTGGGTTCGGGATTGCTTGTTGGCGGTGCACTGGTCGCGAATGCTCGATGTGCTGACTCAGCCCGGCGATCTTGAAGTCTTAACGCGCTGCTTCACAAAGTTGCTGTCTAGCATTTTGGCAGCCGCCGAGACATTTCACTTTCCCGTTCGAATCAGTCGCGGCGCCGCCACCCGCCTTTGCGGAACACTTCAACTGGCCCAGGTCATCGGTTGCGCAATACCCCACGCCGCACTTGACGTCCCCATGTTGATCCCGCATCGCGCCCCCTCCCTCTTTGGCACAGAGCACCTTGCCGTATTGATCCGTTGCACACTGCCCTTTTCCGCACACCACATTTCCATCCTGATTCTTGATGCAATCCCCGGCATTGACCTGCGTGCTGGCGGCCATGGTTAAAAAACAACCAATAATGGCGAACGCACCTGCGGAAAAGCTCTTCATCAACGTCTCCCTGGTGTTCAACGATCATTCACAAACGCAGGACCTGCCGGGCCGAGCAATCTCGCAAGCTAGGCGAGCCGGACGAGCTGCTTGCCGAAGTTGTCGCCTTTGAGAAGTCCGATCAATCCGCGCGGCGCGTTTTCGAGGCCGACGATCACCGACTCGCGATATTTGAGCTTTCCGGCAATGACATGACGCGCTAGTGCTTCGCGCGCTTCCGCGTAGCGATCCTTCCAATCGAACACGATCATCCCCTGCATCTTGATGCGGTTGACGAGAACGGAGCGCAAGCGCGTATAGCCGTAGGGTTGCCCGGCGTTGTACTCGGCGATCAATCCGCAGACGACAACGCGCGAGAACCGATTCATCAATCGTAACGTTGTGTCGAGAATCTCGCCGCCGACGTTCTCGAAGCAGACATCGACTCCCGCCGGGCAAGCTGCGCGCAAGTCGTCGAACACGCGCCCAGCCTTATAGTCGATGCACGCATCGAAGCCGAGCTCGCCGGTGACGTAATCGCACTTGGCCGCGCCGCCCGCAATCCCGACGACGCGACAGCCTGCGATTTTCGCAAGTTGCCCGACGACACTGCCGACCGCGCCGGATGCCGCTGACACGACAAGCGTCTCGCCGGACTTCGGTTTGCCGATTTCATTCAACCCGAACCACGCGGTCATTCCCGGCATGCCGAGGATACCTAAGTAATACGACGCCGGAACGCTGGTCGTATCGATCGTTGTGAGGTCGCTCCCTTTAGCGACGCCATAGAGCTGCCAGCCCAGCGGCGTCAGCACTTTCATGCCTGGTTTGAATTGTGGGTGGCGCGATTGCAGGACCTCACCGACCGTTTGTCCGACCATGACCGCACTCAGCTCCGCAGGTGGAACATACGATTTGACGTCGTTCATGCGCCCGCGCATGTAGGGGTCGAGCGAGAGCCACTCGTTCCTGATCAAAACTTCTCCATCGGCGGGTTCGGGGATCGGTTGCTCGACCAGGCGAAAATTGTTTTCGGTCACCGGACCTTGGGGCCGGCTTGCCAGGAGAATTTGTCGATTCATCACGTTTGTCATCCCGAGTGAGACGAGGGACCTGCTTTTCTCACAATGACGCAAAGCGCTCGAGATGATGATCCGCGTCGCCGAATTGTTGCGCAATCATCGTAAGGCGGCGAAACGTGTGGCTGATCTTCAGCTCGTCGCTCATCCCCATGCCGCCGTGGAGCTGGATCGATTCCTGACTGACGCGCCGACACGCGTCGGCAACGCGTATCTTCGCCGCCGACACGATGCGCTTGCGGCGGACCGGATCGGTTTCGGCGTCGACCGTTGCGCAGGCGAGACTCGCCATCGATTTCGCCTGTTCGTATTCGATCACCATATCGACCATCCGATGTTGCAACGCCTGGAACGAACCAATCGGAACGCCAAACTGCTTGCGGGTTTTGAGATAGTCGAGTGTCGCGCTGTTCGCGAATCGGATCGCGCCAACCGCTTCAAAGCACACGAGCGCCGTCGCGTAGTCGACGACGTCTTCGATCGTCGATAGCGCGCAAGTGGTTTCGCCCAATAACGCATTGGCCGGCACGTGAACATCGGCAAAGAAAATATCGGCTGCGCGCAATTCATCGAGCGTGCGTGACGCGGCGAGTGAAACGCCCGGCACATCGGTGCTCACGAGGAACAAGCCAATGCCCTCCTGATCGGTGTCGTCACCGGCAAGGCGGACGGATACAACGAGCGTCCGAGCGCAAGGACCGTGCAGAACGACGCGCTTGTCGCCATCGATCGTAAATCCCGCGCCGGTCTTTCGCGCTCGCGTCGTGACGTGCGCAAGGTCATAACGAGCGCCTTGCTCCGAATGAGCGAACGCCAGCGTCAACTTGCCGCTTGCGACCGCAGGCAGCAAACTGTTTTTCTGCTCGAGCGTTCCCGTGCGCGCGACGAAGCGCGAGCCCATCACCGTCGCCAGGAACGGCTCGACGATCAATGCTTCACCGATCGCCTCCATGACGCTCGTCAGATCGCCTGCGCCGCCGCCGAGCCCGCCATATTCGGTCGGAATCGCGACGGCGAGCAGTCCGAGGTCCGCAAGTGCCGCCCACACGTCGCGGCTATAGCCGTCGTGCGATGCCACAACGCGCCGGCGCGTCTCGAAGGTGTAGTCGCGCGCGACGAAGCGCTCGATCGACGCGGCAAATAGGCGCTGCTCTTCGGAGGGGTCGAAGTTCATCAGAGTCCAAGCGCATGTTTCGCAATGATGTTGCGCTGGATCTCGTTCGATCCGGCGTAGATCGTCGTCTTGCGATAGTTGCAGTAACGCGGCGCAAGCGACGCCATGAAGCGATCGAAGCGGTCATTTCCTGCGACTGGAGCGAACGGCTGCGCCGCCGGCCCCGCGGCTTCCATCATCAGCTCGGTCAGCGCCTGCTGGATTTCGGTTCCTTTGATCTTCAGCATCGAGACCTCGGCGCCGGGCGCGCGACCCCCACGCAACTGATCGAGGAAGCGCAGATTGGTGATCGAGAGCGCCATCAGCTCGATCTCGACGTGCGACAGCTTGTCGCGAAAACGGGGATCGTCAATCAGCGGCTTCGCGTTCTTGCGCTGCATCGACGCAAATTCTTTCAGGTGCTCCAACTCCCGCTGCGACGTTCCGATGCGCGCCGTATTCATCCGCTCGTGGCCCAATAGATATTTCGCGACGGTCCAACCTTTGCCTTCGTCGTGCACACGATTCTCGACGGGAACCTCGACGTCGTCGAAGAACACTTCGTTCACCTCGTGTTCGCCGTCCATGAGGATCAAGGGACGTACGGTAATGCCCGGGGTACGCATATCGATCAGCAAAAACGAAATGCCGTCCTGCTTGCGCTCGGCCGCCGGCGACGTGCGAACAAGGCAGAAAATCCAGTCGGCGAAATGCGCGGCGGTTGTCCAGATCTTCTGGCCGTTGACGACGTACCGATCGCCGTGACGGACGGCGGTCGTCCGCAGCGAAGCCAAATCAGATCCCGCGCCGGGCTCGGAATACCCTTGGCACCAGAACGCGTCGCCGCAGTAGATCGGCCGCAGAAACCGTTCCTTCTGCGCCTGCGTTCCGAACTTGAAAAGCACCGGCGCGCACATCAGAAGGCCGAAAGGAACGAGCGGTGGCGCGCCCGCATAACCGCACGCTTCGTCGAAAATGTACCGCTGGACGACGTTCCAGTCGGTGCCGCCCCATTGCTGCGGCCAAGAAGGCGCAACCCAACCCTTTTGCGCGAGAATCGAGTGCCAGCGTTGCAGATCGTCCCGCGTCAAATGCCGATACTCGAGGACCTTTTGCCGCAAGTCCGCTGGCAGATGATCACGCAGCCATTCGCTGACCTCATCGCGAAAAGCGCGCTCTTCGACCGAATAGTTGAGATCCATTTGCGTACGGCATCACGCCGAGTTGGTAGAGTATCGGAGGCCGCACTCCGGTCGTCCGAGCCAGAATGTCTTTTATCACGACCGTGCAAACGACGCGACGACCGGGCGGCCGCGCCTTCCATGCCGAAAGCCGACCATGAGCGTCCGCCAATTGTTTGACATCACCGGAAGGACAGCGCTCGTAACGGGGGGCTCGCGCGGACTCGGTCTGCAAATGGCTGAAGCGCTCGGCGAGATGGGTGCGCGCGTCGCACTGGTGGCGCGCAAACGCGACGAGCTGGAGGCGGCAGCCGCACATTTGGGCTCACAGGGTATCGAGGCGCTGCCGTTGGCGTGCGACATGTCGAACAGCGGCGCCATCGCACCGATGGTCGAGCAGGCGATGGCCGCGTTAGGTCCCATCGACATTCTGGTGAACAACGCCGGAGCGACCTGGGGCGCAACAACGCTCGAGCATCCGCTCGAAGCATGGCAGAAGGTCATCAATCTCAATTTGACGGCGATGTTCGTCGTCTGCCAGGAAGTCGGCCGGCGCTCGATGGTTCCGCGACGCCGCGGCAAGATCATCAACATCGCGTCGATCCTTGGCCTTACCGGTGGCGGCGAGTCAGGGCGCCCTCCGACACTTGCCTACAACACGGGCAAGGCGGGCGTGATCAACTTTACGCGCTCGCTTGCCGTCGAATGGGCGCAACACAACGTCAACGTCAACGCGATCGCACCCGGATTCTTTCCAACCAAGATGACCAAGGGCGTCATGGAAATGATGGGTGAGGCGGTGGCGCACCGCGCGCCGATGAAACGCGTCGGCGGCCCCGAAGACCTGAAAGGCGTCACTGCGCTGTTTGCGTCCGACGCGTGTGCCTTCATCACCGGGCAGGTCATCGCCGTCGATGGCGGCGTGACGGCAACCTAGCCATTGACGCAGCCCGCGGATGATGGCAGCACAGGAAGAATTCACCGGCACGCGTCCCGTCGCGGACGCGCACCAATTCGACATTGCTTCGCTCGAGTGGTACCTGCGTGAGCGGCTGCCGGAATTTCACGGTCCGCTCACCGTTGAACAGTTCAAGGGCGGCCAATCGAACCCGACATACAAGTTGATGGCCGATGGACACGCATACGTATTGCGGCGTAAGCCACCCGGCAAGCTGCTTCCGTCGGCGCATGCGGTCGAGCGCGAGTATCGCGTGATTTCGGCGCTTGCGCACACCGACGTTCCCGTGCCGCAAACATATTGCCTGTGCGAAGACGCCGCTGTGATCGGCACGCCGTTCTATGTAATGGACTTTGTCGATGGACGCGTGTTGTGGGATCCGGCGCTACCGGGGATGACGCCCGCCGAACGCCAAGACGTCTTCGACGACATGAATCGGGTCATTGCCGCGTTGCATAACGTCGACCACGTCGCCGCCGGTCTCGAGGACTTCGGCAAGCCCGGCAATTATTTCGCGCGCCAGATCGATCGCTGGAGCCGGCAGTACAAGGCATCCGAAACCGAGCCCATCGAAGCGATGGACCGCTTGATCGCGTGGCTCCCCAACCATATTCCCGCAGACGCGCGCACCTGCATCGTCCACGGCGATTATCGGCTCGACAACCTTGTGTTCCATCCGACCCGCTCGCGCGTGAGCGCCGTTCTCGATTGGGAATTGTCGACGCTCGGGCACCCGCTGGCGGATTTTTCGTACCACCTGATGACGTGGCGGCTCGGGGGCAACGAATTTCGCGGACTGCGGGGCGCTGATCTGACTGCGCTCGGCATCCCGTCCGAAGACGAATACGTCGAGCTCTACTTGAAACGTACGGGCGCGACGCAGACACCGACGGCTTCGGAGTGGAGCTTTTATCTCGCGTACAACCTCTTTCGCCTGGCGGCCATCCTGCAAGGCATCATGGGCCGCGCCGTCGCGGGCAATGCGGCGAGCACCCGTGCGCTCGACGCCGGTCGCCGAGCACGGCCGATTGCCGAGCTCGGCTGGAAAGAGGTCGAGCAACTCTCTGCTGGCAGGTGAGCTTGGAGATGCCTATGGATTTCGATTACACACCCAAAGTGAAAGCGCTCCAGGCCCGGCTCGTTGCCTTCATGGACGAATACGTCTACCCGAACGAAGCGCGTTATTACGGTGAAACGGCAGGCGATGATCGCTGGCAGCCTTCCGCCATCGTCGAAGCGCTCAAGCCTAGGGCAAAGGCGGCGGGCTTGTGGAACCTCTTCTTGCCGGCATCGGAGCGGGGTGCCGGGCTATCCAACGCCGAATACGCGCCACTGTGCGAGATCATGGGACGCGTCTTGTTCGCGCCCGAAATATTCAACTGCTCCGCGCCCGATACCGGCAACATGGAAGTGCTCGAGCGCTATGGCACGGAAGCGCAGAAAAAACGCTGGCTCGAGCCGTTGCTGGGCGGTCACATTCGTTCCGCGTTTGCGATGACTGAGCCAGACGTTGCATCGTCCGATGCGACCAACATCAAGAGCTCGATCGTTCGCGATGGCGGCTCGTACGTGATCAACGGACGCAAGTGGTGGACGTCGGGCGCCGGCGATCCGCGCTGCGCCATCCTCATCTTCATGGGCAAGACAACGGAGGAGGGACCCCCGCACCGGCGGCAATCGATGGTGCTCGTGCCGCGCGACACGCTGGGCGTCAACGTTATCCGCCACTTGCCCGTTTTCGGATACGACGACGCGCCGCACGGGCACATGGAGATCGCTTTCGACAATGTGCGCGTCCCCGTTGACAACATGCTTCTGGGCGAAGGACGCGGCTTTGACATCGCGCAAGGGCGGCTCGGACCCGGGCGGATCCACCACTGCATGCGCCTTATCGGCCTCGCGGAACGCGCACTCGAGAAAATGTGCGAGCGAGTGAAGAACCGAATCACGTTCGGTAAGTCCGTCGCTGAGCGCACGGTCACGCTCGAGCGGATCGCGGAAGCGCGCATCATGATCGACCAGGCGCGGCTGTTGACGCTCAGGGCGGCGTACATGATGGACACGGTGGGCAACAAGGCAGCGCGCGCCGAGATCGCAATGATCAAGGTGGCTGCGCCGACGATGGCCTGCCAAGTCATCGACTGGTCCATTCAAGCGCACGGCGGTGCGGGTGTCTGCGACGACCACGGCCTCGCGCGCGCTTATGCCCATGCGCGAACGCTGCGGCTCGCTGACGGTCCCGATGAGGTGCATCGCAACCAGATCGGCAAGCTCGAGCTCGCGAAGCATTGACCCCGGTCGCGGCGGTACTTGCCCGCCACGCGGCCGGCCCCATCTACCCCGAATGCTGCCCGTCACTTCCGCGCTGATCGCCGCCAACGTCGCGATCTTCCTGCTGCAGGGTCTCTTGCCCGAGTTGGTGATTCCCTTCGCGCTGTGGCCGTGGGGGGCTTCGCAGGTCGATCCGCAAGTCGGATTCGCGCCGTGGCAGCTCGTCTCCTACGCCTTCCTGCACGGCAGCCTGTTGCACCTCGCGTTCAACATGTTCGCGCTGTACATGTTCGGCGGCGCGATCGAACGCGTCTTCGGCGGCCGTCGCTATCTGGTCTATTACTTCATGAGCGTCATCGCGGCTGCGGTGACGCAATTGCTGGTTGCGGCGTTGACCGGCGGCGTGTACCCGACCGTTGGCGCATCCGGCGGGGTTTTTGGCCTGCTGCTTGCGTACGGAATTTACTTCCCGAAAAGCCGCGTCATGCTGCTGTTTCCGCCAATCCCGATGCCAGCGCGGCTGTTCGTTGTCATCTATGCTGTGATCGAGTTGTATCTCGGCGTCACCGGGACGCAGGAGGGCGTTGCGCACTTTGCGCATCTCGGCGGCATGCTGGGCGGTTATTTGACGCTCAGGTATTGGCGGGGCAGCACCAGACGGTTGCGCGACTAGGGTCATTCGCACCGCAATCGAGCAACCGCGCCGTGAGATACGCGACTGTAGGTAAGCGTCCATTCCCGCCGTAGGTTGCCGTCCGCTCCCGCAAGCAGAGTTGCAATCCAGACCTGCAACAGACTCCCTTAGCAGTCGACGTTGTCGGCTGCCAATGCGGTAAATAGCCCGCCCCGCGGTGCAGCAGTAGTCGATTCGGAGAAAATGTCCGAAAAAATCTGACATCATCATCGCGTCCCTGTTGTAGACGCGCGACGCGACGCGCTGCGTCAACTTGTTGTGTGCAGCGTCAACAAACATCTAGGTATAAATCAGCGCACGATTACGCAATGAGCACTGCACAAGCGACGATACTTAGTCAACCTATACACTAGGCGAACCGTTGGCATGACGAATGCTTTTCAATCGATGGGGGATTGCCCCGGACCGGCCGCAAACTGCAAGAGTGTCGCTGCAGGGCGACGGCAGGAGACGCACTCACTTTGATACATCGCCGAAACAACAAATCCTTCCTACCCCGGATGCCGGGGGGAGCTTGAAGGAAACGGCCGAATGCTCGGCATCTCACGTACCCTATCGGGAGAACGACGATGACGAAGCTTCTGGAGCAGTATCGGTCCACGTATTCGGCTACCGCAGATGAAGAGATAAGTCTCGAAGACTATCTCGGGCTCTGCAAAAAAGACCCTACTGCATACTCCTCCGCCAGCGAGCGGATGCTCGCTTCCATCGGCGAACCCGAACTCTTCGACACCCGCAACGACCCGCGGCTGTCGCGCATCTTCAGCAACCGCCTGATACGCCGCTATCCCGCGTTCCGTGAGTTCTTCGGCATGGAGGACGCGATCGACCAGATCGTGTCGTTCTTCCGTCACGCCGCGCAAGGCCTGGAGGAGCGGAAGCAGATTCTCTATCTGTTGGGGCCCGTCGGCGGCGGCAAGTCGTCGATCGCCGAGCGGCTGAAGGCGCTGATGGAGTTGCGGCCCATCTATGTGCTCAAAGGCTCTCCTGTCAACGAATCGCCCCTTGGACTCTTCCCGCCGGAACAGTTCGGCGCGACGATGGAGGACGAATATGGCATCCCGCGGCGCTACCTGACCGGCATCATGTCGCCATGGGCCGTCAAGCGCCTAGAGGAATTCGGCGGCGACTTGACCAAATTCCGCGTGGCGCGCGTGAAGCCGTCCGCGCTGCGCCAGATCGCGATCACGAAGACCGAGCCGGGCGACGAGAACAATCAAGATATTTCATCGCTGGTCGGCAAGGTCGATATCCGCAAGCTCGAGCACCACTCGCAGAACGATCCGGACGCGTACAGCTATTCGGGCGGATTGTGTTTGGCGAACCAGGGCATCCTGGAATTCGTCGAGATGTTCAAGGCGCCGATCAAGATGCTGCATCCGCTCTTGACCGCCACGCAGGAAGGAAACTTCAAGGGGACCGAAGGCTTCTCCGCGATACCGTTCAGCGGCATCATCGTCGCCCACTCGAACGAGTCCGAGTGGCATAGCTTCCGCAACAACAAGAACAACGAGGCTTTTCTCGACCGGATCTACATCGTCAAGGTGCCGTATTGCCTCCGCGTGTCCGAGGAAGTACGCATCTATCGGAAGCTCCTCGCCAATTCATCGCTCGCTGGCGCGCCGTGCGCACCTGGAACGCTCGAGATGATGGCGCAGTTCACCGTGCTTAGCCGACTCAAGGAGCCCGAGAACTCGAGCATCTACTCGAAGATGCGCGTCTACGATGGCGAGACGCTCAAGGACATCGACCCGAAGGCGAAGTCGTTGCAGGAATACCGCGACTATGCCGGGCCCGACGAAGGGATGTCGGGCATGTCGACGCGCTTCTCCTACAAGGTCCTGTCGGCGGTGTTCAATTACGATCAGACGGAAATCGCGGCCAACCCGGTTCATCTGATGTACGTGCTCGAGCAGCGTCTCGGGCGCGAGGACCTGCCCGAGGAAACACGCCGCCGGGACATGGAGTACGTCAAGGGCCATCTCGCGCCACGGTACGCCGAGTTCATCGGCAAGGAAATCCAGACCGCGTATCTCGAGTCGTACGCGGAATACGGTCAGAACATCTTCGACCGGTATGTGACCTTTGCGGATTGCTGGATCCAGGAAGAAGACTTCCGCGATCCGGAGACCGGCGAGAGCTTCGATCGCGCGGCGCTCAACGCCGAACTGGAAAAGATTGAAACGCCCGCAGGTATCGTCAACCCGAAGGATTTCCGCAACGAGATCGTCAACTTCGTGCTTCGCGCGCGCGCGCACAACGGCGGCCGTAACCCGACGTGGAACAGCTACGAGAAGCTCCGCGAGGTCATCGAGAAGAAGATGTTCTCCAACACCGAAGATCTGCTCCCGGTGATCTCGTTTAATGCAAAGGCGTCGGCCGACGAGTTGAAGAAGCACGAGAATTTCGTCGCGCGGATGGTGGCCAAGGGCTACACGGAAAAGCAAGTGCGACTTTTGGCCGAGTGGTATCTGCGCGTTCGCAAGGCATCGTAGCCATGGGGGCGAGGGTAATCACATGAGCCATCTCATCGATCGCCGGGAAAACGCTCGTGGCAAGAGCGCGGTCAACCGCGCGCGGTTCATGCGTCGCTATAAGGCACAGATCGGTGCAGCGGTAAAGAAAATGGTCAGCGAACGACGGCTCGCCGACATGGAGAAGGGCGGCGACGTGTACGTGCCGCGGAAAGACATCTCGGAACCGGCATTCGGATTCGGCCCCGGCGGCGATCGCGAGATCGTGCTGCCCGGCAATCGTACGTTCGTCGCCGGCGACCGCATTCCTCGTCCCGATGCGGGCGGCGGAGGCGGTGGATCGCAGGCGGGACACGGCGATGGCGAAGACGCGTTCGTGTTTTCGCTATCGCGCGAAGAGTTCATGCAAGTGTTCTTTGACGATCTCGAGCTGCCCAATCTCGCGCGGACAGCGCTCGGCCGCGCCGAACGTCCAACGTCGGTACGCGCTGGTTATACGACGAGCGGCTCGCCGGCCAATCTCGCCGTGATTCGGACGCTGTCGCAATCGCTCGCGCGGCGCATCGCGCTACGCAGCGGGATCGCCGAGGAGGCGCTGGCGATCGAAGCCGAATTTGGTCTCGCCGTTGCGGCGGGCCAGCAGAAAGAAGCGTACGACCTCTATCTCGAGTTGCAGCGGCTGTTGCGGCGAGAGAACGCATTGCCCTTCATTGAGGAGCTCGACCTTCGCTACCGCAACCGAGTCGTGCGCCCGGAGCCCGTCGCGCGTGCGGCCATGTTCTGCCTGATGGACGTTTCGGCGTCGATGGACGAGGAGAAAAAGGATCTGGCGAAACGCTTCTTCACGCTGCTCTATCTATTCCTGACGCGCAAGTATCGCGAAGTGGACTTGGTATTTATCCGCCACACGGACGATGCCGAGGAAGTCGACGAAGACACGTTCTTCCACGATCCGCGCACCGGCGGCACGATCGTGCTCTCCGCGCTGGAGCTGGCCGCTGCGATCCATCGCGAGCGCTACCTGGACGGCTGGAACGTCTATGCCGCGCAGGCCTCCGACGGCGATGCGTTCGGCGCCGATTCTGCGCGAAGCGCCCGCTTTCTGCGTGAGAAGGTGCTCCCGGCCACGCGCTATTACACGTATCTCGAGCTGAATTCGCCGCATTCCCCGGAGCGGCCCTCGGCACTGTGGGTGGAATACCAGGTGATCGCCGCCGGCGCAGCCAACTTTGCGATGCGCCGCGCATCGCAGCGCGATCAGATCTATCCGGTGTTCCACGATCTCTTCAAGAAGGATGCGCAATGAGCGCCATTACAGCGGCCTCGACCTCCTTGTATCGACGAGGCGAATCGCTGCAACAACAGTCGGCCTCGTGTGACGACTCGCATTGGCCGTCGATCCCCGCGGTGCGGGGCCCCTCGCCGGCTGCTCGCGTCACGGCCGCAAGCGTGGGGGAACTATGACTGCACTTTCGCATGGCGCCGATTGGGATACATCGCTGCTCGAGCGCTACGACGCTGCGATCGGCGAAATCGCCGCCGAATACACGCTCGACACGTATCCAAATCAGATCGAGATCATCACATCGGAACAGATGCTCGATGCGTACGCAACGACCGGCCTGCCGATCGGCTATCCGCATTGGTCCTTCGGCAAGGAATTCATTCGCAACGAGCAGGCCTACCGGCGCGGCGCGCAGGGGCTTGCGTACGAGATCGTCATCAATTCCAATCCATGCATTGCGTACTTGATGGAGGAAAACACGATCACCACGCAGGCGCTCGTCATCGCGCACGCGTGCTACGGCCACAATTCCTTTTTCAAGGGCAATCATCTGTTCCGCCAGTGGACGACGCCTGAAGCCATCCTCGACTATCTCGTTTTCGCGCGCCATTTCGTGATGGAGTGCGAAGATCGGCACGGCGAAGCGGCGGTCGAGGAGATTCTCGATGCCTGTCACGCATTGATGCCGCATGGCGTCGACCGCTACCGTCGTCCCCCGCCGCTGACGCTCAAGGCCGAGGAAGCGCGGCTCAAGGACCGCCAGGCGTATCAGGAACGGCAGTTCAATGACCTGTGGCGCACGCTGCCGGACAAGGCAACAACGCCAGCGAAGCGCAAGGGTACATTCCCGCCCGACCCACAGGAGAACATTCTCTATTTCGTCGAAAAGTTCTCGCCGAAGCTCGAGCCTTGGCAACGCGAGCTCGTGCGCATCGTGCGGAAGCTGGCGCAGTATTTCTATCCGCAGGGCCAGACGAAAGTGATGAATGAAGGCTGGGCGGTCTTCTGGCACTACACGATCCTGAATCGCCTGCACGAGAAGGGATTGGTCGACGACGGTTTCATGCTGGAGTTCCTGAAGAGTCACACCAACGTCATGCATCAGCCGGGCTTCGACACGCAGGCCTTCGGCGGCATGAATCCGTATACGCTCGGCTTCTCGATATTCGCCGACCTGAAACGGATTTGCGAGCGGCCCGACGACGAGGATCGCGAATGGTTTCCTGACGTCGCCGGGACCGATTGGCGGAAAACGCTCGACTTCGCGATGCGCAACTACAAGGACGAGTCTTTTATTGGGCAGTACCTCTCGCCTCGGCTGATCCGCGAGTTGCGCCTGTTTGCGTTGGCGGACCACGCCGACGAAGACGAGCTGGTCGTCGATAGCATTCACAACGAAGCCGGCTATCGTCGCTTGCGCAAGCTGCTCGCCGAGCAGCATGCACAAGAAACGCGCGTGCCTGATGTGCAAATCGTTCGCTACGATCGCGACGGTGACCGCTCGCTCGAGTTGCGGCATATGGGCTATCGTGATCGGCCCCTCGCCGATGCGGCAGGCGAAGTCGTCAAGCATCTCTATCGGCTATGGGGATTCCCTGTTCGATTGGAGACGTGGAAAGACGGCACGCGCGTCGGCAGGGCCGTCGAATGCCCGGCCTAATCGATCGTTGATCGAAAAGCGTCGCGACACCTGACGTTGTCGCCCCCGGAGCGGGCTGCGATCGCGTCGTCCACGTTATAATGTCCGCGTGAAAATCACGCTCGTTGGTTCCAAATGGTTTGGCTCGGCCGCCTTCGCAGTTGTAGTCGAAGAGGGCGCCACGATACTGCGCGTTATCGTACCGGCGGACGACGATCGGCTTGCCAATGCAGCAAGAGCGGCAGGCATCGACGTGTATGTGCCGCCCAATCCCAAGATCATTCCCGCCGCGGCGATTCCGACGGGGACCGATCTCATCATAACCGCGCACAGTCATGCGCGCGTCAGCAGCGAAGCGCTCACACGCTCGCGGCGCGGCGGAATCGGCTATCACCCGTCGCTGTTGCCGCGCCATCGCGGCATCGCCGCGATCGAGTGGACGATCAAGGAGCGCGATCCCGTTGCAGGCGGATCGATCTACCACTTGGCGGAACGGATGGATTCCGGCGCAATCGCCGCGCAGGAGTGGTGTTTCGTCAAGAAAGGCGAATCGGCGCGGGAGCTGTGGGAGCGCGCGCTCGCGCCGATGGGACTCAATTTGATCCGCAGAGTCGTCCGTTACGCAAAGGAACACGATCACCTTCCTGCAATGCCGCAGGATGAGCAGTTTGCTACGCTCGCACCGCTGATCGAAGAGCCGGTCGCCGCGAATTGATGCTCGGTCGCGTGGAGCGCAGGCGTCGCTTGCGGCCGGCGTATCTCTCTCCCCTTAAGCATCGGAAATCTTCATGCGCGTCGTCAATTTCAGCGCCGGACCCGCAGTGATTCCGGAGGTCGTCCTGCAGCAGGCTGCGGCCGAGATGCTCGACTGGCATGGCAGCGGCATGTCGGTGATGGAGATGAGCCATCGCGGCAAGGAATTCATCAGCATTGCGGCGAAAGCCGAAGCCGACTTGCGGGCGCTCCTCGCAATTCCGGCCAATTACAAGCTGTTGTTCCTGCAAGGCGGCGCTATCGGGGAAAACGCAATCGTCCCGATGAATCTGCTCGCCGGGCGCACGGTGGCCGACTACGTCAACACCGGCGAATGGTCGAAGAAGTCGATCAAGGAAGCGAAGAAGTACTGCACTGTCAGCATCGCCGCGTCAGCGGAGGACAAGGGCTTTACGTACGTACCCACGCAGGAGCGCTGGAAGCTCACCCCGGGGGCGGCGTATGTTCACGTCTGCACGAATGAGACGATCGGCGGCGTCGAATATCAATGGACGCCGGATACGGGCGACGTGCCGCTGGTCGCCGACATGTCGTCGCATTTGCTGTCGCGCGCTGTCGACGTGTCGAAATTCGGCATCATCTACGGCGGCGCCCAAAAGAACGCCGGTTCGGCGGGTTTGACGCTCGTCATCGTTCGCGACGACCTGCTCGACCGCGCGTTGCCCATCACGCCATCGGCTTTTCATTGGAAGGCGCAGGCCGAAGCCGAATCGATGGTCAACACGCCGGCGACCTACGCGATCTATATTGCGGGATTGGTCTTCCAGTGGCTTCTCGCACAAGGCGGCGTTGCCGCGATTGAGCGCGTGAACATCGCCAAGGCCGCGCTTCTCTACGACTATCTCGATCAGACGCCGTTCTATCGAAGCGTCGTGCGCAAAGAGGATCGTTCGCGGATGAACGTCCCATTCAAGCTGCGCGACGAGTCGCTCGACGAGGCGTTCCTCAAAGGCGCGAACGAGCAGGGCATGGTGCAGCTCAAGGGCCATCGGTCCGTCGGCGGCATGCGCGCGTCGATCTACAACGCGATGCCCATCGAAGGCGTTCGCAGATTGGTCGACTACATGAAGGACTTCGAGCGGCGACACGGATAAGAAAAAACAAGCGATGAAATATCAGATCCTCACGTACAACCAGATTTCCGCGCAGGGGCTGCACCGTTTCCCGAGCGCGCGCTACGCCATCGGGAAGGCGGTCGAACATCCGGACGCGATCGTCTTGCGTTCGCACGACTTGCGCACGACACCCATTCCGGCAAGCGTCAAGGCGATCGGTCGCGCGGGCTCGGGCACGAACAACATTCCGGTCGCCGACATGTCGAAGCGCGGTGTGCCGGTTTTCAACGCTCCCGGCGCGAATGCAAACGCCGTAAAGGAGCTGGTCTTCGCCGCCTTGCTGATAGCCGCCCGCAATGTCGTTCCGGCGCTCCGTTATGTGACGAGTCTCGACAGCGGTGGGGCGGATCTCGCGCAGCGCGTCGAGGAAGGGAAGAAGAGCTTCGCCGGCGTCGAGCTGCCCGGGAAAACCTTGGGCATCATCGGACTTGGCGCCATCGGGAGCCTCGTTGCCGATACGGCGATAAAGCTCGGGATGAAGGTAACGGGCTTCGATCCGGAAATCACCGTCGACGCCGCGTGGCGGCTGCCGTCGAGCGTGCGGCGCGCACACAGCATCGAGGAGCTGTTGAAGCATTCGGATTTCGTGACGCTGCACGTTCCGCTGCTGGCCGTGACGCGTCATCTGATCGACCAAGAGCGGCTCTCCGCGATGAAGGCCGGCGCTTCACTGTTGAATTTTGCGCGCGACGCGATCGTCGATGAGCAAGCAGTGATTGCGGCGCTCCGCAACCATCGGCTCAAATATTATCTGTGTGATTTTCCCAGTGCCGCGCTCCTTCACGAGCCCGGCGTCGCGGCGTTGCCTCATTTGGGCGCGTCCACAGAAGAAGCCGAAGAAAACTGCGCGATCATGGTCGTCGATCAGGTGCGCGAGTTTCTGGAGAACGGCGTGATCGCCAATGCCGTCAACTTTCCCAACGTCGACATGTCGCGCGAGTCGCCGTTCCGCATCGCGATCGCCAACGCCAACGTGCCCAACATGGTCGGCCAGATCTCCACGACGATGGCGAAGGCCGGTCTCAACATTCACAACATGGTGAACAAATCGCGCGGCGAGATGGCCTACACGCTCGTCGACGTCGATAGCCCCATCCAGCCATCGGTGATCGATGCAATATCGACGATTGACGGCGTGCTGTCGGTGCGCGCGATCCCGGCACAAAGCGCGGGCTGATACCGCTCGAGGGACAATGCGCACCGTCGTTTCGTGCGGCCGCTTGATTTTCGCGGCGCTGGCGATTCATGCAACGCTCGCGAGCGCGGAACTTTGGGGCTACGTGGACGACGGCGGTATCGCGCATTTCGCGACGCATCGCGTCGACGAACGCTATCAGCTGTTTTTCAGAGGACCTACCAGCCTCGATGCGCCGGATACCCGTGCGCCGGCTCCGCGCGGTTCGCTGGAGCAGACCGCGCTGTACCGACGCGTCATCGACCACCCGAACCTCCGGCGCTTCGCCTGGCTGATCGAGCGCAACGCAAAATCGCATTCGCTCGATCCGGCGTTGGTCAAAGCCGTCATTGCGGTCGAGTCGGCGTTCGAGCCGGATGCCGTGTCGGCGAAGGGCGCGCTCGGCCTGATGCAGATCATTCCGGCAACGGCCGCTCGCTACGGGCTTGCCGAGCAACGCAATCGCACGATTGCGCAGCAACTTCTCGATCCGCCGACCAACGTTCGCATCGGCGTTCGATACTTGCGCGATCTTCTCGATCTTTTCGGCGACGACCTCGGCTTGGCGCTCGCGGCCTACAACGCCGGTGAAGAATCGGTCCGTCAAAGCGGCAATCGCATTCCACCTTTTCCGGAGACACGCGAATACGTCGCGCTCGTCCGCCAATTTCAGGCGCTGTATCGACCACCGGACGCGACGTCGCCGAGCGTATCGCATCCTCATCTCGAGTTGCGCTCGACGCGCGATTCGCGTCCCCCAAATTTGCGCACACCCTGATAGGGCCCCGCGGGACACACCAACGAGCGTTCCACCGATCTGGCGTAGAATCAGCTTGCGCCGACGTACACTACAAGAAAGTGGCGCCGAGCCGCTGATTGGCGGGGTGATGTTTCAGGCGTTCTAGCCAGGGGGAATCAACATGGCCGATCAAGCTGCAACGAGCGATTCTGCGCGTGTTGCGCGCTGGGTCACGATACTGGGCGTCGTCATGATCGTCGCGGGATTTCTCGCTGTCATAGCGCCGGGACCGGCGGCACTCGCGGCGACGATCTTCTTCGGCGCGATGTTCTTTGTGGGCGGCGTTGCGGAGGTCGCCCATGCAGTCGCAACGCGCAACGAGACGGGCTTCGGCTGGAAGCTCTTGTCGGGAATCGCGATGATCGTGCTGGGCGCGCTGTTCGCGATATTCCCGCTCGCGGGCATCGCGACACTCGCGCTTCTCGTCGGCGGGCTGTTGCTGGTGCACGGCGCAGGCAGCGTGATGCTGGCGCTCAAGCGAAGGCCGGGGCGCGGCTGGGGCTGGATACTGTTCGATGGGGCGCTGTCGATCGTGCTGGCGATCCTGATCGCTGCCGGATGGCCCGCGAGCTCCATCCCCATCATCGGTTTGCTCGCTGGGTTCTCGCTGATCTCTGCCGGCGTGTGGCGGATCATGCTGGCGCGCGCGCTGCGCGAGGAGCCGCCGCCCCAGCCGGCGTAGCTCAATCGCTCTTCGCTTTTCGTCCTTGTTCGCGTAACGCGTCGAGTGTCGTGTTCGGCGTCAACGCTTGCGGATCGAGCTTGACGTGCAGCAGCGCGGGCCCGTCCGTTGCGAGCGCACGCTCGAACGCCGGCGCGAATTGCGCGGTGGAAGCGATCGTTTCGCCCATCGCGCCATAGGCGCGCGCCAACGCCGCGAAATCCGGATTGACGAGTGAGGTACCCGACACACGGTCGGGATAGTGCCGCTCCTGATGCATGCGAATCGTGCCGTACATGCCGTTGTCGATCACGACGAACACAATCGCCAGGCGATACTGGACCGCGGTGGCGAGCTCTTGTCCATTCATCAGGAAACAACCATCGCCGTTCCACGAAAGCACGACACGGTCGCGATGGACGAGCTTCGCCGCGACCGCAGCGGGCACGCCGTAGCCCATCGATCCCGAATAGGGCGCAAGCTGGGTTCGGTACGACCGGTAGCGAAAAATGCGATGCATCCACGTTGCGTAATTGCCGGCACCGTTTGCGACGATCGCGTTCTCCGGCAAGCGTTCGTCGAGCCAACGGACGATCTGCCAGAGATCGACGGCACCGGGCACTGTCCGCGGCAATCGCCAGGTTTCGTATTCGGCATGTGCGTCGCGCGCGAGACTGCGCCAGGAGGTCGCGGCGGGCAGCGACTCCGTGAGCGCCTCGATGAACTCGAGTGGCGTCGCGTTGACCGCGATGGCCGGTTGATAAACACGGCCCAGCTCGTCGCTGCCCGGATGCACGTGAATCAACGTCTGCCGCGGGGTCGGCGCTTCAACCAGCGTATAGCCCGATGTCGTCATTTCGCCCAAGCGTTCACCGACGACAAGCAGGACGTCAGCATCGCGCACCCGCCCAGCCAAGTGGGGGTTAATTGCGATGCCGACGTCGCCGGCGTATTGAGGATAGCGATTGTCGAACAGGTCCTGATGGCGAAACGCGCATGCAACCGGCAGTCCGATACGTTCGGCGAGCACTCGCAGCGCCGCGCAGGCATCGCGGTCCCAGCGGCTGCCTCCCGCAAGGAGGAGCGGGCGTTGCGCTCGCGCAAGCGCTTCGCACACAGCCGCAATCTGCGTGCGCGTTGGCGCAATCGGCAAAGCGTCGACGCGATTGGCATCGTGGATTTCACATCGTGCGGCAAGCACGTCTTCCGGAAGCGCCAAGACGACGGGGCCGGGGCGGCCCGCCATTGCAATCCGAAACGCGTGTGCGACGTATTCCGGAATGCGCTCGACGCGATCGATCTGCGCGGCCCACTTCGTCGTGCTGCCGTACATGCGGCGATAGTCGATTTCCTGGAAGGCTTCGCGATCGGCAAGGTCGCTTCCCACCTGGCCGACCAGTACGATCATCGGCGTCGAGTCCTGCGCCGCGGTGTGGATGCCGATGGCCGCATTCGACGCGCCGGGACCGCGCGTCACGAGGGCAACGCCCGGGCGGCCGGTCAATTTTCCGTACGCGTCCGCCATGTATGCCGCGCCGCCTTCGTGCCGGCAGACGACGAATATCAGTCGATCGGCAACATCGTAGAGCGCGTCCAGTACCGGCAAGTAACTTTCGCCCGGGACGCCGAACGCATGGGTCGTGCCTTGGGCGATCAAGTTCGCGACAAGGATTTCGCCGCCGGAGCGCGATGGCATCGTGAATAATCGGACGGACAGGTCGATTCGATTCTACGCGACGCGGGGCTCGGCCACCCTATAATCGCGGCGTTCCGCCTCTCGCTCAAGCGTCCGTTCAGAAACTCTCACCGTCATGCCGACCTTCGACACGCTGTACGACGCCTTCTGCTACACGCTGGCGGGCATCTTGTTCGCCGTGATCACGATGCGGGTGCGGCGCGACCTCCGCGCGGGCTCCGTGCAGATGATCGTGCTGTTGCTCCTTGGCCTGTTGATGCTGACGCTGCTTTACGAGTTCGGCGCCGGATTCGCCGACGGCACGCTGGCTGTCGTGATACGAGAAGCGCTGCTCGCGCTGCTCGCGATCGGGTTCGCGCGGATTGCGATCAGCTTCGTTTTCCAGACGCTGCTTCGCAAGGCCGACATTCCGCGGATCCTCGCCGACGTGCTGTTCGTGCTGGTGCTCGTTGTCTATGCGCTCTACCGCATGCATGTCGATGGCGTCAATCTGGTCTCGATCGTCGCCTCTGCAGGGGTGCTGGCCGGCGGAATTGCGTTCTCGCTGCAACAGACGCTGAACAACCTTTGGGGCGGGGTGGCGCTGCAGCTGGACAACACGTGCCGAATCGGCGACTGGGTGCGCATCGATAACATCATCGGACAGATTATCGACATCCGTTGGCGCTATCTCTCGATCGCAACGAACAGTGGCGAAACCGTCATCATCCCGAACGCGAACCTGATGCAGAATCGCGTGACCGTCCTCGCGCGCCGCGGCGACGTGCGAACGTCGTGGCGGCGTGAGCTCGAATTCAGCGTGTCGTACAAGACGCCGCCAAGCCACGTCATCACCACGGTGCAGACGGCGCTCGAGCGAGCCGAGATGACAAACGTCGCGAAGGCGCCGTCGCTCGAGGTCACTTGCCGCCACTTCTCCGACAGCGGCATCACGTACGCGGTGCTTTACTGGCTTGCCGACCTTCGCTACGACCTGCAAACCGACTCGAACGTGCGCGTGCACATCCACGCGGCTCTGCGGCGCGAAAAGATGGAGATTCCGTTCCCGCACCGCGTTTTGATCGACGGCGGCGAACTGTCTCGGGGCGGCGCAAGCGACGAAGCGTTGGCGAAGCGATTCGCAACGCTTTCCGAGATCGAGCTGTTTGCGCCGATGACACCGGAGGAGCGGCGCGCTTTGGCGTCCGAATTGACGGATTGCGTGTACGTCCGCAACGACGTGATCTCGCGGCGCGGCGAAGTGGCCGATTCGCTGTACGTTCTCGCGCAAGGCAAAGTCGCGATCTATGGCGAGGCCGACGGCGGACAGACGCGACCGCGACTCGCGACGCTCGCAGCGCCGGCGAACTTCGGTGAGATGGGTCTGCTGACCGGCCAGGCGCGCACCGCGACGGTCATCGCAGAAAGCGACGTGCTGTGTTATCGGCTGGATAAATCCGGTTTCGACGCGATCCTGCGCGCTCGCCCGGAGCTCGCCGATGGGTTCGCGAAAGTCGTCGCCAAACGTCAGGCCGAAAACGACGCGACGCTGCAAGCTGCCGACGCCGATGCCCGCGCACGGATGGCGGTCAGCCGGGCTTCGGAGCTCGTGCGCCGGATTCGTCAGTGCTTCAATATCACGTAGATCAGCGCACTAGGTCGTCGCGCGTCAGCAGAAACACGGAATCGGTCGACGGGCGCGTCGCCAGCCACACGAACGGCACGCGCGGGAAAGCGGCTTCGACGGCGGCCTTGCCGCGACCCACTTCGACGACGAGCACGCCGCGCGCATTCAGATGGCTTGGCGCCCCGTCGATGATTGCGCGCACGACGTCCAGTCCATCATCGCCGCCGGCCAATGCCAACTCGGGTTCGTGACGGAACTCCGGCGGCAGCTCCTCCATCGCCATGCTCGTTACGTACGGCGGATTGCTGATGATGAGGTCGTAGGTCTTGTCGCGCAGATTATCGAAGAGATTGGAGCGGATCAGATTGATTCGACCGGCGAGGTCGTAATCGCTGACGTTGTGCTGCGCAACCGCCAACGCGTCCGGCGACACATCGACAGCGTCGATATCGGCGTTCGGGTACGCGTGCGCAAGCAAGATCGCAAGGCAGCCGGAGCCGGTGCAAAGGTCGAGCGCTTTGCCCACCGCGTCGGCGCTCTCGACGTAGGGCACAAGGCCATCGGGCAACAACTCGGCGATGTACGAGCGCGGAATGACAACGCGCTTGTCGACATGGAAGCGGAAATCGCCGAGCCATGCTTCGCCCGTCAGATACGCTGCCGGAATGCGCTCGTCGATGCGGCGGGCGAGCAACGCTGCGATGTCGGCTTGTTCGGCCGACGTCAGGCGCGCATCGAGAAACGGCTCGAGGCGATCCAGCGGCAGTGACAGCGCATGCAGCAGGAGGTACGCGGCTTCGTCGTATGCGTTCGTCGTTCCATGACCGAACGCAAGGTTCGCTTCACCGAACCGCGTCACGGCGAAACGCAGCCAATCACGCAGCGTCTCTAATTCCTGCGGCCCTGCGGCGCTCACATTAGCAGTTGTTCCAGCATCCGGCGATAGATCAGCGCCAGGGGCTCGAGGTCGGCGATCGCGACGTGCTCGTTCAATTTGTGAATCGTCGAATTGACTGGACCCAGTTCGACGATTTCATCGCAAAGGTCCGCAATGAAACGCCCATCCGAGGTCCCGCCCACCGTGGACAATACCGGCGTACGACCCGTGACTTCGCGCACGCAGGCCGTCGCGACATCAACCAGGCGACCGCGCTTCGTGAGGAACGAGCGGCCGTGGCCGGTCCACACCAGCGCGTAATCGAGCGCATGCCGTTTGAGAATCGATTCGAAGCGTGTCGCGAGCGACTCGCGCGTGCTGGCCGTCGAATAGCGAAAATTGAACCACAGCTCGAGCGTCCCTGGAATAACGTTTCCGGCGCCCGTGCCGGCGCGAATATTCGAGCATTGCCAGGTGGTGGGCGGAAAATCGGCATTGCCGTCGTCCCAATGCGTTGCCGCGAGCTCGGCGAGCGCTGGCGCCACCAGATGAATGGGATTGCGGGCAAGGTGCGGATACGCGACATGGCCCTGAACGCCGTGCACGATCAGCGTACCGGAGAGCGTGCCGCGCCGGCCGTTCTTGATCATGTCTCCCAGCGCGTCGGTTGATGAAGGCTCGCCGACGATGCAATAGTCGATTCTTTCGCCGGCAGTTTTGAGCCACTCGACAACGCGTACAGTTCCGTCGATCGATGGACCTTCCTCGTCGGACGTGATCAACAGCGCGATCGAGCCCGATGGGGATGGCGTCTCGGCGAGATACCTTTCGATCGCAGTGACGAACGCTGCGATCGAGCTCTTCATGTCGGCGGCGCCGCGCCCGTAGAGATAACCATCACGCTCTGTTGCGATGAACGGATCGGACTGCCACTGATCGAGCGGACCGGACGGAACGACGTCGGTATGTCCGGCGAAGCAGACGAGGGGATGCGTTTCGCCGCGGCGTGCCCACAAATTCGTGACGCCATTCGCGACGAACGATTCGCAACGAAATCCGAGCGGCGCAAGGCGTGCGGTAAGCAGCGCCTGGCACCCGGCGTCGTCAGGTGTGATCGAGCGGCGGGCGATCAGTT
The DNA here is from genome assembly GCA_005881895.1 of Betaproteobacteria bacterium. Taxonomy (GTDB): domain Bacteria; phylum Pseudomonadota; class Gammaproteobacteria; order Burkholderiales; family Casimicrobiaceae; genus VBCG01. The sequence continues at coordinate 27,249 of VBCG01000056.1, forward strand.
CGCGCGCGAGCGCAAGCGTGGGCTGGGCCGCCATGTCCATGCGGCAATGTTAGCATCGGCGTATCGCAGTTAACGTTTCCTAGCGGTCCAACAGTTCGGGATTAATTGTCATCCCCGCAAAGTCGGCGGCGGGCACGCGCTGCGATTCACCCTTGTCCTGCTGTTCCATCGAGGCAACGCGCGAGGTCGGGGAGTTCTGGTTGATCTGCCACGCGAGATTCGTCGGCGAGTCGGACGCCGACATCGCATCGTCGTAGCTGATGACACCATCGAGGTACATCCGGCAGAGCGCCTGCTCGAACGTTTGCGACCCCGGATAGAGCGACTGCTCCATTGCTTCCTTGATCTGCGAGAATTCGCCGCTTTTGATCAGTTCGGCGATCAGCGACGTATTGAGCAGGATTTCGACGGACGGCTGCTGGCTGCCCTCCTTATTGCGCACGAGCCGCTGCGAAACGATCGCGCGCAAGCCGATTGACAGGTCGCTCAACACGGCGGGCCGGGCGTCGTACGGAAACATGTTGATGATGCGCGACAACGCGTGGTAACTGTTGTTCGCGTGGATCGTGGAGAGGCAAAGGTGGCCGGTAAGCGTATGAATGAGCGCCGACTGCATCGTCTCCTTGTCGCGAATCTCGCCGACCATGATGAGGTCCGGCGCTTCGCGCAGCGCGTTGGCGAGCGCGGCGTGGTAGTTCATCGTGTCGATGCCGATCTCGCGCTGGTTGATGATGCTCTTTTTGTGCTGGAACAAATATTCGATTGGGTCTTCGATCGTGAGAATGTGTCCTGTCTGGTTGGTGTTCCGGTGATCGACCATGGCGGCAAGCGTCGTCGACTTGCCCGACCCCGTAGCGCCGGCGATTAACACGAGACCGCGCTTCGCTGACACGATATCGAGCAGCACCGCCGGCAACTTCAATGCCGCGAACGGCGGTACGTTGCTGCGCACATAGCGGATGACGAGCGAAATCGTCCCGCGCTGGCGGAAGATGTTGATCCGGTAATTGCCGTAGGCGCCGTCGAGGTGCGACAGATTCATTTCGAGCTCGTTCTCGAACTCGCGCGCCTGCTCTTTGTTCATCAATTCGTAGGCGATCCGGCGCACCGTCTCGACGTCCATCTTTTGCGTCGTCACGGGGGCAACGACGCCGTTGATCTTGATATTGATCGGCGCGCCGCAGGTGATGAATATGTCCGAGGCAAGTCGCTCGGCCATCAGCTTGAAGTAGGGATCGAGGTACATGGCAGGACCTTCGCAGCTAGAATGAGAGGCCGGTACGCTCGCATCGTACCGGAGGTTTCGATGATAATGTCATGAATTGACGCGCGTTCCTGTTCGCCCGGTGACCGTGTGTTGCGAATTTGGCGCCGAAAGCTACCCGACGTGCCTATCAATCGCCCAATGAAACTTCCCACCTAAGCAAGTTCCATGCTTGCAATTATTGGCGGCACCGGGCTCACGCGCCTGTCGACACTGGCGGTTGCGCATCGGGAAGTGGTGCGCACGCCGTACGGAGAGCCGTCGGCTGCACTCGTCTTCGGACAGCTCAACGCTCAGGACGCCGTATTCCTGGCTCGCCACGGGCATGGTCACACGATCCCGCCTCATCGTGTCAATTACCGCGCCAATCTGTGGGCGTTGAAGGACCGCGGCGCGACGGCTGTCGTTGCGGTCGCGTCGGTAGGGGCAATCTGCCGCTGTGCGCCCGGAGACCTCGTGGTGCCGCACCAGTTGATCGACTATACGTCGGGGCGCGAGCACACGTTTTTCGACGGCGGCGATCAACAGGTGGTCCACGTCGACTTTACCCAGCCTTATTCGACCGAGTTCCGCGCTCGTCTTCTCGCTGCGGCAAAGGAGGCAAACCTTGCAGTGGTCGACGGCGGAGTCTATGGCGCGGTGTGCGGCCCGCGACTGGAGACCGCCGCCGAGATCGATCGGATGGAGCGCGACGGGGCGACGCTGGTCGGCATGACCGGAATGCCCGAGGCGACGTTGGCGCGCGAGCTGGGCTTACCCTACGCGGCGATCTGCGTCGTCGTCAATCACGCCGCCGGACGAGGCGACAGCGCCGAGGAAATCTCGATGGAAAGGATCGCGAAGGTGCTTGAGACCGCCATGGATCGCGTCCATATCCTTCTGAAGCACGTTGCTCCACTCGCCAAAGGACATCAGAGATGATTCGAGAAGTGCTGCGCATGGGCGATCCGCGTCTGCTCGAACGCTCGCAGGAAGTTGCGCGGTTCAACACGCCGGCGATCGACGCGCTGCTCGCCGACATGCGCGATACGATGAGAAAGTACGAGGGCGCGGGTCTCGCGGCGCCGCAGATTGGCGTTCCGCTGCGCGTCGTGATATTCGGTGTCGAGCACAATCCGCGCTATCCCGATGCGGAGCCTGTTCCTTATACCGAGATCATCAATCCGGTGCTGGTTCCGCTCTCGGACGACATGGAAGAAGGGTGGGAGGGTTGTTTGTCGGTGCCGGGGCTTCGCGGCGTCGTGCCGCGCTACTCGCGGATCGGTTACACGGGTTACGACCCGAAAGGCGGCAGGATCGAACGCGAAGCGAGCGGCTTCCACGCGCGCGTCGTTCAGCACGAATGCGATCACCTGGACGGCATCCTCTATCCGATGCGGGTACGAGACTTCGCGCGTTTCGGTTACACCGACGTACTGTTCCCCGACATTGCCGAAGCGCCGGCTGACGATTAGCCGCTTGCCGCCGAGCTTCGATCGCACCCGTTCGCGGGCTTGTCACCCGCCTGTGGCAAGGGCGTGGCTGCTGGCGTTCGTCGCGGGTCTCGCCTGCGATCCTCCGTTTGCCGCGATGCTTCTCGTCGGACCCGGCGCGCCGATCGCACGAATTGCCGATGCCGCACGTCTCGCGCACGACGGCGACACGGTCGAGATTCTTCCCGGGGAATACCGCGGCGACGTCGCGGTCTGGACACAGAAGCGCCTGACGATTCGCGGCATCGGGAGCGGTCCAACGCTGATCGCAGACAACCAAAGCGCCGAGGGGAAAGCAATTTGGGTGTTTCGCGAAGGGGATTTTCTCGTCGAGAACATTGCGTTCAGCGGCGCGCGAGTCCCCGACCTGAACGGCGCGGGGATACGCTTCGAGCGTGGGCGGATGCGTGTCGTCCGATGCCGATTCACCGACAACGAGAACGGCATCCTGACGAGCAACGATGGCGATAGCGAGCTCGTGATCGAAGACAGCGAGTTTTCAGCAGCGCCGACCGATCGCGGGCCACTGAAACACTTGCTGTACGTCGGCCGAATTGCGCGATTCGCACTCTCGGGCAGCCGGTTTCATCACGGGTACCAGGGACATCTTGTCAAATCGCGTGCGAAAGAGAACGTCGTCCGCTACAACCTGCTCTACGACGGCGCCGGTGGATCCGCGGCTTATGAGCTCGAGTTCCCCAACGGTGGATTGGCGTACGTCATCGGCAACGTGATCGGGCAAAGCCGCGAGACCTCGAACCCCGTCGTCATCGCGTATGGGGCGGAAGGCGCGGCGTGGCCTGACAGTGCGCTGTACCTTTCGCATAACACGCTGATTAGCGAGCGCATGATCGGCGCGTGGTTTTTGCGTATCTGGTCGGAGAATCTTCCGGCCACCCTTTCCGTCATCGCGGTCAACAATCTGACGGTCGGTCTAGGCGTCTTCAGCATCGGCGCGCCCGGTGAGTTCGCCGGCAATTTTCCGACCCTGTCGTTTGCGTTGAGTGATCCCGCGACGCTCGATTTCACGCTGGGCTCGAACTCATTGATCCTCGGAACGGGCGTCGAACCTCCGATCGTGCGCGGCCGCTCCCTCGCTCCCGACGCTGAGTTCCATTTGCCCGTAGGAACGCGTCCGCTTGCGCGGCCAAAGACCTGGACGCCCGGCGCGTTTCAGACGACCGATCCGCAGCGCTGATCACAACCGCAGCTGTTCGTACAAAGCCGTTTCGAGTCGGCGCCGCAAATCACGCGCGTAGGGGACCGAGATGCTAGAAACCGCAGTACGGGTTCGGCGCAGCGAGCTCACCTCGGAACCCCGATCCCACGGGGGCGAGGATCACGGAGACGTCCAGCGCGGGCTGCTCGGTCCGGTTCACGCCAATATGTCCATGACCATCGTCGACGTAGCCCTGGCCCACGGTTACGACCTTCGGTGTGCAGGTCGGGTCATCGTACTCGTAGAAAGTTACCGTGCCCTGCAGGACGGTGATCAATACGGGACCGGGATGCGTGTGCCAGCCGGTCGAAGCGCGAGGCAAGTAGTCGTGCTGGCGCACGACGATGTCGAACGAGGACTTGGCTTTCGCTTCGAAATCGACCAGAGAGTCGTGCTGGGTCTTCACATTGAACGGTTCGTATGTTCCGCGGCTGATGACCTTGGGCGTAACGCCGACGGGTGGTGACGCCAAGGCGGCCATTGCACAGGCTGCAACCACAAAAACGCACGACACACCGAGCAGTTTCTTCATTGCATCCATGATTCGCTCCCTTATAAATGCGCCGCACCCGGCGCGTCATGACAAAATGCGTCGGCAAGGTCAACATCTCGCCTTTCTCATTTGACGTCGATGCAGGACACGCTACGTACTTCGCTTTGTCGATCGCAGCCGCCCGACGGTATGTCACCGTTTGGTTTGGGTAACGAAATACGCGCTATGAAACCTCGAAACTTCCGCTAAATCGCGTCATGGACACACGCGTATCGAGGACAAGCGCGCTTCAGCGCGTCTACTCGTTCGGCGATTTCACGCTGGACCTCGAACGCGGCGCGCTGCAAAAGTGCGGAGCCGACGTCCGACTGCGGCCGAAGTCTTTCGAGATGCTCTGCTACCTCGTCGAGAACCACGGCCGCCTGGTATCGAAAGACGAGCTTCTGAATGCGGTCTGGGGCCGCACAGTGGTCACGGAAGGGTCGATTACGCAATGCTTGATCGACATTCGTCGCATACTCGGAGACAAATCGCAGTCGCTCATTAGGACCGTTCCCCGCCGTGGATACATCTTCGACGCGCCCGTGTCCGAGTCTGTCGAGACGGCGTCACCGGTAGCGGCCGATACCGTTTCGGTTGCGCGAAGCGCGAGTGATCGTGCGCAGGCGATCAAAAATCGACTCACGTGGATCTTCGCTGGGTGCCTGCTGCTGGTTTTCGCAGGGGCTTGGGTTGCCGTAGAGACCTTCGGGATGAAAACGCGGCACGACGTCGGAGCGACACGCCGTTCGATCGCCGTGCTGCCCTTCGTGGATTTGAGCCCCGAGCAAGATCAGGGGCACTTAGCCGACGGCGTCGCCGAAGAAATTCATGATCTGCTAGCCCACGTCCGTACGCTTCGAGTGATAGCCCGAACATCGTCGTTCTCGTTCAAGGGAGCCAATACCGATCTCAGGACTATCGCCGAAAAGCTCAACGTCGCTTATGTTCTCGAGGGCACTGTACGGAAGTCGGCCGATCGAATCCGCATCACGGCGAAGGTCATCGATGCGGTGACCGGTTCTCCGGCGTGGTCGCAGACGTACGACCGAAAGCTTGAAGACGCCTTCGCAGTTCAGACGGAGATCGCGACCGCTGTCGCGCAAGCATTGAACGTCACGCTGGCCAATGTGACCGAGCGCGATATTCGAGCGTCGGTGAATTCGGAGGCGTTCTCGGTATATCTGCAGGGTCGCTTTTTCTACAATCGCCGTGCATCCGGCGACGTCGAAAGAGCCGTGAAGCTTTACGAGGAAGCGCTTCGGCTCGATCCGCGCCTTGCGCGCGCTTGGGTAGGCCTCGCAGCCGCCTATACGGCGCAAGCCGGCGACGGCACCATTTCGAATGACGTCGGCCTCGCAAAGCGTCGTCTTGCCATTGGAGAGGCGTTGATGCTGGACCACCACCTTGCCGAGGCGCATATACGCGCGGCCGAGCTTGCATGGGATACCGGCGACATTGCAGCGGTCGCGAAACATCACCGCGAAGCCGTTGCGTCCGAACCGGACAATCCAATTGTTCTTGCATTCTCTTCGAACGAGGCCGCGTGGAACGATCGACTTGACGATGCGATCGTGCTCGCCCGCCGCGTCGTAACGCTCGACCCGCTCTCGGCTGTGATGCATGGGCATTTGGCGAGTCTCCTGCTTGCAGTCGGCAGATTTGAAGATGCGAAAACCGAATTCATCAAGCAGTTGCAGCTTAGTTCGATCGCTACGCCGGACACGGACCCTGCCATTGGTTTCATTCTTATTCTCGAACACAAATTCGACGAGGCTTTGGCGTTGATCGAACACTGGCCGGCGGGCGACGACAAGGACCAGGCTGTCGCAATGATTGGCCGAGCGGTCGCTCGTGAAGCGGACGCCGGTGCAGCGATGCAGAGATTGAATTCATCGAAGCAACTCGGCAGCGCGGTCCGGTTAGCCGAAGTCCACGCTTTCCGAGGCGATTCGGACCAGGCGTTCAACGCGCTACAAACCGCACGCAACAAGATAACAAGCGATAGCTGGTCGTCGCCCGACTGGATCTGGATGTGGCAGCTGCGGTTTTCGCCGTTTCTGCGGCCGCTGCATACCGACCCGCGTTGGCCGCAACTGCGTCCGCCCAAGCCGCCCCTCAGGACTGTCGCTGCACGTTAGATCTTGAGCTGATCGTACAACGCCGTTTCGAGCCGCAGCAATGCGTGCTCATCATACAGACGCGCGCCGTCGATCAAGAAGACATCCTCTGCGCGCTCGCCGAGCGTATTGATCTTCGCACTCGCAACGTTCACGTTCGCTTTCGCGAGCACGTAGGCAATTCGCGCGAGCAGCCCGGGCCGGTCTCCTGCAACAACTTCGAGGATATAGTGCGTTCCCTTGTCGTCGGGAAAAATCTGGATCTGCGGCGTCAGCGGGAAGTGCTTCAGCTGACGCGGAATGCGGCCCTCCACCGGCGCTTCGAGCGGCGGCTGCTCGGCCAAACGTCGCGTCAATTCGAATTCGACGTACTGAATCGCCTCTCGATACGATGCGAGCGGGTTCGCGGGGTCGTGCACGGCGAACGTATCGAGCGCATAGCCATGCCGCGTCGTATGGACCTTCGCTTCGAGAATCGACAGGCCGGCACGCCCGAAGAATCCGCAGACGCGGGCGAACAATTCCTTTTGGTCCGGTAGATAGATGAGCACCTGCAGACCGGCGCCGTCGCGCGCAAGCCGCGCCTTGACGACCGGCTCCTTCCGCTCGACACGCCAGTACAAGTGACGGGCGTGCCACGCGATCTCATCGGCGGTGTGGCGCTGGAAATACGGCGTGTCCAGATGACGCCACAGCGCGCGCTCGGTTGCTTCGGGCACTGCATAGAGCCGCAGAAGACGCTTTGCCTCGGCCTGACGCGCCTCGATGCTGTCCTGAATCGTTTGCCACGCGCTTCCGCCGGCAAGCTCGGCCCGCGTCGCGTGAAAAAGATCTTCCAAGAGCTTGGCTTTCCAGGCGTTCCACACCCGCGGACTGGTGCCGCGGATGTCCGCCACCGTCAACAGGTACAAGGCAACCAGCCGCCGTTCATTCCCGATTTTCCGCGCAAATGCGGCGACCACGTCGGGATCGGCGATGTCCTGCTTTTGCGCAGTCGACGACATCGTCAGGTGATGCAGGACGAGCCAGGCGACGAGGTTCGCGTCCTCCTTGGGGATGGCGTGCTGGACACAAAAACGCAGCGCGTCGCGCGCGCCCTGGGTCGAATGATCACCGCCGCGTCCCTTCGCGATGTCATGAAACAGACCGGCGATATAGAGCACTTCCTTGTGCTCGAAATCGGCGATCAGTCGCGAGCACAGCGGATACTCGTGCGCATGCTGCGCCTCGGTGAAGCGGCGCAGGTTGCGGATCACCATCAGGATGTGCTCGTCCACCGTGTAGACGTGGAAGAGGTCGTGTTGCATCTGTCCAACGATCCTGCCGAACGCCGGCAGGTACTCGCCCAGAACGCCAAACAGGTTCATGCGGCGGAGCTCGTGCGTCAGACCGCGTGGCTCGCGGAACATCTGCAGAAAGCGCGCGCGATTCGCGGGATCGCGCCGAAATGCGACGTCGATCCGATGCCGTTCGCGCCAGAGCGCCCGCAACGTACGCGCGGACATTCCGGTGAGCTCGGCGTGCCGTTGTAGCGTCAGGAACGCATCGAGCATCGCCGCGGGCCGGCGGGCGAACAAATCATCGTGGCGCACATCGAGGAGCTCATCGACTCGCTGGAATTCGGCATCGATCGGTACCGGTTCGGTCGCCGCCGGATAGAGCCGCGCGTGAATGTTCTGCAGCAGAATCGTGTTCACCTGCCGCACGAGCTTGGCCGCACGGTAATAGTGTTGCATCAGTTGTTCGCTCGCTCTTCGTGTCGGCGTATCGGTCAGCATGACCTCGCGCGCCAATGCCGCTTGCTGGTCGAACACGAGCCGGTCCTCGCGCCGCGCAGCGAGATAATGCAAACGCACGCGCAAGCCGCCAATGAAGCGCTCTTCTCTTGCGACGGCACGCGCCTCGGATGCCGTCATCAAGCCATGCCGCGCCAGATCGCGCCATGTCCTGCCCATGCCGGCGGCGCGTGCGATCCATAGCACCGACTGCAGGTCGCGCAATCCTCCCGGACTCTCCTTGACGTTGGGCTCGAGGTTGTATGCGGCGTCGTGATACTTCAAGTGGCGCTGCTGCTGCTCGAGCATTTTCGCAGCGAAGAACGCGCGCACGTCGAGCGCGTCGTCGAACATCCGGGAAAAGTGGCCGTACAGGCGGCGCGAGCCCGCGATATGACGATTCTCGAGGAGGCTCGTGCGTATCGTGACGTCGGCCTGCATTTCCGTTTTGCATTGGGCGAGCGTCCGGACCGCGTGCGCAATCTCGAGTCCGATATCCCACAACGCTGCGAAGAAGCGCTCGACCGCCTGCTTGCCATCGTCGTCCGGATCCGCGGGCAGCAAGATCACGACGTCGATATCGGAATGTGGAAACAGCTGGCCGCGACCGAATCCGCCAACGGCTACAAGCGAATACACAGACGGCATCGCCGCTTCCGACCAGACCGCACGCAACACCCGATCGACGAGCCGCGCGTGCTCGCGCAACAGACGGCTGGTGTCGGGATCAGCGAAGAACGCTTGCTGCAAAGCGTGCCGCTGGCGCGCCAGTTCAGCGCGCCAGAATGCAATACGCGGGCGGGCGACAAGCGGCGTCTCGCATACCGCCGTATCGGCGGACGCGGTCTCGGGAACGTGGCTCATCGCCAGTGGGGTTAACTCGCCTGCGCGAGCGTCGGTTCAGGTGGCGGCGCCGGCGTACCGGCCGACTGCGTCATGATCTCGTACCCATCGTCGGTCACGAGCACCGTGTGCTCCCATTGCGCGGACAGCGAGTGGTCGGCGGTGACGATCGTCCAGCCGTCGGCCAGGCAGCGGATGCCGGGGCGTCCGGCATTGATCATCGGCTCGACGGTGAACACGATGCCCGGCTGCAGCTTATAGCCGGTCCCCGGGCGCCCGTAGTGCAACACCTGCGGCTCCTCGTGAAACTGTTTGCCGATGCCATGGCCGCAGAATTCGCGCACAACGGAGAAGCCGTGACTTTCGGCGAAGCGCTGAATCGCCGAACCGATATCGCCCAGATGCGCGCCCGGACGCACGGCACGGATGCCGCGCCACATCGCTTCGTACGTGACTTCGACCAACCGCCGTGCCTGAATCGACGGCTTGCCTACGAAGAACATGCGGCTTGTGTCGCCGTGGTAACCGTTTTTGATCACCGTCACGTCGATGTTGACGATGTCGCCGTCCTTCAACTTCTTGTCGCCCGGAATCCCGTGGCAAACGACATGATTGACCGATGTGCACAGCGACGCGGGGTAGGGGGTGTGTCCCGGTGGCGCATAGTTGAGTGTCGCCGGAATCGTTCCCTGTTCGTTGACCATGTAGTCGTGCGCAAGCGCATCGATTTCCTGCGTTGTCACGCCCGCCTTAACGTGAGGCGTCAGGTAATCGAGGAGCTCGCCTCCGAGCCGGCCCGCTTCGCGCATGCCGGCAACGTCTTCCGGAGATTTTAAGGTGACAGACATCGGGTCGTTTAGGCGCGCAGCAATTCGTTGATGGCGGTCTTCGCGCGCGTCTTGGCGTCAACCTGTTTGACAATGACGGCGCAATAAAGGCTGTGGCTCGCGTCGGAGGCCGGCAGGCTGCCCGCGACAACGACCGATCCGGCCGGGACGCGGCCGTAGGACACTTCCCCCGTCGTGCGGTTGTAGATCTTCGTGCTCTGCCCAATGTAGACGCCCATACCCAGCACGGAGTTCTCTTCGACGACGACGCCTTCGACGACTTCGGAGCGCGCGCCGATGAAGCAGTTATCCTCGATGATTGTCGGATTCGCTTGCAGCGGTTCGAGCACGCCGCCGATACCGACGCCGCCCGATAAATGGACGTTCTTGCCGATCTGCGCACACGAGCCGACGGTGACCCAAGTATCGATCATCGTCCCTTCGTCGACATAAGCGCGAATATTGACGAAAGAGGGCATCAGCACGACGTTTCGCGCGACGAACGCCCCACGCCGCGCCACCGCGGGCGGAACGACACGCACGCCGGCTTTTTCGAATGCGGCCTCATCGAATTGCGCGAACTTCGTCGGCACCTTGTCGTAGAAGCGAAACGGCACGTGCGGGCCCGCCAGTCCGATCGGCATGTTGTCCGCGAGACGAAATGACAGCAGCACGGCCTTTTTGATCCACTGGTGCGTCGTCCACGCGCCGTCGCGCTTTTCGGCGACGCGCAAGCGCCCCGCATCGAGGTCATCGATGATGCGGGCGACGGCATCGCGCACCGCCGCAGGCGCGCCCGCGGGCGAAAGGTTCGCGCGCGATTCCCACGCGGCGTCGACGGTTTGCTGAAGGTCATCCATGGCGGCAACAGCACCAAATTCTACACACTGGGGTCAAACGCTCGATTTCCAAGAGCGGACCGCCGTCGGGACAACGCTACATTGATTTGAATCGGTGCGCGAAAGTCCGTGAGACAGTGAGCTTCTCCGGCCGCGAACGCAGCGTGATCACGGGCTGGTCGCGCCAGTCGCGCTCGACGCGCGCGATCGCGCGCAGATTGACGATCGTGCCGCGATGGATCTGCCAGAACGCCTCGGGATCGAGCTCCTCGTAGAGCTCCTTGATCGGCTTCTTGATGAGCGCTTCGCCGCCGTCCGTGACGACCTTCGTATATTTGTCCTCAGCCTGAAAATAGACGACGTCGGCGACTGCGATCATTTGCATTATCGAGCCGAGCGACGCGCGGATCCATTTGAGTGGCGTCGCTGCAATTTCCCGTTCGGCGAGCCGTGCGAGGAGCGCGCCCAAGTCGAGCGGAGGCGTCGCGAGCCTTGCCTTGACGCGCGTCACGACTTTCGCCATGCGCTCCGCTGTCACCGGCTTCAATACGTAATCGACGGCGCCTTCTTCGAACGCCGCCACCGCGTATTCGTCATAGGCGGTGACAAAGACGATGTGACACCTACCGCCCAGTCGTTGTGCAACATCGATGCCCGACATCGCCGGCATGCGGATGTCGAGGAAGACAACATCCGGTTTCAGCTCCGCGATCAACGCGAGCGCCTGTTCGCCGGTTTCCGCTTCGCCGATGAGGTCGAGGTCCGGCCACGCATCGACGAGACGCGCTTTGAGCTGCGCGCGGAGCAGAGGTTCGTCTTCGGCGATGAGCGCGCGTGGCACAGCTATATGCGGAGTTCGTACGGAAGCGCCAGCGTGGCGCGTGCGCCGTGCGGCACGAGAGACTCCAGTGTAAACCGGCCGCGCGAACCGTACAGCGCGGCCAGCCGCTCGCGGATATTCGAGAGTCCCACGCCTTGCTCTGCAGACGCGGCATCGCCAGTAAAGCCCTTTCCTGTATCCGATACGCTGACGACAACCGAATCGCCATCGCGGCGCGCGCTGAGCGTCACTGTTCCGCCGCCGGCAGCGGGTTCGATACCATGCTTGATTGCGTTTTCGACCAGGGAGATCAGTAAATTCGGTGGAAACGGGTGCGCTTCGAGCTCCGCCGGGATGTCGATCACAAAGCTCATCCGTCCGCCGATACGCATCTTCAGAACGTTGAGATAGGCCTCAGCCAGTTCGGTCTCCCTGCCGAGCGTCGTCGAGCTGGCGCGCAACTGCGGGAGCGCCGCGCGCAAATAGTCGATCAAATGTCCGAGGAGCGCGCTTGCTTCCTTGGGATTCGTCTCCGTCAAATACTGCACCGACGCCAGCGTGTTGAACAGAAAGTGCGGCTCGACCTGAGCTTGCATCAGCTTGAGCTCGGCCTCGATCGCCTGTTTTGACAGCAAGTGACGGTCGGCTTCGGCTTTCTGTAGCGCGGCGGCCGCGCGCGTCTCGCGAAATTTCACAAGGAAGATCAGGCTGATCAGCAGTCCGTTGAAGAACGCGGCGAACACGTTGTATGCGAAGGACATCATGTGCTGCTGCGCATATTCGAGTGAGTAGCGCTTGACCAGGATCACGAGCACGAGACCGATCAATGCGCCGATCGCCGATGCCACAGCGAGGCGAATAATCGGCGAACGCTTGTCCCAGGGAGCGGCGACGTTGACGCAGTACGCGATCGCGAAGCCGTTCAACTGAACGGTGACAAACGGATGCCAGAATGGCCGCGTGTCGTCGATCCACAGCACGGCCGCGATGCCGGTGTTGATCGCGGCAATCAGCAGAAACGTTTGCCAGTTGAAACGGAAGCCCTCGATCAGAGGGTAGTATCGACGGGACAAAGGTGGCGGTGTGAGCTCCATGGGGACGAATATTAGGGTCGACCGGCGTTGATCGGGCGATCCGCCGACGGAACGCCGCAATCGGCGACAAGAAGCCGATTGCGACCATGAGCCGCCGAAACCGCGCTCAAAACTGCCGCGCGAAGGCGACGATCCGGCCGATCGCTTCGGCGCACTCGACTTCATTGGCGACGAGCGCTATGCGAATGCGATTGCGGCCTGGATTCGAGCCGTGGGCATCTCGCGCCAGAAAGCTGCCGGGCAACACCGTGACATTTTCTTCAGCGAGCAGACGCTGTGCAAAGACCGTATCGTCGATCGGCGTCTGCGCCCAGAGATAGAAAGCCGCATCGGGCATCGGGCACGACAGCGCCTGTGCGAGCAGCGGTTGCAGCGTCGAAAATTTGCTGGCATATAGCGCGCGGTTGGCGCGCACATGTTCTTCGTCATTCCACGCCGCGATGCTGGCCGCCGCCACGGCGGGCGACATCGCCGAGCCATGATAGGTCCGGTACAACAGAAACGCTTTGATGAGATCGGCATCGCCCGCGACGTAGCCCGAGCGCAAGCCCGGCGCATTCGAGCGCTTCGACAAGCTGCCGAACACGGCCAGGCGTTTGAAATCCACGCGTCCGAGCGTCTGCGCCGCGGAGAGCGCGCCGAGCGGGGGCCGCGTCTCGTCGAAATAAACTTCGGAGTAGCACTCATCGGAGGCAATGACGAATCCATGTCGATCCGATAGCGCGAACAAGTTGCGCCAACCGTCGAGATCGAGCACGCGTCCGGTCGGGTTGTCCGGCGAGCATACATAGAGCAGCTGTGTACGCGCCCAGACGGCATCAGGAACCGTGCGCCACGAATGCGTAAAGCCGGATTCGGCGTCGGCGTTGACGCAATACGTTTCGGCGCCCGCGAGCAGCGCTGCGCCCTCGTAGATCTGATAAAACGGGTTGGGTACTACGACAGTCGCGTGAGGCCGGCTGGCATCGACGACGGTCTGCGCGAACGAGAACAAAGCCTCGCGGCTGCCCAGCACCGGCAATACCTGAGCCGCAGGATCGAGCGCCGACGGATGATGTCGTGCCCGAAGCCAACGCGCGATCGCCTCGCGCAGCGAGATTGCACCAACTGTCGTGGGATAATGCGCGAGTCCCGTCGTCGCGCCCGCAGCGAGCGCATCGAGCACGAGCCGCGGGGTCGGATGGCGCGGCTCACCGATCGACAAGTTGATCGGCGGCTTTTTCGGATTCGGAACGACCGTCGACACAAGCGTGCGCAGCCGCTCGAACGGGTACGGCTGTAGAAGCGTCAATCGAGGATTCAATGAGTCGAGGTCTTGGGGAACCGCGGCGATTATACCGGCGCGAATTTCGAGATTCGGGATCGTGACGGTTCACCGATGACGCCAATGTTCGCAGACACCGCACCCCCATCGCCTTCGCGTGGCTGGCGCGCGTTAGCGGTTGTTGCGACGCTGGCCGCCTTGACGCTGCTCGCGTTCGTGATTGCCTATTGGTTATGGCAACTTTTCGGTCCGCCGCGCGTGCATATTCCACCGGCAACGCCCGCCGATCCGGCGAGCGTTCTGCTTGCCTCAGGTCTGTTCACTCGCGGCGCTGCGAATTCCAACGCAACGACTGACGCGGCGCCGCAAGCGCTCGGCGGCGACGCACGATTGCTCGGCGTGTTCGCCGAAGCGGATGATCGAGGTTACGCGTTGTTTCGCCTGTCCTCGGGGCCGAAGCTCGTTGCCGTTGGGCAGGAGATCGCGCCAGGCGCCACGTTGGCGGCCGTGCGCCCGGACGGAATCGTCGTTCGCGAAGCCGTCGGCGAACGGAGCATCGGCCTGCGCAATGCGCAGCCTAAGACGGTCCCTGCGGCAACGGCGAAACAGGAAAAGACATCGGCATCGGCATCGAGGGCCGCGTGCTCACCACCTTCGGGCTTCAAAGGTCAGATCGTTGCGCTGAACGCCGAGCTCATGAATGGCTTGATCGCACAGCCCGACAGTTGGCGTGCGCTCCTCGAGCCCTCGACCGGCGCGCTCCTGGTGCGTGACGAAAGCGGGTTTGCGGCAATGCTGGGATTGAAGCGCGGCGATCGCATCGAACAGGCGAACGGCATCGCGCTTTTGTCGGCCGACGATGTCGTCAGCGCAGTGCTGCGGCCGCTTGTGTCGAATCAACCGGTTCGGTTAACGGGTTCCCGCGATGGGCAGCCCCGCGAGCTGTGGCTTCGCAATACCGCTTGCTAAAGAAAGCTGAGGAAAACTGAGGGAAACTTAGGAAACTGCGGAAACGTCGCTACGCGAGCCAGGAAAGCAACTCACCCGGCGAGGCGATCCAGCCTGTCGCCGGCCAGCCAGTGCAGTCGCCGGTCTCTCCCAGGTAGCCATACGCCGCCACGATCGTCGGCATGCCCGCAGCGTTGCCTGCCTGCACATCGCGAAGGTCATCGCCGACGTAGACGCAGCGATCGACTGCAATCGATAGCGAATCGGCCGCGTAGAGCAGGGGAGCCGGATGCGGCTTCGCATGCGTGGTCGTGTCACCACAAACGACAACTGACGCGCGCTTCGCGAGTCCGAGCGCTGTGAGCACCGGCCACGTGAATCGCTCCGCCTTGTTGGTCACCACGCCCCAGCGGAGCGACCGCTGTTCAAGCACCTTCAACAACGCGTCGATGCCATCGAAGAGCCGCGTCGTATCGGCAAGACCGGCTTCGTAATACGCGAGAAAAGCGTCGCGCAACGCGCGATAGCGATCATCGTCCGGTCCGATGCCCATGCCGGCGCCGATAAGGCCCCGCGCACCCGACGACGCGTGCGCACGAAGCGCCGCGGTTGACAGCGGCGCGAGGCCACGTTCCGCTCTCACCCGATTGAGCGCACCGACGAGATCGCCCGCGGTGTCCGCGAGCGTACCGTCGAGATCGAACAGGATCGCTGCAGCGGGCAACAGGCGAGGTGCCGAGCGCAACGGCGCCGTTTCAGTCATGCAGCGCGGGCTTGCGAAACGCCATCAAGTAATTGACGGACACGTCGTGCTCGAGACGATAACGTCGCGACAACGGGTTGTACGTCATTCCAATCACCTCGATCATGTCGAGTCCGACGCGACGGCCCCACGCGGCAACTTCAGAGGGCTTGAGAAAGCGCGCCCAATCGTGCGTGCCCTTCGGCAATAGCTGCAATACGTATTCGGCGCCCACGACTGCATAAAGATACGATTTCGCATTGCGGTTGAGTGTTGAGATCACGACGATACCGCCCGCCCTGACGAGAGTTCCCGCGGCGGCAATGATGGACGCCGGGCCGGGGACATGCTCGAGCATTTCCATGCACGTGACGACGTCGTACGCGTTGGGCGATTCCGCGGCGAGTGTTTCGGCCGCCACGAGGCGATATTCGACAGGTGCCGCTGATTCGAGCTTGTGCAGGCGTGCGACACCGAGCGCTTTTTCCGACAGATCGATGCCGGTGACATGCGCGCCCTTCGCCGCCATCGCTTCGGAGAGGATGCCGCCGCCGCATCCGATGTCGAGAACGCGTTTGTTGCGCAGCTCACCGACAATGCGCTCGATCCAGCCGAGGCGCAGCGGATTGATCTCGTGCAACGGCCTGAATTCGCCCTCGGGATCCCACCATCGATGCGCAAGCGCCGAGAACTTCGCGAGCTCCGCCGGATCGACGTTGGGGGTTGCGGTGCTCGAAGTCGTCACGTCAGCCAGAAGTCATTGAAGGCGCTGCTGCCATGCGCGCGCCCGCGCAGCGACGGCGCTTTCGTCGATCGTGGTCAGACGCCGCGCGTCCACAACGCGCTCGCCGCCGATCCATACGTCGGTCACTTGCTCACGTCCGGCGACATGGAGGAGATGCGAAACAGGATCGTACATCGGCAGTACATCTACGCCCGACAGATCAATTGCGACGACGTCGGCGTGTTTGCCGGGGGCAATGCTGCCGATCTCGCGCTCGAGGCCGAGCGCGATTGCGCCACCGAGCGTAGCCATGCGCAGCACCGCAGAAGCCGGGAGGGTCCCGGCATCCTCGGTAGCCACCTTGGCGAGCAAACTTGCAATTCGCATTTCGGAAAAGAGATCCAACCGATTGTTCGATGCTGCGCCATCGGTGCCGAGCGCGACG
Organism: Betaproteobacteria bacterium; assembly: GCA_005881895.1. Taxonomy (GTDB): domain Bacteria; phylum Pseudomonadota; class Gammaproteobacteria; order Burkholderiales; family Casimicrobiaceae; genus VBCG01. Next base: position 44,177 of record VBCG01000056.1, read on the forward strand.
TTGATGCCGCGGGCGGCGAGCGCTGCCACCGGCGCAATGCCGCTCGCAAGCTTCATGTTGGACACGGGGCAGTGCACAACATTGCATTGCTGCGTCGCGAGCGTCTCGATGTCGGGCGGCTGAAGATGCACGGCGTGGACGCCGATAAACGACGGTCCCGTTGCGCCCAGGCGATCGAGCCGCAAAACGGGTGATTCGCCGCTCGCGGCGCGCGCATTGTCGACCTCGGTCTTCGTTTCTGCGATGTGCGTGTGGATCGGCAAATCGAGTTGCCGCGCGTACATCACGATCTTGCGCCACGTCTCATCGGCAACCGTATACGGCGCGTGAGGCGCCAGCGCAAACGCAAGTCGTGGCGAATGCTTGAACGCATCGCGCGCAGCGAAGCCCTTGGCGAGATAAACGTCCGCGTCGGATGCGTAGGGCGTTGGAAAGTCGAGGACCGGCATTCCGATCAGCGCCCGCATTCCAGCGGCTTCGTATGCGTGCGCCGCCGCATCGGGATAGAAATACATGTCGTTCGCACACGTGATGCCGCCTTTGAGCATTTCGGCGGCAGCGTGAAGCGTTCCGTCGGCGACGAATTCCGGCGAGACGTGCCGGCCTTCGCGCGGCCAGATATGGTCTTCCAGCCACGGCTTGAGCGGCACATCGTCGGCGATTCCGCGCATCAGCACCATCGCGGCGTGCGTATGCGCGTTGACCAGCCCGGGAATCAGCGCGTGCGTCGGCAAGGCCACACGCACTTGCGCGACATAGTCCCGCTCGATTGACGCGGTCGGCGCCAGCGCGATGATTCGCCCGTCGTCGATGACGAGGGAGTGATCGACGAGCGTACCCGCCGGCTCGATCGGAACGATGTAGCGCGCGTCGATGACCAGGGCGACGGGTTTGGGCGTGTGCATACGGAGACAAGTGTATCGAACCGGCGCTCGTTTCTTCGTCGGATTTGCTACGAGGAAGGCGAAAGGCCGCCCCCGAGCCTTCCGCGGAAGTATCTAACGGGCAAAAGTAGGTTTTTACTTTTGCCCGTCCGAATAAAAAACCCCGCCAAACATCGGCGGGGTTTTTTCGAGAGGAGAACGCGGTTATCTGCGGACGACGCCTTCGCCCTTCACTTCGACCTCGACGCGGCGGTTCGGCGCGAGACACGCGACGAGCGCCTTGAAGTTGGTCATCGTGCAGACAACGCCCGGAACTGGCTGCGTCTTGCCCATGCCCAGCGTCTCGATCTTGTCGCGCGGTACTCCCTTGCTGACGAGGTAATCGCGAACGGCATCGGCGCGACGCTCGGACAGCTTCTGGTTGTACTGCTGCGTGCCGATGCGATCGGTATGGCCGGTCACAAGCACGAGTTCGAGCTTCTGGACCTGCGACAGCTTGGAAATGATTTCGCTGTCGATTGCCGCCTTGCCTTCCGGCTTGACGACTGCCTTGTCGAAGTCGAACAGCGCCTTCGATGCCAGCGTGATCTTCTGCACGGCCGGCGGCGGTGGCGGCGGGGGTGGCGGGGGTGGAGGCGGAGGCGCAACAGCGGGCGGCGGCGCCGGC
>VBCG01000056.1:45738-54471 GCA_005881895.1 Betaproteobacteria bacterium
TCGATCGCCATTGCGGGCGTCCAGTAGCCGGTGCGATAGCACAGATTGCCCGAGAGACCCCGCGATCCGTTGTAAACCGCGCTTCTCACGACGTTGTTGTCGGGCGTGCCGGTTGCCGACAACACGTAGCCGCAGTTCTGCGGATTGCAGCCGGCCACGCCAGGTATGTAACTCTTAGGATCGACTTGTTGCGCGGCAAGGCTGCCGGCGAACGCCGCCGCTAACGCGCCGACGACAACACCGGAGACGAGACGTCGAGTCATTGTTTCACCCCTTTGGCTTTGGTTTTGAACAGGTTTTGTGTGAACCCGGCAACTTCGCGCGAGACGGCGGCAAGTACCCGCGCCGAATCCTTTAGTGTCCGCTGGAACTGTAGCACAGCGATTTCAGCCAACGCAAAGAAATGCCCCCTTCGTTTGTTCTCCTGCAAACGACTGTCGCGGCGATACAACGCCGTGTTAAAATTTCATGTTTTCAATGGCCTCCGTCGCGCTTCTCGAAGCGCCACGAAATGCATAACTGTTCGCCAGCGGCCTTCTCGCCCTCAAAACCGCGTGTGACCTGGTTTTTGAGGCTTGGAACGGCTCCGCCGAAGGCGTTTCCTAGGGGATTAGTTTATTCATGGAGCAGTTCGCCAAAGAGACCCTTCCGGTCAGCCTCGAAGCGGAAATGAGGCATTCCTACCTCGATTACGCGATGAGCGTGATCGTCGGCCGGGCGCTTCCCGATGTGCGTGACGGATTGAAGCCGGTGCATCGCCGCGTGCTGTACGCGATGCATGAAGCCAACATCGCGTGGAACCGGCCGTACGTCAAATGCGCCCGGGTCGTCGGCGACGTGCTCGGGAAATACCACCCACACGGCGACACCGCGACGTACGAGGCGCTGGTGCGGATGGTCCAGACGTTCTCCCTTCGCTATCCGCTGATCGACGGCCAAGGCAACTTCGGTTCGGTCGACGGCGATCCGCCCGCCGCATACCGGTACACGGAATGCCGGCTGCAGCGGATCACTGTCGACATGCTCGCCGACATCGACAAGGCGACCGTCGATTTCGTGCCCAACTACGACGGGAAGGAAACGGAGCCAACGGTGCTTCCGGCGCGGCTTCCGAATCTGCTCGTCAACGGATCGTCGGGAATCGCGGTCGGCATGGCGACCAACATTCCGCCGCACAACTTGAGCGAGACGATCGACGGCTGTCTGGTCCTGTTGTCGAAGCCAGATCTCACCGTCGACGAATTGATGGAAATCATTCCGGCGCCCGATTTCCCGACCGCGGGAATCATCTACGGGCTGGAAGGCGTACGCGAAGGCTATCGCACCGGTCGCGGTCGCGTCGTCATGCGCGCCCGCACGCACGTCGAGGACCTCGATCGCGGCAGCCGGCAGGCGATCATCGTCGACGAGATCCCTTACCAGGTCAACAAGGCCAATCTGCTGCAGCGCATCGGCGAGCTGGTGCGCGAAAAGAAGCTCGAGGGCATCTCGGATCTGCGCGACGAATCCGACAAGTCAGGCATGCGCGTCGTGATCGAGCTGAAGCGCGGGGAAGTGCCCGACATCATCACGAACAACCTGTTCAAGCTGACGCAACTGCAGGACAGCTTCGGCATGAACATGGTCGCGCTCGTCGACGGCCAGCCGCGGTTGCTCAATCTCAAGCAGTTCATCGAATTCTTTCTGCAGCACCGGCGTGAAGTCGTCGTCCGGCGCACGCGCTTCGATCTGTCGAAGGCGCGGGAACGCGGCCATATTCTCGAAGGCCTGGCGGTCGCGTTGTCGAACGTCGACCCGATCATTGCGCTCATCAAGGCGGCGGCTACACCGGCCGACGCGAAGACAGCGTTGATGGCGAAAACCTGGCGTTCTTCCGTTGTCGAAGAGATGCTGAAGCGCGCGCTGGCCGATGCGTCGCGTCCGGAGGGCCTTCCGCCCGAATATGGATGGCATGCAGACGGCTACAGATTGTCGGACGGCCAAGCGCAGGCGATCCTCGAGCTGCGACTGCAACGATTGACCGGGCTCGAGCAGGAAAAAATCACCAACGAGTATCGCGAAGTGATGGATCTCATCGCCGATCTGCTCGACATCCTGGCCAAGCCGGGTCGCGTGACGCAAATCGTTCATGATGAGCTGAAGGGCATCCGCGAGCAGTTCGGCGATAAGCGGCGCTCGGAAATCATCGCGCAGGGAATCGACTTGTCGGTCGAGGACTTGATTGCGCCTGCAGACATGGTCGTCACGATGTCGCACGGCGGGTACATGAAGTCGCAGCCCGTCGGCGAATACCGCGCGCAGCGTCGCGGCGGACGCGGCAAGCAAGCGACGGCGACGAAGGAGGACGATTTCGTCGACCGGATGTTCATTGCCAATACGCACGATTACATTTTGTGCTTCTCGAATCGCGGTCGCGTTTATTGGCTCAAGGTCTACAACGTGCCGCAGGGCTCGCGCTCATCGCGCGGCAAGCCGATCGTCAATCTGGTGCCGTTGATCGAGAACGAGAAAATCACTGCGATCCTGCCCGTCAAGGAATGGAACCATGGGCAATTCGTTTTCATGGCAACGGCGATGGGCACTGTCAAGAAGACGCCGCTCTCTGACTTTTCGCGGCCGCGACCGTCGGGCATCATCGCTGTGGATCTCGACGAGGGCGATCGTCTGATCGGCGTGGCGCTGACCGACGGCAAACACGACATCATGCTGTTCAGCTCCGGCGGCAAAGCGGTACGCTTCGACGAGAACGACGTGCGTCCGATGGGCCGTGGCGCGCACGGCGTACGCGGAATGATGCTGGAAAAGGGGCAACGCGTGATCTCGCTCCTGGTCGCAGAAGACGAGACGCAGTCGGTGCTGACGGCGACCGAGAACGGCTACGGCAAACGCACGCCGATCGTCGAGCACACTCGGCACGGCCGCGGCACAAAGGGCATGATCGCAATCCAGCAAACCGCGCGCAACGGCAAGGTCGTGGCGGCGGCGCTCGTGCGATCGGATGACGAGGTGATGCTGATCTCGACCGGCGGCGTGCTGATTCGCATGCCGGTCAAGTCGATCCGCGAAATGAGCCGCTCGACGCAGGGCGTCACGCTGATCAACCTGGGCGACGGCGAGAAGCTCGCGGGGCTCGAGCGGGTTGTCGAACGCGACGACGAGGCAGAGTAATTCAATGCCGTGCAACGACGATCGCGACGCCGAGCTCGCGCGTCATCGTGAAGCGATCGATTCGCTCGATCGCGAAATTCTCGAGAAGCTGAACGCGCGTGCGTCCCATGCGCACGCGATCGGCCCGCGTATCGGCCCGAGCGCGAAGCGCAGATCTTGTCGCGGCTCGCGATCGAGAACAGCGGGCCGCTCGCCAACGACGCGGTCACGGGCGTGTTCCGGCAGATCATGTCGGCGTGCCTCGCGCTCGAGCAGCGCCTGCGTATCGCGTACCTGGGCCCTGCCGGAACATTCAGTCACGCAGCGGTCGCGCGTCATTTCGGTCAGTTCGTCGATGCGGACTCCTACGCGACGATCGACGAAGTTTTTCGCTCCGCCGAGAGCGGGCAAACCGACTACGCTGTCGTGCCCGTTGAGAACTCGACCGAAGGAGCCGTCGGCCGTACGCTCGATCTCATGTGCCAGACGGAGCTTTCGATTTGCGGCGAAGTGAAGCTTCGCGTCCAACAGAATCTTTTGTCGAACACCGGAGATCTTGCCAAGGTCACGCGGATCTACTCGCACGCGCAATCGCTCGCGCAGTGTGTCCAGTGGCTGGCCAAGCATCTGCCCGGTGTTCCACGCATCGCCGTATCGAGCAATGCCGAGGCCGCACGACTCGCAGCGACGGAGCCCGGAGCAGCCGCAGTCGCCGGCGATCTTGCCGCGGCGATCTACCAACTCGCAATCGTCGCGCCGCACATCGAAGACGAGCCCAACAACACGACACGCTTTTGGGTTCTCGGCCGCCAGGATGTCGCGCCGTCGGGCCGCGACGAGACTTCGCTCGTGATGTCGGCGCCCAATCGTCCCGGCGCCGTGCACGCGCTGCTCGAGCCGTTCGCGCGCCACGGCGTTTCGATGACGCGTTTCGAATCGCGGCCGGCGCGAACGGGATTGTGGGAATATTTGTTTTTTGTCGATGTCGCCGGCCACCGCCTCGATCCGCCCGTAGCCACGGCGCTCGCCGAGCTGGCGCAAAAGGCGCCGTTTCTCAAGCTGCTGGGAAGCTACCCAGCGGCGCTCGCATGATCGACAAGCCGCGAGCGCAGGTGAGTCATTCGACCGCTGTCGAATGTGCGGCGCTCGCGCCGGAATACGTTCGCAAGATTGCGCGTTACGTGCCAGGCAAGCCGGTCGAGGAATTGGCGCGTGAATACGATCTCGATCCAACGACGATCATCAAGCTCGCGTCGAACGAGAATCCGCGCGGACCCAGTCCGAAGGCGCTTGCTGCGATTGCGACTGCAACGGCTGAACTGACGCGCTACCCCGACGGCAATGCGTTTGCGCTCAAGGGCGCGCTTGCTGCGAAGTTCGCGATACCGCCTGAGACGATCGTGCTCGGCAATGGCAGCAACGATGTCCTGGAGCTCGTCACGCACGCGTTTCTTCGTCCGGGGGATCGCGCGGTCTATGCACAGCACGCGTTCGCCGTCTATCCACTCGCAACGCAGGCGCGCGGCGCTATCGGCATCGAGGTGCCGGCGAAGTCGTTCGGTCATGACTTGGACGCGATGCGGGCTGCGATCACCGCGAAAACGCGCGTCGTGTTCATCGCCAATCCGAACAATCCAACGGGAACCTGGCATCGGCCCGACGCGATCAAGGGGTTCATCGATTCCGTTCCGCGCAACGTGCTCGTTGTGTTGGACGAGGCGTACAACGAATATCTGGTGCCGGCAGACGACGCGCAGGCAACGCGATGGATCGCCGACTATCCGCATCTCATCGTGTCGCGGTCGTTTTCGAAGGCGTATGGACTCGCGGCGCTTCGTGTCGGCTATGGTGTGATGGACGCCGCCGTCGCCGACATCCTGAACCGCGTGCGCCAGCCATTCAACGTCAACGCGCTCGCGCAGGCGGCGGCAATAGCCGCGTTGTCCGATGTCGACTATGTCGCCGAAAGCCGGCGTCTTAATAGCGAAGGCGTCAATCAGCTCGACACTGGCTTACTCGAGCTCGGCGTGACTGCGCTGCCCACGCACGGCAACTTTCTGCTGATCAACGTCGGCGACGGTGCGCGTGTCTACGAAGCCCTGCTGCGTCAAGGCGTGATCGTCCGCCCCGTTGGCAACTACGGATTGCCGCAATGGCTGCGGGTGACTGTCGGGCTTCCCGCCGAGAACAAGCGATTCCTCGCCGCGCTTGCCGTCGCGCTTTCGACGTGAGCGCCGCAGGGCCGTCCCAAGGCGCGAATCGTTCCCCCTCCTGGGGCAGAGGGCAAAGCGTAGCGGCGCCAGCCGCAAGCGTGGGGGTCAACATACCGCTCGTGCAAATCGGGACGCTCGTCGTCGTCGGCGTGGGACTGATCGGCGGCTCATGCGCGCTGGCGCTCCGTGCGGCCGGCGCGGTGTCGCGGATCATCGGCGTGGGCCGCGGACGTGGCAATCTCGATGACGCGCTTCGCCGCGGCATCGTCGACTTCGCCTACACGCTCGACGAAGATTGGGCACTGGAGCTGACATCGTCGGACATCGTGCTGGTCGCAGCACCGCTTGCGCAGTATCCGGCATTGCTCTCGATCATCGCGCCCGCCATTGGACGCCAAACGGTCGTGACCGACGCGGGCAGCACGAAGCAGGACGTCATCGCGACCGCACGCGCCGCGTTTCGCGACGGCATTTCGCGTTTCGTACCCGGGCATCCGATCGCCGGCAGCGAGCAATCCGGCGCGCTCGCGGCCGACGGGGCGCTGTTCGTGGGACGCGATGTGATCCTGACGCCGACGAGCGATACGGCGCCGGATGCTTGTGCACGCGTGACGACGCTTTGGCAAGCCTGCGGCGCTCATGTCACAACGATGTCGGCGGCCGCGCATGACCAGGCGCTCGCCGCGGTGTCGCATCTTCCACATATCCTCGCTTTCGCGTTGGTGGCCGAGCTTGCATCACGGCGAGACGGCGCTGAGCTGTTCGCCCGTGCCGGTACCGGCTTTCGCGACTTCACCAGGATCGCGGCGAGCTCCCCGGAGATGTGGCGCGATGTCGCGCTCGCGAATCGCGAAGCATTGCTGGATGAGCTCGCGCGTTTTCGCGCGGCGCTTGATAACGCGACACAAATGCTCGCGCAGCGTAACGGAGCCGAATTGGCGGCGTTATTCAAACGCGCCTCGATGGCGCGCAGGCAGCTCGACAAAGCAGGATCGAGCGGCGGCGACGCCACGTGAGCACGACCACGCGCGGCCCGATGTTCCCTCCCGCACTGATGCTCGGTCCTCTCACACATGCCCGCGGCACCGTCACGTTGCCGGGCTCGAAGAGCATCTCCAACCGCACGCTGTTGCTCGCGGCGTTGGCCGAAGGAACAACGACGCTTCGAAACCTGCTCGACGCCGATGACACCGATCGGATGGTGGATGCGCTCACAGCGCTCGGCGTACGCATCGAACGCGATCGCGCCGCGATGCGTTGCGTCGTGCACGGTGCGGGCGGCCATCTGCCGCAACATCGCGCTAAATTGTTTCTGGGAAATGCGGGAACGGCGTTTCGTCCGCTGACAGCGGCGCTGGCCATTCTTGGCGGCGACTACGAGCTTTCAGGCGTGCCGCGGATGCATGAGCGGCCGATCGGCGATCTTGTCGACGCGCTGACGGCATTAGGCTGCAGCATCCGGTACTTGAGACGCGCCGGCTTTCCACCGCTTGCGATCGGCTCGGCGGGTGGTGCGGCGGGCGCGAACGTGCGCATTCGAGGCGACGTTTCGAGCCAGTTTCTGTCGGCGCTGCTGTTGGCATTGCCGCTTGCCCGTGAATCGGATTCGAGTGCGACCACGGTGACGTTGACGACAGCGCTGATCTCGCAACCGTATGTCGCGATAACGACAAATCTGATGCGGCGCTACGGCGTCACCGTCGAGGAGCCCGATCCGCACACGTTTCGCGTTCCGGCAGGCGCGCGCTACAAAAGCACGGGCACTTTCGACGTCGAAGGCGACGCGTCGACCGCTTCCTACTTTCTCGCGGCGGGCGTCGTAGGCGGCGGGCCGGTGCGGGTGAGCGGTGTTTCACGCGACTCGATTCAAGGCGACGTCCGCTTTGCCGATGTGCTTGCGAAGCAGGGCGCGGATGTGCGTTTCGGCGGCGACTTCATCGAAGCGCGGGCCGGCGCGCCACTTTGCGGCGGGCGGATCGATTGCACGGCGATCCCGGACGCGGCGATGACGCTCGCCGTCACGGCGCTCTTTGCAACGGAGCCGACGCGCCTCGAGAACATCGGCAGTTGGCGCGTCAAGGAGACCGATCGAATCGCGGCAATGGCCGCGGAGCTCGCGAAGCTCGGCGCAAATGTCGCGGCCGGCCCGGATTGGCTCGAAGTCGCTCCACCTACGCGAGTCATGTCCGCGACCGTGGACACGTATGATGATCACCGAATGGCAATGAGCCTTTCGCTAGCGGCATTCGGCGGCATTGGGATCACGATCAACGATCCGGGTTGCGTCCGAAAAACGTTCCCCGGTTACTTCGACGCGCTGCTCGAGATTACCGAATGAGGACCAACGTGCCATGAGCGCCGCAGGGCCGTTCCAAGGCGCGAATTGCGCCCCCTCTGGGGACAGGGCATAGCGTGGCGGCGACAGCCGCAAGTGTGGGGGTCCCACTCGTTATCGCCATCGACGGTCCGGCAGCGTCCGGAAAGGGGACGATCGCGGCCGGCGTCGCCCGCGAGCTTGGCTTTCGCTATCTCGACAGCGGATCGCTTTACCGTCTCGTAGCGCTGAAGGCGCTCCGCGCCGGCATTCCTGTGACCGACGAGGCGGCGCTTGCGGTAGCGGCGTCCGACCTCGATTTCGCCTTTGACAATGGCGGTGTTCAGCTCGGCGGCGAAGATGCGACCGAAGGGATTCGCAGCGAAGCGGTGTCGGCTGCCGCGTCGCAAGTAGCTGTGCATCCTGCCGTGCGCCGCGCGCTTTTGTCGCGGCAGCGGGCGTTCCGGCAAGCGCCGGGCCTTGTCGCGGATGGGCGCGACATGGGGACGGTCGTATTTCCGGATGCGGCGATCAAAGTCTTTGTCACAGCCAGTGCCGAGGAGCGGGCAAAGCGCCGGTATAAGCAGTTGATCGCAAAAGGAATCTCCATTACAATGGACGGTCTTTTGCGCGATATCCGTGAGCGCGACGCGCGTGATGCGGGCCGAGTGGCTGCACCGCTAAGGCCTGCCGATGATGCCGTGATCCTGGATACAACCGATCTCACGATCGACGCGGCAATCGGCGCTGTCCTCGACCTCTATCGGGTACGAACAATGGCGGCGGAAAGGCAGCGATCGTAAGCAAGCCGGGAGGAATAACTGACGGTGCAAGAGAGAACGCCGTCTGGAGCGCGCTTTTGCCGGCGCGTTTAGGCGGATATTCATCGACCAACCCGTCGCGGGCGAGAAATAGGGTTCTCGCATCATGCGACGGTCAACCGTTTCGAAAGGAACCAACCCCGTATGGCAACCGCAACACAAACCACCGCCGCGCCCGCCGCGGCCGAAAATTTCGCCGCCCTGTTCGAGGAGTCGCTGTCCCGCCAGGAAATGCGGC
>VBCG01000211.1 GCA_005881895.1 Betaproteobacteria bacterium
CGGAGGATCTGCTGGAGCGCCAACCCGCTGATTTGTACGGGGCTGCGCTATCGCATTGGAACTTTGCGCGCAAACGCGAGTCCGGCCGGGCGCGCGTGCGCGTCTTCAATCCATCCATCGAGGAGCACGGCTGGCAATCGACGCACACGATCGTCGAGATCGTCAACGACGACATGCCGTTCCTCGTCGATTCCGTGGCGATGGAGGTGAATCGCCACGGATTGACGCTCCATTTGGTCAATCATCCGATCGTCGCGGTGGAACGCGCGGCCGACGGCGCGCTTTCGGGCTTGGCGGCCGACGGCTCGAAGACGCGACGGCTCGAATCATTCATCCACGTCGAGGTGGATCGCACGACCGATACGGCCGCCATGGAGGCGCTTGCGATCGACATCACCCGCGTGCTGGACGACGTCCGTGCCGCGGTCGACGATTGGCAGTCGATGCAAACCAAGGCGCGGACGATTGCGGCGAACGTCGCCACCACGCCACCGCCGTTACCGGGGGACGAGATTGCTGAGGGCGTCGCGTTCATCAACTGGCTCGCCGACAACCACTTCACATTCCTCGGCTATCGTTGTCACGACCTCGTGACCGTTGAAGGTCAAGATGCGTTGCAAACCGTTCCGGGCTCGAGTCTCGGCATCCTGCGGGAAACGCGCAGCAAGGATGTCGGCACGCGCTTCGCCGCGCTACCGCCGGAAGTGAGGGCCTACGCGCGGCGGCCCGAGCTCTTGATCATCACGAAGTCGACGTCGCGCTCGACGGTCCACCGTCCCGGATTTCTCGACTACATCGCGATCAAGCGCTTCAACACGAAGGGCGAGGTGTGTGGTGAAGACCGTTTTCTCGGCCTGTTCACATCGGCGGCGTATAGCGCGAAGCCGGCAGACATCCCTCTATTGCGGCACAAGACCTCGAACGTGATTCGCCGCGCGCATCTGCCGCCGGGCGGGCACGCCGAAAAAGCGCTGATCAACATCCTCGATACGTATCCGCGCGATGAGCTGTTTCAGACCTCCGAAGAGGAGCTGTTGCGGATTGCAACGGGAATTCTTCATCTCGGCGATCGGCAGCGTTTCCGGCTCTTTGTGCGCCATGATCCTTTCGAGCGCTTCGTCACGTGCTTGATCTACGCCCCGCGCGAGAACTACACGACCGAGCTCCGGCAGAAATGGCAGGAGCTCCTGATGCAGGCGTTCAACGGAACGAGCTCGGATTTCAATGTGCACTTGTCCGAATCGCCGCTCGCGCAGGTGATGATGACCGTGCGTACAACGCCGGGTCACATTCCCGATTACGACGTGCGCGGACTCGAGGCGCTGCTCGTGGCGTCAGCCCGTCGCTGGGAGGACGATCTCAAAGATGCGCTGATCGAAGCGCTCGGCGAAGCGCGCGGCAACACGCTCTTCCGCGCGTTCGGCGCGGCGTTTCCGGCCGGTTATCGCGAGGATTTCGCCGCGCGCGCGGCGGTCCACGATATCGAAATGATGGACCGACTCGCCGACGCGCAACCGCTTGGCATGTCGCTCTATCGGCCGCTCGAGGCGCCGCCGGGCGTGATGCGCTTCAAGCTGTTCCATCTGGGCGGGCCTGTCCCGCTTTCGTACAGCTTGCCGATGCTCGAGCACATGGGCCTCGAAGTCATCGACGAGCGACCGCATCGAATCGCTCCCGAAGGCCGCCAGCCAATCTGGATGCACGATCTCGGCATGCTGGCACCGAATGTCGACACCGAAGTCGAGATCGACGCGCTGCATGGCGTGTTCGAAGACGCCTTCGGCCGCGTCTTTCGCGGCGAAGTCGAGAACGACGATTTCAATCGGCTGGTCGTGCGCGCGCGTCTGCCCGCCGCCGAAATCGTCATCCTGCGCGCCTACGCCAAATACCTGCGGCAAATCGGCTTTGCGCTGTCGCAGTCCTTCATCGAAGCGACGCTCTCCGCGCATGCCGACATCGCGGCGATGCTGATCGATTTGTTCAAGCTGCGATTCGATCCGGACGCCGGCGCGGGCATGGGCGCCAAGGCCGCCGAGCAAATGCGCGCGATCGAAGGCGCACTCGAGCGTGTCGACAACCTATCCGAGGATCGCGTCCTCCGCCAATACCTGGCGCTCATCCTGGCGACGTTGCGCACGAACTTCTGGACCGATCACGCGAAAGACTTTCTCTCCTTCAAATTCGATCCGGCGAAAGTTCCGGGCTTGCCCGAGCCGAAGCCGATGTTCGAGATCTTTGTGTATTCGACGCGCTTCGAAGGCGTTCACTTGCGCGGCGGCAAAGTCGCGCGTGGCGGCCTGCGCTGGTCGGATCGCCTCGAAGATTTTCGAACCGAAGTTCTCGGCTTGATGAAGGCGCAGATGGTCAAGAACACGGTGATCGTGCCCGTTGGCTCGAAAGGCGGCTTTGTGCTGAAACGCGCGCCGTCACCCGCCGATCGCGACGCGTACATGAAGGAAGGCGTGGCCTGTTACCAGAATTACCTCCGCGGCTTGCTCGATCTGACCGACAACCGCGTCGGCGACAGAATCGTTCCGCCGCCGCGCGTCAAGCGGCATGATCCGGACGACCCATATCTTGTCGTTGCGGCCGACAAGGGAACCGCGACATTCTCCGATTACGCGAACGGCATCAGCAAGGAATACGGCTTCTGGTTGGGCGACGCATTTGCGTCGGGTGGCTCGGCAGGCTACGACCACAAAGTGATGGGCATCACCGCGCGCGGCGCGTGGGAATCGGTCAAGCGCCACTTCCGCGAGATGGGGACCGATACGCAAACGACCGACTTCACCGTTGCGGGTATCGGCGACATGTCCGGCGACGTGTTCGGCAACGGCATGCTGCTGTCGCGCCACATCAAGCTCGTCGCAGCATTCGATCATCGCCACATTTTTCTCGATCCCAATCCCGACGCTGCCGTAGGCTCCGCCGAACGGGAACGGCTGTTCAAGCTACCGCGCTCGTCATGGGGCGACTACGACACGAGCCTGATTTCTCCCGGCGGCGGCGTGTACCCGCGAAGCGCGAAATCGATTGCCGTCACGCCTGAGGTCGCGAAAGCGCTGGCGGTCAGGACCGAAGTCATGACGCCGACCGAGCTCGTCAATGCGATCCTGAAAGCGCCCGTCGATCTCCTGTACAACGGCGGCATCGGAACCTACGTGAAAGCGAAAAGCGAAACGAACGTGCAGGTCGGCGATCGCGCGAACGACGCGCTCCGCGTCAATGGCCGCGAGCTGCGCTGCAAAGTGGTCGCCGAAGGCGGCAATCTCGGCTGCACGCAACTCGGCCGCATCGAGTACGCGCTCTCCGGCGGACGCATCTACACCGATGCGATCGACAATTCGGCCGGCGTCGATACGTCCGACCACGAAGTCAACATCAAGATTCTGCTCGGCTTGCCGATCGCCGAGGGCGAGCTGACGGAAAAGCAGCGCAACGTCCTCCTTGCGGAAATGACCGACGACGTCGCCGCATTGGTGTTGCGTGACAACTATTTTCAGACGCAGGCGCTTTCCGTCATGAACCGGATTGCGCCGCACCTGCTGGACGCGCAACAGCGCTTTATCCAATTCCTCGAAAAAGGCGGGCGGCTCAATCGCGCGCTCGAATATCTGCCGACGGACGACGAGATCGTCGAGCGGCGCGCGCGCGGAACGGGTCTCGCGACGCCGGAGGTCGCGGTACTTCTCGCCTACAGCAAGATCTGGCTCTACGATGAGCTTCTCGCATCGCGGTTGCCCGATGACACGTGGATCGAGACCGCGCTGGCGCGCTACTTTCCCACGGGGTTGCGCGAGCGCTACGCGCCGTACATGACGCGCCATCCGTTGAAGCGCGACATCATCGCGACGCACGTCACCAACAGCATGGTCAATCGAGTGGGCAGCACCTACGTGCATCGTTTGATGGAAACGACCGGCGCGAAGCCGTACGAAATCGTGCGCGCTTACCTGTTATCGCGCGAGATTTTCGGGTTCGTTCCGCTGTGGCAGGCGATCGAGGCGCTCGACAATAAAGTCGACGACGCTGTGC
>VBCG01000071.1 GCA_005881895.1 Betaproteobacteria bacterium
TCCGGATTGAGCATGAAGCGGATCGACAGGATCGTCGGGATCGACGGCACGGCCCACGGCAGGATGAATAACACCGACAGCCATTTGATCCACGGTCGCGCCTGAACGAAAAAGCCCGACAGGAACAGCGCGACCATCATCTTGATGTTGATCGCGACGATCAAGAAGATCAGCGTGTTGACGACCGAGCCCGCGAAGATCGGGTCGTCGAACAGCGCGACGTAACTCTCCGTGTGCCGCGCGAGCCACAGGCCGTACAGCACCGGGTAGAGCACAAACACGAAAAAGATGGCGACGTAAGGCGCGAGGAAGATTGCGCCCCATACTTTCCATGGCGACCAGCGCGCTTTGGGCGCCGGGCTAATCGGTTCGACTCGCGGAAGTGCGAGCGTAGACACTGTGTCAGCTCCTTCGGCGCGATCGCGAGGCCACTCGCAGCGTGGCCTCGCCCTTAATAGCCGCTAACCAGCAACTTCCTTAATGCGCGCGATCAGCTCGTCGACCGCTTTCTCGACGGGAACCTTCTCACTGACGACGCGGTTCATCGCCTTCGCCCAGACGTTCTCGTTGTTGAGAATCGTGAACTTGTAGTTCTTCGTGAATTCGAATGTCGTCGTGCCCGCGGAAAACTGCTTTTGCACTGACGTGCGATGCGGATCCGCGAGCCAGAACGACAGCCGCGCGGCGCCCGTCTTGGTCACCGGATACCAGCGCCCGAGCGAGCCCTCGACGTACGGAATCAGGTTCTCGTCCTGCAGCAGGAACGCGATGAACTCCTTGCCGCGCTTCTTGTTCTTCGAGTCGGCGAACATCAGGCCGGTCTTCACCGCGGCGCGGTAGGTCATCGGTGACCCGTCGGGCTTCTTCGGGAATCCGGCGGTCACGATGTTCTCGTAATAGTTCTTCTTGGCCTGCTCGCGCTCCTCGGGCTTCAACTTGTCGTTGTTCATGTCGTCGAACCACTTGGCCGCGATCGAGATCGTCGCGTTGTGGGTCATGATCGTCGTCTTGTTGGCGAACGCGACGTTGTTGTCGGGGTCCTTCCACGACGTCGCCGACGGCGGCGTACATCCCTTCGTATATGGCGTCGTGTAATCGCGCAGCGCGCCGATCAATCCCTGGCGCACCTTCGGATCGCTGACGGTCACCTTGCCTTCCGCGTCGACGAGCTTGACGTTGTACGCGTCCATGAATGTCAGGAACGAGTAATACGAGTCGCTCGAGTCGACGCCCATCGGAAAGCCCGTGCCGAAGATGCGCTTGCCGGTTTTCTTGCGGTAATCGGGCTGCGCCTTGTCGCACCAGAACGCCCAGTATTCCTTCCACGTGTCAGGGACGTTCGAGTCACCCGCCTCCGCCAGCATGTCCTTCCAGTACTCGATATGCATCGTTTGCTGCTTGAGCGGGAACGCGTAATAGGCGCGCTTCTTTGCCTTGTCGTTGTAGAGGTACGTCGTCTCGACGGTGTTCGGCAGGAAATTGCCTTTGATCGGCGTGAGGACGTCGCTCAGGTCCTCGAGTTTCCCTTCGTACGCCCATTTGCCGGTGACCTGGAAGTCGAAAACGTCAATGTACGCGACATCCGGCGGCGTACCGGAGTCGAGCGCGGCCACCGTTTTTGGAATGCCGTCCTGCACCGCTAATTGTGAGAGTTCGACCTTGACGCCTGTCTTGGTCTCAAATTTCTTGACGGCATCGTACAAAGCGGCGTCCTCCGACGGGTAAAAGCCCTTTACCCACCAGACGACGATTTTCTCCTGCGCCGCCGCAGGCATGGCTGCGCATAACATGCCGATCGCCGCCAGCGCGACGCAGATCTTCGACAACAGCTTCATGAACTTCCTCCTCGAAAATGAGCCTACATGAAATTAGGGTCAGACTCCATTTTCATGCGTCCGACTCGGAAAATGCGTAGCCCACCACATGAAAAATGGAGTCTGACCCTAATTTCTACATCACCGCACCTACGTACCACGGCACGAATTCGCTTTGGCCGTAGCCGTGTTTTTCGCTTTTCGTTTTCGCGCCCGAAGCGGTCGCGAGCATCAATTGGAACAGTCGCTCACCCGTTTCCGCGACGGTCGACGTGCCATCGAGGATCTCGCCGCAATTCAGGTCGATGTCCTCTTCCTGCCGTGCCCAGAGCGCCGTGTTCGTCGACAGCTTGAGCGACGGCGAGGGCGCGCAGCCATAGGCGGAGCCGCGACCGGTCGTGAAGACGATCATATTCGCGCCGCCAGCGACCTGACCTGTCGCCGAAACAGGATCGTAGCCGGGCGTGTCCATGTAGACGAAACCACGTTCGGCGACCGGTTCGCCGTATTCATAAACGGCCACAAGGTTGCTCGTACCACCTTTCGCCACGGCGCCGAGCGACTTCTCGAGGATCGTCGTCAAGCCGCCCGCCTTGTTGCCGGGCGATGGATTGTTGTTCATTTCACCGCGCTCGCGCGACGTGTAGTCCTCCCACCACTGGATTCGCGACACGAGCTTTTCGCCGACGTCGCGCGAGATCGCACGGCGCGTCAGCAAATGCTCGGCGCCGTAAATTTCGGGGGTCTCCGACAGGATCGCGGTGCCGCCGTGGCGCACGAGCAAATCGACCGCCGCGCCGAGCGCAGGATTCGCGGTGATGCCCGAATAGCCGTCCGATCCGCCGCATTGCAAGCCGACAATGATGTGCGATGCAGGCACCGGTTTACGGTTCACCGCGTTGGCGTGCGGCAGCATTTCATCGATCATGGCGACGCCGTGGGCAATCGTCTTCGCCGTTCCGCCCGTATCCTGGATCGAGAACGTGCGAAGGAGCGGGCCTTCCTCGAGATGCTCGGCGCCGAACAGCGCGCTGATCTGGTTCGCTTCGCAGCCAAGACCGACGACCAGCACGCCGGCGAAATTCACATGCCGCGCGTATCCGCCGAGCGTCCGCCGCAGGAGCTGCATGCCTTCGCCGTGCGTGTCCATGCCGCACCCGGAGCCGTGCGTCAGCGCGACGACGCCGTCGACGTTCGGAAACGCGGCCAGCGCCTCGCCGCGATAGTGATCCGCGATGCCGCGTGCGACGGTTGCGGAGCAATTGACCGTGGACAGAATGCCGATGTAGTTGCGCGTCGCGACGCGGCCGTCGGCGCGCACGATGCCGTCGAACGTCGCCGGCGGATCGGCGTACTGCGTGGGTTTCGCGTCGACGCCGAACGCGTAATCACGGTCGAATGCGCCCATCACGAGGTTGTGCAGATGAACGTGCTCGCCGGCCGAAATGGCGCGGCTCGCGAAGCCGATGATCTGGTTGTAGCGCTTGACCGGCGCGCCCTTCGCAATCGCCCGGGTAGCGATCTTGTGTCCAGGCGGCACCAGCCCGGCCACGGTGAGATTCTCATCGATCAACGTTGTCCCGCCGACGAGCTGGCTTCGCGCGATGACGACATCGTCGTCGGGATGAAGCCGGATCGTGAGTGCGCTTCGTGTCAGCATGGCATTTCCTCGTTGATCAATGCGTGACGCTCGCGCGTGCGACGGCCCGCTGCTCGATCGCCGCAAAATCCCAATCGATGCCGAGCCCGGCCGATGCCGGCGGAACGGCGTACCCGTTTTCAATCGTCATCTGCGACGTCGTGATCGAATCGAGTTGCGGAATGTATTCGACCCACGCGCCGTTCGGCACTGCGGCGGTGAGCGACACGTGCAGTTCCATCAGGAAATGTGGACACACGGGCACGTTGAAGGTTTCGGCCAGATGCGCGACCTTGAGCCACGGCGTGATGCCGCCGATGCGCGCGCAATCGACCTGGACGATCGAGCAGGCGTCGCGTTCAAGATACTCCCGAAAGTGCGAGGGGTGGTAGAGCGATTCGCCTACGGCGATCGGCATCGTCGCGGCGGCGGCCAGCTCGACATGGCCGCCCAGGTCTTCGGCCGGCAGCGGCTCCTCGAGCCAGGCGAGGGAAAGATCTCTGTACGCATGCGCGCGCCGGCGTGCCTCCGCCACCGTGAACGCCTGGTTGGCGTCGACCATCACTTCGAAACCGTCGCCGACAGCCGTGCGAACCGCCGACAGGCGAGCGACGTCTTCAGCAATCGCGGACTTGCCAATTTTCATCTTCGCACCGCGAAAGCCCTGCGCCTTAGCCGCAATGGCTTCATCGACCAGTTGCCTTTGCGAGTGATGCAGCCAGCCGCCTTCGGTCGTATAGACCGGCACTTTCCGTTGCGCGCCGCCCGCGAGCTTCCACAATGGCTCGCCCGCTCGCTGGCATTTGATGTCCCATAACGCGATGTCGATCGCCGCGAGTGCAAGGCTCGTAATCGCGCCGACTGCCGTTGCATGCGTGTGAAAGAACAGATCCTTCCAAATCGCTTCGGTTTCGCTCGGATCGCGACCAATCAACTTCGGCGCCAAGTGATCGCGGAGCAGCGCGATGACCGACGAGCCGCCGGTGCCGATCGTGTATGTATAGCCGACGCCTTGCGCACCGTCGCTGCACGAGATACGCACGATCGGCGTCTCCTGCGTGACGAACGACTGGATCGCATCGGTCCGAACGACCTTCGGCGCGAGGTCGACTTGCAAAATTTCGACGCGTTCGACGATCGCCATGTTCGACTACCGGAAGAACGTGCGGGGCAGCCACAGGGAAATTTCCGGGACGTACGTGATCAGGATGAGCGACAGGAGCAGCGGCACGAGCCACGGCAAGATCGCCATCGTCGTACGCTCAATCGACAACCGCGCGACGCGCGCGAGCACGAAAAGCACCATCCCCATCGGCGGATGCAGCAAGCCGATCATCAGATTCAGGACCATCACCAATCCGAAATGGACGGGATCGATGCCGAGCTGTAGGACGACCGGCATCATCACGGGAACGAGGATCAGGATCGCCGCCGTAGGCTCGAGAAAGCAACCGACGAACAGCATCAGCACGTTGGCCAGCAGCAGGAAGACCCACGGACTGTGCGTGAACGACAAGACCCACGCGGCGACGGCGTCGGTCACGCGCGTCGCAGTGAGCAGCCATCCGAAGATGGACGCGGCGGCAACGATGAACAGCACGACCGATGTCGTTTCGATCGTGTCCATCGCGACCTTCGCCAGCATCTTCCAGCTGAGCGTGCGATACCAGACTAGGCCGAGCACGAGCGCCCACACCGACGCGGCAATCGCGCCTTCGGTCGGCGTGAAGATCCCCGTGGACATCCCGCCGATCAGCAGGACCGGCGTCATGATCGGCATTACGGCGTCGAACTTCCAGATCCAGTCGGCGACGAACAATCCGCCGAGTCCGAGGACGAGCGCCCAGTTGAACGGAAGTCCCCAGGTGACGAGGCCCCACATCGCAAGCGGAAAGCCGATGACGATCCCAAGCTCGGACAATGCCTTGGCGAGGCGCGGCCACTCGAACTTCACGTCGCCGCCCCAGCCATATTTGTGCGCGTAGTAGCCGACGGTGAACATCATCAGGATCGCCATCACGGCGCCCGGGACGATGCCGGCGAGAAACAGCTGACCGACCGAGACGTTCGCCATCATTCCGTAGATGACGAAAGGCAGCGACGGCGGAATGATGGGACCGAGCGTGGCGGACGCTGCAGTGACGCCAACGGAGAAGCCGATGTCGTAACCCTTGTCCTTCATCGCCTTGATTTCGATCGTGCCAAGACCGGCTGCGTCGGCGATCGCCGTTCCCGACATGCCCGCAAAAATCACGGAGCCGATGATATTGACATGGCCCAAACCGCCCTTGAGCCACCCGACGAGCGCAAGCGCGAAGTCATAGATGCGATTGGTGATGCCGGCGTTGTTCATTAGATTGCCGGCGAGAATGAAAAACGGCACGGCGAGCAGCGGAAAGCTGTCGATGCCGCTGATCATCCGATGCACGACGACGAACGGCGGAACGTCGCCGGTAAGCAGGATGTAGACCAGTGCCGATCCGGCCATCGCGATGGCGACGGGGACGCCTGTCGCCATCATCGCAAGAAAACTGGTGAGCAGCGCGGGCGTCAAATCGAACTCTCTATGGGAAATTCCGGCCGCTCGAGCACGCTATAGCCCTGCCGCCAATGCTCGACCGCAACTTGAACTGCGCGAATCGCCGAGCACGCGAAGCCGAACAGGCACACGGCGTAGACGACGTTCATCGGCAGATCGACGATCGTCATCTTGTAATTCGTCATCTTGCTCATCATTTGGCCGGTCAGCACCGTTGCATATGCGAAGAACAGGATGCGGACGATGTCGACCAGCGTGGAAAGCGCCCTGCCGATACGCGGCGGCAGCAGTCGGTAAAGGAAGTCGACGTGGATATGCCGTTGCATCCGCACCATCGCCGACACGCCGACGAACACCATGCCGATCAACAGATAACGCGCGATCTCCTCGGTCCACGCGGCCGAATCGTTCAACACGTAGCGCGTAAAGAATTGATAGAAAATCGTCGCGGCCAGCACCCAGAACAGCACGAACGCGATCCACGCTTCGAACGTGTAATGCGCAAGATCGACCGGCGCGTCGTGGGCGTGGAAATGCCCCGATTCGTCGACGACATGCTCGTCGGCGACGACGGCGCTTGGGGCGGAGATTGATTCAGCCGAGTTCATGATGATTCGATCCTATTGTCATCCCGAACGGACGCGGGACCTGCTTCTTCGTCATTCGTGATCCTTCGTCGCTTCGCTTCTCACTTAATCGCTTGTATCTTGTCCCAATCCGCCTTGCTGTAGCCCATCGATTCGAACGTCACGTTCTTCAGGATCGCGTCCTGGAACGACTTCTTGTCTACCACGTGGACGTTCAGCCCTTTCTTGCGGAATTCGTCGGCGAGCTCGCCTTCGCGCTTCTTGATGTCCGCGGTGGCGCTGGCAGCGGCCTCGCGCGTGACATCGACGAAGGTCTTCTTGTCGGCATCCGAAAGCTTGCTCCACACGTGCGGGGCAATCTGCGTCGCCAGCGAATCGACGATGTGTCCAGTCAGGATGATGAACTTTTGAACCTCGTAGAACTTCTTCGCCTCGATCGTCGTCAGGGGATTCTCTTGTGCGTCGACCGTACCGTTCTGCAGGGCAAGATAGACTTCGGCGAACGCAATCGGCGTTGGATTGGCGCCACAGGACTTCGGGAGCGCAAGATACGCTGGAACGTCCGGTACGCGCATCTTGAGACCCTTCATGCCCGCGCAATCGTTGAAATCCCTATTCGACGTCGTCTGTCGAACACCGTAATACGTCATCGCCGTGATCTGGATGCCGCTCTTGTTGCGATATTCGTCGGTTAGTTCCGCGAACGCCGGGCTCTTCGACCACGCGATCAAGTGATCGCCGTCGCGGAACGTGTACGGGTAGTATCCGACGCCGATCCGCGGCGTCGTGCGCGCCGCGAACGACAAACCCGAGATGATCATGTCAACGGTGCCGAGCGTCAGTCCCTGGTTGAGATCGGATTCCTTGCCAAGGCTAGACGCGGGGAATACGTCGACGTGATAGCGGCCGTTCGTCCTCTTCTCGATCTCCTGCGCTGCCCACACCGACCACTTGTGATACGGCTCGCTGGTTTCATACACGTGCGCCCATTTGAGCTTGGTTTGCGCGGACGCAGGCGCACCGACCACAAGCGCAGCGGCGCCAACGACGATCAACATCAACTTCGACAACAAGCGCATGATTCCTCCTGTTGGATTAACAAACCACCTGCACCTTCGTAGAGCGATTCTTGTCCGCCGCGAGCTGGAACGCCGCGACGGCATCCTGTAGCGAATATTGACCCGAGAGCAATGGACGTACGTCAACGCGCCGCGTCGATAGATAGGCAACAGCCCAATCGAACTCGATCCCCCAGCGAAACGCGCCACGCAAATCGATTTCTTTCGCCATGACGTCATTGACGACGAACGGCAGCGGCTCATGCGGCAGCGTGCCGACCTGCACGACGACACCGCCGCGCTTCACGGCCGCCATGCAAGTCTTGAGCGCCGCGAAACTGCCGGAGACTTCGTAGGCGACGTCGAATTGCGGTTGCGTAAGCGAATGAGCCTCGCGCTGCGCATGAAGCGCGACGTCGGCGCCGACCAACGTTGCCTGTTGAAGAGGGCGGTCGAGAATGTCGGACACCGCAATCGTCTGCGCTCCCGCCAAGCGCGCTGCCATTATGGTCACACAACCGATCGTTCCGGCACCGGTGATCAGCACCGATTTGCCCAGTAGCTCGCCGCCGCGGTTGACGGCATGCAGCCCCACCGCCAGCGGCTCGGCGAAGGCGAGCTCGCCCAACGAGACGTCGCCGTCGACTGGATAGCATTGCCGTTCGCCCATCACGAAATATTCGCGAAACATGCCCTGCACATGCGGAAAGAGGCTCGCGCTGCCGAGGAACTTCATGTTCGCGCACAGTTGCTCGCGACCTTCGCGACAGTAGTCGCACCGGCCGCACGCGTGCGAAGGGCTCACGGCGACTTTGTCACCGGGCTTGACGCGCGTGACCCCGGCGCCCACGGCCGCGACGACCGCGGATGCCTCGTGGCCGGGAATCAATGGCTCCCGCACGACGAAGCTGCCGTTCTTGCCCTCGAAGTAGTAATGCAGATCGGAGCCACAGATTCCGCCGGCGCCGAGCTTCAGCAGCACTTCGCCCGGACCCGCTTCCGGCACGTCCGTATGTTCGACGCGCAGATCGTCTTTTGCGTGAATTCGACAAGCAAGCATCGCTGCCTCCATCAATGAAGCGTGTTCCAGCCCTTGCTGAAGCGCCTGTACGCCTGGTTCAGATGCCGCTGCATCATCGTCCGCGCGACACCGGTATCGTGAGCGACGATCGCTTTCAACACACCGCGATGCTCGGCGATCGCCGCGTGCCAGAGGCCGGGCGCATCGTAGTGATGCTCGAGCTGCTTGTAGAGCGGACCCATGCGCTCTTCCCACAACATCTTGACGACGGCAACCAGAGCGCCGTTCCCCGTCGCCTCGGCGACGCGCAAGTGAAACAAGCGATCGGCGGGAAGCGGTTGGCGCGCATCGGACATTTCGCGCTCCATTTCGGAGAGCGCATCCTCGATCGCGTGCACGTGGCCCTTCTTCGCAGATTTGGCGGCGAGCGCCGCGCATTCGCTTTCGATCACGTAACGGGCACGCAACAACTCGAACGGGCCGGCGGTGGCGTCGAGGCCGTTCACCACATGCGGCGCCGTACCCGCCAAGACGTAAATCCCGGATCCGATCCGAACTTCGACCATGCCCTCGACTTCGAGTGCAATCAACGCCTCGCGTACGGACGGGCGCGACACGCCGAGCTGCCGCGCCAAATCGCGCTCAGGCGGAAGCCGCGATCCCGCGGGGAACTCGCCGCTCTTGATCAGGCCGCGTATCTGATCCGCGATCTGGCGGTACAGGCGGCGAGGTTCGATACTATGGAAGGGCATCCTGGGAGGACCGGTGACGCCCGCTTATGTTGGCTCGACAAGGGGCTCGATAGGTAGCCCGCGAAGCTACCTGCGTTGGACAAATTGGTCAAGTGGTATGACCAGTTGGCTTTTTTTGCTGCGTAAACGACAAACATCGGAATGACGCACACGCCCATTCGGTTGCTTGCACTAATCCTGCTGGCATTCGCGCCCCTTGCGGATGCACTCTACGATCCGGCGCGGGAATACCTTGAAACGCCGGCGGTCGCCGCACGCTATCCCGATCCTGCGGTGGAGATTCGAACGCCGGCCTTCGCCGCCGGCAAGACGGACTTCACGAGCCAGGACGAGCTGATCGCTTTCGTCAACGGTCTCGCGCGCCGGACGCCCTATATGCGCGTGAAGATCATCGGAATCTCGCAAGAGAATCGCGCGATTCCGTTGCTGATCGTTGCGCGACCGCCGGCGGGCGGCGGCGATCTGCAAAAAAACGGTAGGCCGACGGTGCTGATCATCGGGCAGCAGCACGGCAATGAGCCGGCCGGCGGCGAAGCGGCGCTCGCGCTGGCGGCGGAGCTCGCGGCAGATTCCGCTAACAGGTCCGGCTCGAAGTGGCTCGATCGCATCAACGTATTGATAGTGCCGCGCGCGAACCCGGATGGCGCTCATCACTTCGTGCGCGGCCTCGTCAACGGCGCCGATGTAAACCGCGACCATCTGCTTCTGAGCACACCCGAAGGCCGAGCCCTCGGACGCGTGTTCACCGAGTATCAGGCCGACGTCGTGCTGGACTGTCACGAGTTCGGCGTCAAGACGCGCTGGCTGGAAAAGTTCGGCGGGCTGCAACGTCACGACGCGCTGATCCAATACGCCACCGTCTCCAATCTTCCATCGGCGCTGACCGACGCCGCCGAATCGATGTTTCGGCAACCCCTCGTGAAAGCGCTCGCCGACGCCGGCTTGACGCAAACGTGGTACTACACGACGAGCTACGATTCCAAGGATCGCGTCGTTTCGATGGGCGGCGTCGTTCCCGACACGGGACGAAATATCGCCGGGCTGCGCAACGCCGTGAGCTTCTTGATCGAGACGCGCGGTGTTGGCATTGGACGGGCGCACTTCAAGCGTCGCGTCCATACGCATCTGACGGCGATGCACTCCGTGCTCGATTCGACCGCCGCCAACGCGGACGCCGTGCTGGCGCTCGGGCGCACGTTGCGTAACGGTGTTGCAGCCGCGGCCGGCAAGGGCGACATCGTCGTCGCGGGAACGGCGACGACGACGCGCAATACGCTCGACCTGATCGATCCCGACACCGGCGCCGACAAAGCGATCGACGTCGAATGGCGAAGCGCGCTCGCGATCGACGTCCGGCGTAAGCGCACGCGGCCGTTCGGCTACTTGTTGCCCGCATCCGAAGTCGAAGCCGCGCGACGGCTGGCGCGGCTCGGTGCGACGGTGTTGCGCCTCCGCGAGGACGGCATGATGGACGGCGAGCGGTATCGAATCACTCGCGCGGACGAAGCGAAGAAAGATGACGTCCGGCGCAACGACGACGAAGGCGTCGCCAATGTCGTTCGACTCGAAACTGGCGTTGAACCGACTCGCGTCCCGGCGAAAACCGGCGACTTTTACGTACCGCTCGATCAGCCGCTCGCGAACGTGATCGCCGCCGCGCTGGAACCGGACACGCAAAGCAGCTACGCCGCCAATCGCGTGCTCACGCTGCCGCAAATCGCCGCCGATCGACCGGCATATGTGCCGCTCTATCGGCTTCCGGCGGCGGTCCAACTATCGAGCGTCATCTGGGACGCGGACTAACAACCCCCGCGCTTGCGGCTATCGCCGCTACGCTTTGCCCTCTGCCCCCGGAGGGGGAGCAGTCGCGCCTTGGGACGGCCCTGCGGCGCGACCGCGTGGATGCACCCGTGCGCCCGTCAATCGTGTTCCGCGTAGAATTCGAATCTCCCGCGCTTTTTTTCGTCTGCACTCCGTTCCCGGATCCCATGGCCACGACGATCGACACGATCCGCGCGACGCCCGTCACCGTGCCGCTCGAAGCGCCGCTCCTGCACAGCAACGGCGCGCACTGGGGTCGCTTCGTCCGCACGATCATCGAAGTCGAAACGAACGATGGCT
The DNA here is from genome assembly GCA_005881895.1 of Betaproteobacteria bacterium. Lineage (GTDB taxonomy): Bacteria > Pseudomonadota > Gammaproteobacteria > Burkholderiales > Casimicrobiaceae > VBCG01. The sequence continues at coordinate 11,532 of VBCG01000071.1, forward strand.
ACGTGGGATTGGGCTAAATGGGCGGCGGCGGCGAAGACGCGACGCGCGCCTTCGCGGCGTTCGAATCGTACCTGCGCGGTCACGACGTGTTTCGTATCCTTACGATCGCGACCCCGGCCGGCCGGGCTGGTATCCGTTGATCCCGAATCATGATTGGGCCGATCCGAGCCGGACAACGCATTACAAGGAGGAGCCATGAGTGGGCGACTCGCGGGTAAGACCGCATTGATTACCGCGGCAGGACAAGGAATCGGATACGCCACTGCGATGGCAATGGCGAACGAAGGCGCGTCGGTTTTTGCGACGGACGTTAAACCGGAGCTGCTCGAGCGCTTCAAAGGCGTCGCCGGCGTGACGACGCGCAAGCTCGACGTGCTCGATGACGCCGCGATCGCGCGCACGTTCGACGAGCTGCCGGCCCTTGACGTCCTCTTCAATTGCGCAGGTTACGTCCATCAAGGCACGATCCTCGATTGCACGCCGAAGGACTGGGACTTCTCGTTCAACCTCAACGTCCGGGCGATGTACATGACGATCAAATGCGCGCTGCCGAAGATGCTCGACCGCTACGAAAAATCTCGCATCGGCGCGAGCATCATCAACATGTCCTCGATAGCGAGCTCGATCAAGGGCCTGCCCAATCGTTTCGCTTACGGCGCAAGCAAGGCGGCGGTCGTCGGTCTCACCAAGGCGGTCGCCGCCGATTACGTGCAAAAGGGGATTCGCTGCAACGGCATCGCGCCCGGCACCGTCGACACGCCGTCGTTGCACGAGCGGATCGGCGCCTTCGCGGATCCCGAGGAGGCGCGGCGCATGTTCATCACGCGACAGCCGATGGGCCGTCTCGCGACGCCCGAGGAAATCGCGCCGATCATCGTGTTCCTCGCATCCGATGAGGCGGCGTTCGTAACGGGCAACATTTATTCGTGCGATGGAGGGATGACAATATGAACGGTTTCCACAACGGAGAACGACAATGAAACTCGTACGCTATGGCCCTCCCGGCCGCGAGAAGCCGGGGCTGATCGATGCCGATGGCGCACTACGCGACCTTTCGCGCAAGGTCAAGGACATCGATGGCGCGACGCTCTCGCCGAGCGGATTGGCTGCGCTCAAGAAGCTCGACACCCGGAGGCTGCCGGCGGTCAAAGGAAAGCCGCGGCTTGGACCGTGCGTGGCAGTGCCGTCGAAATTCGTCGCGATCGGGTTGAATTACATCGATCACGCGCGTGAAACCGGCGCGCCGATTCCCGAGTATCCCGTCGTATTCTTCAAGGCGCCGTCGTGCGTCGTCGGCGCCAACGACAACATCATTGCGCCGCGCGATTCGACGCAGCTCGATTGGGAAGTCGAGCTCGGCGTCGTCATCGGCCGCACGGCGCGCTACGTCGAAGCGAAAGACGCGATGCGCTATGTGGCCGGCTATTGCGTGATCAACGACGTGTCGGAGCGCGATTTCCAGTTGAAAAAAAGTGCCTCGCAATGGAGCAAGGGCAAGGGGTGCGACACGTTCGGTCCGCTGGGGCCATGGCTTGTCACCGCTGACGAGATCAAGGATACGCAGAACCTCGACATGTGGCTCGACGTCAACGGCGAACGCCGGCAGACCGGCAACACGCGGACGATGATCTTCGGCGTCGCAGCGCTGGTCGCCGACGTGTCGAAATACATGACGCTGTTGCCGGGCGATGTCATCACGACCGGCACTCCGCCCGGTGTCGCGCTCGGGATGAAACCGGAGCCGAAGTGGTTGCAAGTCGGCGACGTCGTGACGCTCGGCATTCAGGGATTGGGCGAGCAGAAGCAAAAGGTCGTCGCATACAAAGGCAAACGCTGACCAGTGACCGACGCCGCCCGCTCACAATCCGTCGACGCGCTCCTTTATCCGCCCTGCGATCCGGCGGCGACCGGAACGCTGCCGCTCGACGGACGCCACCTGATGCATTGGGAAATCTGCGGCAGGGACGACGGTGTGCCGCTGGTTTTCATTCACGGCGGTCCCGGCGGAGGCAGCCTTCCGCATCACCGGCGTTTCTACGATCCCGCTTTCTGGCGCATCGTTCTCTACGACCAGCGCGGCGCCGGCCGTTCGTCGCCCATCGCCGACATCGTCGACAACACGACCGCCCATTTGATCGCCGATCTCGACCGTCTTCGCCTGCATCTCGGCATCGACCGTTGGCTGCTCTTTGGCGGATCGTGGGGCTCGACGCTTGCGCTCGCTTACGCGGAAGCCTATCCGGAACGCGTGTCGGGCTTGGTGCTGCGCGGCGTTTTCCTTGCGTCGCGCGCCGAAATCGATTGGTTCATGCGCGGAATGCGCCACCTGTTTCCGGAGGCTTGGCGCGCGTTCTCCGAATTTCTGCCCGCACGCGAGCGCACCGATCTGCTGCAAAACTACTACAAACGACTGATCCATCCTGACCCGAGCGTTCATCTGCCGGCGGCACGCGCGTGGGATCGCTACGAAAGCGCGTGCTCGGCTCTATTGCCGCGATCGGACAGCATCGCGCGCCTTGACGACGATATGGCCGCGCTCGCGATCGCCCGCATCGAATCGCATTACTTCACTCACCGCGGGTTTCTCGCCGATGGTGAGCTTATCGACAACGTCTCGCGGATCCGGCATCTGCCCTGCACGATCGTCCAGGGCCGCTACGACGTCATCTGTCCCCCGGTTACGGCCGACGCGCTTGCGCGTGCATGGCCCGAAGCCGAATACATCATCGTGCCGGACGCGGGACACTCCGTGCGCGAGCCCGGTATCACGCGCGAATTGGTGGCGGCGGTGAAGCGAATGCAGACACGAGTCGAGCTCGTGTGAACGCAAGGGGAACCTTAGCGGCCCGTGATGGCGTCCGCTGTTCGGTGCGCAACAATAACGAATTGCAGGTCGACCTCGTCGCCGAGAAACGGCGCGAAGCTGTCCATCCCGAACGCTGAGCGGCGAATCGTCGTCGTCGCGTGCGCCTGGCAATCCAGTCCAGACGCATCGTCGGAGTTGTTCCCACACGCCAGGCGCGTGACCGTCAACGTGACATCTTGCGTGACGCCGCGAAGCGTCAGCGCACCTTCGATCCGTGCGAGTTGGCCGTCGCGAAAGGCGAGTCGCGCGGAGTGAAAATGAATCAGCGGATGACGCTCGGCATCGAGCATCGGCTCGCCTTGCAGGAAAGCGTCGCGCAGATCCCAGCCGCTGTCGACCGAGCGTGCATCAACGTCGAAGTCGACGTCGCCACGCTCCATTTCCCGATCGAGCACGATCGTCCCGCGCATATCGGCGAAGCGCCCGCGCTGATGAATGACGCCGAACGCGTGCGCGACGTATTCGACCTGCGTGACGTCGCGATCGATGCGATACGTCATCGGCTCCGCATTGGCAAGCGCTGCCGCAACGGACGTTGTGCTTACAACAAACGCGCATATGACGGCCTGCGAAAGGGACCGAAAATTGGCCAGCGTCGCTATAATCATCGGACTTATGTCATGGGACTCGAGCGCATAACTTGGTGAACAACGCCTGGCGCTCGCTTGTTCCATCCGTCGCGGTCGCGCTTGTCTGCTTATCCGTATTGTTCGGGTCCGCGTCGACGGCGGCACAATCGCCGGCTGCCGGCACCGCCTCATCGCGTCCGAAGATCGGACTCGTGCTTTCGGGTGGCGGAGCGCGCGGTCTGACCCACATCGGCGTGCTCAAGGTACTCGAGGAGCTACGCGTTCCCATTGATTTCATTGCGGCGACCAGTATGGGCGCAATCGTAGGCGGGCTTTCCGCAACAGGGATGAGTGCGCCCGAAATGGAACGGCGCCTGGCGGACATCGACTGGACGAAGATGTTCTCCGACAGCCCGCCGCGCCGCGATCTCGACATACGGCGCAAGGACGAGGACGAGCGCTATCCGATTCCGCTCGAATTGGGTTTTCGCGACGGCCAGATCCGTTTCTCGAAAGGCGCGATCGAAGGCGGCAATCTCGAGCTTTACTTGCACGAGATCACTCGCCCCGCGGACGACATTGCATCGTTCGACGCGCTGCCCACGCCGTTTCGGGCGATCGCCACCGACATGGTCACCGGCGACGAAGTCGTGTTCGACCGTGGTCCGCTGTATCTTGCGCTACGCGCGAGCATGTCGGTGCCGGGCGTCTTCGCGCCGGTCGAAATCGATGGCCAGATCTTCGGTGACGGCGGGCTCGTCGACAATCTGCCGGTCGACGTCATGCGTAAGATGGGCGCCGATGTCGTCATCGCCGTGAACATCGCGACACCGCTGATGTCGCGCGAAGAGCTCTCTTCGCTGGTCGGCCTGTCCGCGCAAACGATCAACATCTTGACGAAGCAGAACGTCCGCGCGTCGCTTGCGCTGCTCCGCCCAGGACAGGACGTTCTGATCTCGCCCAACCTCGGCACTCTCACGTATGCCGATTTCACGTCGGCAGCGAAATTCATCGAGCTTGGCGAAGAAGCGGCGCGCGGTGTCTCCCCTGCTCTCGCTGCGTATGCGTTGCCGCCGGACGCGTATCGCGAATATCTTGCGCAGCGCCGTCCACTGCCGAGCATTGCGGAGCCGATCATCGCGCAGGTACGCGTCGAAGGTACGGAGCGCGACAATCCCGCAGTCCTCAAGGCGCAACTGGAATCGCAGGCGGGCAAACCGTTCAGCAGCGCGGTCGTCGACGCCGATATGTCGCGTCTCTACGGCACGGGCGATTTCGAGCGTGTCACCTATCGGCTGATCGACGAAAAGGGACAGCGCGATCTTGCATTCGACGTGACTGAAAAATCGTGGGGGCCGAATTTCTTGCGCTTCGGCCTCAACATGTCGTCGGACATGCAAGGCGAAACCTTTTTCAATTTGCTGATCGGCCATAAGAAGACGTGGCTCAACTCGCTCGGCGGACAATGGGTGAACGAGATTGAGTTCGGAGAGATCCGGCGCTATTCGACCGAGTGGTATCAGCCGATCGAAAAATCGCAGACGTTCTTCGGCTCGCTCTATGGCGAGATCCGCCGCGAGCCCGCGTTCATCTATGACGGAGACACGCGCATCGCCGAATACGACGTACTGGTCGAGCAAGCCGGCTTCAACCTCGGCGTGAACTTGGGCTACTGGGGAGAGCTTCGCCTCGGACCGCAATACACACACTACCGGGCCGACCCGCAGGTCGCGTTGCGGAGCTCGTTTCCGATCGCCAAGCTGAACGAGGTCGGGATCAGCCTCGGAGCACGGCATGATCGGCTCGACGATCCGTTCTTCGCCCACCGCGGTCTCAAGGTCGACGCCGAGTTTTTCCGCGGGCTGCCCTCGATTGGCAGCGACACCGACGTGACGCGCTACAAGGTCGATTTTCTGCAGGCGGTACCGCTCGGGGAAAGCGACTTGCTGCATGTGGCGGGACGCTTCGGCACCAGCAATCGACGTGACGAAACGCAGGCGACGGATTTCAATCTTGGCGGCTTTCTGAACATTTCGGGATTGCGAACCGATCAATTGAACGGCGATTACCTCGAATTCGCGCGCGCGGTGTATTACCACAAGATGGGTCCGCTCGGGTACGTCGGCCGCGCGTGGTACTTGGGTGGATCACTCGAATTCGGCAACGTGTGGCAGACGCGGTCCGACGTCAACTTCGGCGATGCGTTCAAGGCCGCGAGCATATTTCTTGCGGCGGATACCTATGTCGGCCCGTTCTATTTCGCGTACGGGCGCACCAATCGCGGTGAATCGAGTTGGTACATTTTCGTCGGACGCCCATGAGAGCAAGCCTTGCGCGCATCGCCCTGATCGTTGCGACGTTGGCCGTCGCGTCGACGTCCATGGCGCGCGACGTATTGCCGCGAGCGGTCGGTCGCGCATTTCTCGATCATGGCGTGCCGTTGAATCGCGTTGCAATCGTCGTGCAGGAGATCGGAAAGCCCAAGCCGCTGTTCGCCTACGACGCGGAGCGACCGATGAATCCCGCGTCGGTCATGAAGCTGGTGACCACGTTTGCGGCGCTCGAAATTCTCGGCCGGGATTACCGCTGGAAGACCGAAGCCTATCTCGGCGGCCCGATTTTGAACCGCACGCTGAAGGGAGATCTGATTCTCAAGGGATACGGCGATCCGAAAATCACCGTCGAGCAATGGCAGCTATTCATGGCCGCACTGCGCGCAAACGGACTCGACGCGATCGACGGCGACCTCGTGCTCGACCGCAGCTACTTTTCCCTTCCGCTTTACGACCCGGCGTCATTCGACGGCGAGCCGCTCAAGCCGTACAACGTCGGGCCCGATGCATTGCTCGTCAACTTCAAATCGGTGCGGCTGCTGTTCACGCCCGATGCGATCGCCGGCACCGTGTCCGTGAACGCCGAGCCTCGGCTCGATGACGTCGTGCTGGGAAGGCCGCCCACGCTCGATGCCAGCGATTGCGGCGATTGGCGGAGCACAGTCGGCGCGAGCTTTGTCACGACGGCGGACCGGGCGAGCGTCGCGTTTGGCGGCCGCTACGCCGCAAACTGCGGCGAGCGCGATTGGTGGGTTGCGTTGCTCGATCACCCGCACTATGTCCACGCCGCGTTTACGACCGCGTTTCGCGATGCGGGCGGGAAATTTACCGGCAGTCTCAAGGAACGGCGCGCGCCGCTCGGCGCGGAACCGTTCGCGTCGCTGGAATCGGCGCCGCTTTACGACATCGTCCGCGACGTCAACAAACTGTCGAACAACGTCATGGCACGACAAATTTTCTTGACGCTCGCCGCCGTCATGTATCCGCCGCCGGCGACGCCGGCGAAGGCAGGGGACGCGGTTAAGCGCTGGCTCAAATCGCGAAAGGTCGCAATACCGGGCTTAGTCATCGAAAATGGATCCGGGCTTTCGCGCCACGAACGCATCACCGCCGGCGGTCTTGCGCG
>VBCG01000212.1:0-515 GCA_005881895.1 Betaproteobacteria bacterium
TGGCTGGTGGGCGACCTCGTCAATCGCGGGCCGGAGTCATTGCAAGTGCTGCGCGAAGTCATCGCACTGGGCGATGCTGCGAGCACCGTGCTTGGCAACCATGACTTTCATCTGTTGACCATCGCGGCCGGGCACCGGAAACCGCACCGCGGCGACACGCTCGATGCCATTCTTGCCGCGCCAGACCGTGAAACGCTGATCGATTGGCTCGCGCGGCGACCGCTCGTCGTACGTGACGGCGAGCGCCTGCTGGTCCATGCCGGGTTGCTTCCGCAGTGGACGCCGATGATGGCGCAAACACTATCGCGCGAAGTAGAAACCGCGCTCTCAGGCGAGACGCGACACGCGTTTCTCGGCGCGCTCTACGGCGACGAGCCCGACACATGGCGCGACGATCTCGCTAGCTATGACCGTCTACGCGTGATCGTCAACGCCTGCACGCGGATGCGCTTTTGTACGGCCGAGGGCCAGATGGAACTGCGCGAAAAACGCGGTCCGCGTCATTCGCCCGACGG
>VBCG01000212.1:614-4450 GCA_005881895.1 Betaproteobacteria bacterium
CTCGACTCCGGTTGCCTGTGGGGAGGAACACTTACGGCACTGCGATTTCCTGACCGAGGGGTGTTCCAGGTTCCCTCGCGACAACCGTTTCTAGCAACACCTCGCGAATAGCGCACTCGGCCGAGCCGGCAAGGTCGCGGCGATGAGCGTCGCGTGCAGCCAAAATCGGGCGCGCGTGAACGTCGACGATCAACGAACGGGCGCCGGTGATGCGCCAAAGCGAACCGAGCAGCGTTATGTTGCCGAAATAAGCTGGAAGCACTGACATCCGGCCCGATGGCGTCCGATAACGCAATGCGATTGGCTGCACGTGGCCGTTTGCATCGACGATCGCCTGAAGCAGAGAACTTTTGAACGGAAGGACGTCGGTTCCGTCGGACGTCTTGCCTTCGGGGAACACGGCGACCACGTCGCCGCTTGCGAGCGCGGTCGAAGCGCTGCGGTTGACACGCTGCGCGTCACGTTTCCGCGCGCGCTCTACGAACAACGTTCCCACGCTGCGGAGCATTCGACCGATCAGCGGCAGACGAGCAAGCTCCGCCTTCGCGATAAAGCGGACCGGATGAACCGAGTTGAGGACGAAGACATCCAGCCACGACACGTGATTCGCGACGAGCAGTACGTTGCCGTCAGCGGTGTAGAGAACACCATGCAGGCGCATGTCGACATTCAGCATTCGTAGCAGCCGGCTCGACCAAAGGCGCACGAGCATCCGCTGCGTTCGCGGACGCAACAACGGAAACAGCAATGTTGTCGTCGCAACGCCCTCGAGCAAGTGAATGCCAATGCGAGTAGCGCGATATACGCGTACAAGGAAGGGGCTCGGCCCAGCAATCTTGCCCATGACAGAGCATTGAGCAAGATCCATGCAAAGTTCGAGATCGGTCGGCGCTCGATTTAAGCGCCGACTCGATCCCGATTTCCTATCCTAATGAGAAATTCGCGTCCGGTATCCGTCGGAGGCCACGCGGATGCGATCGCCCGGCCGGAACGGTTCTCCGACATCTTCCTGCACGACCGCGATCATGCGCCCGGTGTCCAAGCGCACCGTAAGCTCAAGGCCCGGACGGCGCGCCGCATTGACCTCGGCGGCGTTCCCGATAAGGCTGCCTAAGATGACGCCGCCCACGATCGCTGCGGTATTGCCACCGCCGCTGCCGATTCCGCTTCCGGCCCAGCCACCTAAAGCCGCCCCGCCGAGCGCGCCGAGGCCTGTGTCGGGACCCTGAAGGGCGACCGATCGAACGTTTTCAACGACCCCCATCTCGACCGACTGCGAACGTAGTGCTTCACCGCGGTAGTAGTACCCGGGCCCCACGGGCGTTGCACAACCCGCGACGCTGAGAACTGCCACCACCGCCGCCGTAGCGATCCAGCCCCTTTGCAAAGATCGACTCATGATATTCACTCTTCAGAAAACGCGTTCTCCGAACGCTTCCGAATATAACGCCGCCACGATCTCACGGTTGACGACGTGGTTCTGTGCGCCGCGATAGGCGATCTTCAGCGACCCGAGCACCGATGCGAGCTTGCCGCAGCGGTCCCAATCGAAACCCTCCGCGATGCCGTAAAGAAGCCCCGCACGATACGCGTCGCCGCAACCGGTCGGGTCGACGATGGCGCGCGGCTTGACGGGCGGGATTGCGTACGTCGCCCCATCGGCGTGGATCACCGAACCCTCCCCGCCCAGCGTTACGATCAACGCTTCGACGCGCTCCGAGAGCGCCTGCAAACCCAACCCGGTTCGCTCGGACAAGAGCCTTGCCTCGTAATCGTTGACCGTCAGGTAGCTGGCGCGTTCGATCATGGCGACGAGCTCCGGACCACTGAACAGCGGCAGTCCCTGCCCCGGATCGAAAATGAACGGGATCCGTGCCTCGGCAAACTGATCCGCGTGCGCGACCATGCCTTCCTTGCCGTCGGGTGCAATGATGCCAAGCCTGATATCGGGAACGTCATCGACGCGATTCACGTGCGAGTGATTCATGGCGCCGGGATGGAAAGCAGTGATCTGGTTGTCCTCCAGATCGGTGATGATGAAAGCCTGAGCAGTAAACGTTCCTTTGATCTGACGAACGCCGTCCGCGGCAATACCGTGTTCGGCGAGGCGATCGCGATACGCATCACCATCGTCGCCCAGCGTGGCCATGACGACCGGTTCGCCGCCAAGCGGGCGCAAATTGTAGGCAATGTTGCCGGCGCAACCGCCCCATTCGCGGCGCATTTCGCCAACCTGGAAGCACACCGAAAGGACGTGCGCTTGCTCAGGAAGAATGTGGCGCGCAAAGCGGTCCGGAAACACCATGATGGTGTCGTACGCGAGCGAGCCGCAGATCAATGTGCGCATGAACGGTCGGGAGGTCCCGCCGGGAGAAAGACGATTTGGCGCGGCGAAGTGTACCGCGGCCGGCGCTTCGTAGCGCTACGTTCCTATCTTGGCACCGCTATCACGCGGCGGCGCCGGTGATCGATTCGCGGCCAATATCGCGGACGATGAATTGCTGGCGGCGCGACACGGGCAATGTTTCCGGGACGCCGTTCAGCAGAACTTCCCAATGCGCGTCGCCATCGTTGCCGACGCGCCGTTCGAAGCCGCGCACGTGCTCGCGCGCGACGATGCAGTTCCGGTGCACACGGATGAAGCGCGCACCGAATTCGTTTTCAAGCTTTGTCAGCGATTCCTCGAGCAGAAACTCGCGCTCACGCGTGCGGATCGTGATGTATTTCAGCTCGGCCTTCAGATAGATGACGTCCTCAATTGGCACGAGCACGACGCGCGAGCGCTCGGTGACCGACAGGAAACGGCGTGCCGAAGCAGGCAAATGAGCGAGCTTGTCGGCGGTGAATGGCTTCAAGCGCGGCACCTTCTGCAAAGCGGACAACAGACGTTGGACGCGGACCGGCTTGACCAGATAGTCCACGGCGTTGACTTCGAATGCCTGCACCGCATGTTCATGAAACGCCGTGGTGAAAATGACGACGGGCGGATTTGGAAGCTTTAGCAGGTGTCGTGCCAACTCGATGCCGTCCATGTCGGGCATGTGAATATCGGTGAGCACGAGCTCGGCGGGCGCCGATTGCAGCAAGTCGAGCGCTTCACGACCGTGTTGCGCTTCGCCGACGATCGACAACGGCAATGCACACATACAGTCGTCGAGCAGCTCGCGAAGACGCCGCCGTGCGGGCGCCTCGTCATCGACGATCAAAATGCGCAGCGCAGTCTCACCCACGTACCACCTCCGTTCCCGCAACACCACGCGGCCCGAGCGTTGCGCGCAATCGATGCGCGCCGTTGCGCGGCTTCGCGACCGTGCGCGTCGCTTCCTTCGCATTTGCCGAGACTTCCGGCTTCTTCGTTCGATAAGGCATTCGAATATGCACTTCGTAGCCTTCCTTCGTCGCACGCGATTCGAGGCTCGCTTCCGCATCGAAATGCAGCGCGAGTCTTTCGCGGACGTTGTCGAGCGCCATCTTGTTGCCTGATTGATGACGGCGCCCGCTCAGAAAAACAGGATTCTTCAGAATCGCATGAACCTCGCCTTTCGAGAGAAAGAGGTTGATCGAAACCGTGCCCGGATCGCTCGACGGCTCGATCCCGTGGTACACGGCATTCTCGAGCAGCGGCTGCAACACCAATGGCGGAACGAGCGCATCGCCCGGCATGCTCTTCACATTCCAGTCAACGATCAATCGATCGCCGAGCCGCAGCTTCTCGAGATCGAGGTATTGGCGGCATAGCAGTACCTCGTCTTCGAGCGGCGTCAGGTCGCGGTTGTCGCGCATCAAGACGCGAAACAGCTCGGCCAGATCCTCGAGCGCCGCTTCGGCGCGTTGCG
>VBCG01000213.1 GCA_005881895.1 Betaproteobacteria bacterium
ATAGGCAATCAACACCAGCGCCATTGCCAGACCGAAGACAAGTTGACGCGGAAGCGACCCCGCTTGACCGGGCAACAGCCGTTCGATCAGCATGTGTACCGCAATCCCGACAATGATCGTGACTAGCGCGATCACAATGACGCCGGCCGAATATGATTGGCGCGACAGCCACGGCGCCGCCAGCCAGAGAACAGCGAGCTCGAACAGCAGATACGGCTCGACGTAGCTCGTGAGCGCGATCCATTCGTTGGGAAGTGCGTTCCAGTGCTGCTCGCGCGCAAACGCCGCGACCAGCGCCAATGCGTTGACCGCAAGCAGGATGCGCAGG
>VBCG01000072.1 GCA_005881895.1 Betaproteobacteria bacterium
ATCGTCTGGTCGTGCTTAACGGCGTGGCTCGAAGTGTCATCGAAGGCCAGCGTGGCCTGCATCCGGTATGGGTCTTTCCCCACGAAGGCCGGCCCCTTCCCCGAATGACGCAACGAGCTTGGCGTCTCGCACGGTCTCGCGCGGCGGAAAAGTGGAAAGAGCGTAAGGGAGAACCGGCGCCATCGGGCTATGCGAACGTGCGCGTACACGATTTAAAGCACACCTTCGGCCATCGCCTTGAGGCCGCTGGCACGACCTTCGGCGACTGCCAGGTCCTGCTCGGGCACCGGCCAAGAACGGTGACGCAACGCTATATGGTGGCGGAGGTCGTGCGCCTGATTGAAGCTGCCGAGCGCGTTCTTGAAACCGAGCGTCGCACGACCGTGCCGTTGACGATCATTCGCCGCAAAGCCGCATAGAAATCAGGCAGGTAGAATGAAAGTGGCACAAAAGTGGCACAAAACGAAAAGCCCCGGTCACGCGCGACGCTAACTATGGCGGAGTGGACGGGACTCGAACCCGCGACCCCCGGCGTGACAGGCCGGTATTCTAACCAACTGAACTACCACTCCTAATGGGGTCACCCTGCTGGTGGGTGCTGACGGGCTCGAACCGCCGACATTCGCCTTGTAAGGGCGACGCTCTACCAACTGAGCTAAGCACCCGCGCAGGTCGAAACGTCGATACGAAAACCACGTCGCTTGGACCGCGCGAAAACGGGCTAGTTTAGCGCATCCTTCAAGGCTTTTCCAGGCCGGAACTTCGGCACTTTGGCGCCCTTGATCTTGATCGCGGCGCCGGTTCGCGGATTGCGTCCCGCCCGCGGATTGCGCTTGCCGACATAGAACGAACCAAAGCCGACGAGCGTGACGATGTCGCCTTTCTTGAGCGACGTCTTGATCGCATTCACCGCCGCATCAAGCGCACGGCCGGCGGCAGCTTTCGAAATGTCGGCGTGCCGGGCGATTGCATCGATCATTTCCGATTTGTTCACGCGGACTCCCTTAATGCCCCTGGCGGACGCCATTACAAATGCCGGCGCGCACCCGTTCAGAGCGCGCCGGTCGACTGACCGTTTCCCCTGTCTTGCGAGGTCAGTGCTTGATGACGGCAGCGCTGCCGTCCGACGGCGTCGCGGGCGGCACCGCCTCTTCGGCCTTTTCCTTTTCTTCGGGCAGCGGCACTGGTTGGGATTCGAGCGCTTGTTCCAACACCTGCTCGATCCAACGCACCGGATGGATGTCAAGACGATTCTTGATCTCGTCCGGAATTTCGACGAGATCCTTCACGTTCTCTTCCGGAATCAGCACCGTCTTGATGCCACCCCGACCGGCGGCCAGCAATTTCTCCTTCAGCCCGCCGATCGGCAGCACTTCGCCGCGCAACGTGATCTCACCGGTCATCGCCACGTCGCAGCGCACCGGTATGCCGGTCATGATCGAAACGATCGCTGTGCATACGGCCGCGCCGGCGGAAGGTCCGTCCTTCGGTGTTGCGCCTTCGGGCAAGTGGATATGCAGATCCGTCTTCGTATAGAAGTCCGTCGGAATGCCGAGCTGCCGCGAACGGTGCCGAACCACCGACAAGGCGGCCGCGATCGATTCGTTCATCACCTCGCCCAACTTGCCGGTCGTCGTCGTCTTGCCTTTGCCTGGCAGCGACACCGCTTCGATCGTCAGCAAATCGCCGCCGACCTCCGTCCACGCGAGTCCCGTGACTTGCCCCACTTGGTTCTTGCGCTCCGCGATGCCGTACGTAAAGCGGCGGACGCCGAGATACTTGTCGAGATTCTTCGAGTTGATATCGACGGGCCCCTTCGCGCGACGCACTTTGCCTTCGCTCTCTTTCAGCAACAACGATTTGACGACCTTGCGGCAGATCTTGCTGATGTCTCGCTCGAGATTGCGCACGCCGGCTTCGCGCGTGTAATAGCGGACGATGTCCCGCAGCGCGCTTTCCGCGACATGCAACTCCTCGGGGCGAATGCCGTTGTTCTTCATCTGCTTCGGCAGCAGGTACTGCCGCGCGATCGCGATCTTTTCGTCTTCGGTGTAACCGGAAAGGCGGATCACTTCCATCCGGTCGAGCAGCGGCGCCGGAATGTTCATGTTGTTGGCGGTGGCGACGAACATCACATCGGACAAGTCGTACTCGACTTCGACGTAGTGATCGACAAACGTGTTGTTCTGCTCGGGGTCGAGCACTTCGAGCAACGCCGACGACGGATCGCCGCGGAAGTCCATTCCCATCTTGTCGACTTCGTCGAGCAAGAACAGCGGATTGCGCACACCGACCTTCGTCATGTTCTGCAGGATCTTGCCGGGCATCGAGCCGATGTAGGTGCGGCGATGGCCGCGAATCTCCGCTTCATCGCGCACACCGCCCAAGCTCATGCGGACAAATTTGCGACCCGTCGCGCGTGCGACCGATTGGCCGAGCGATGTCTTGCCGACACCGGGGGGTCCGACGAGGCATAGGATCGGCCCCTTCAAACGATCGACGCGCTGTTGCACGGCGAGGTATTCGACGATCCGCTCCTTGACCTTCTCGAGGCCGTAGTGATCGGCATCGAGCACCTTTACCGCGTTGGCAAGGTCCTTGCTGATCTTGCTCTTTTTGCGCCAAGGCAGACCTAGCAGCGTGTCGATGTAATTGCGCACGACGGTCGCCTCGGCCGACATCGGCGACATCATCCGGAGCTTTTTCATCTCCGACAGTGCCTTCGTTTCGGCTTCCTTCGACATCCGCGCGGCCTTGATTTTCTTTTCCATCTCGTCGAGATCGGCGTTCTCGTCGCCTTCGCCCAACTCCTTCTGGATGGCCTTGACCTGCTCGTTCAGGTAATACTCGCGCTGACTCTTTTCCATTTGGCGCTTGACGCGACCGCGGATGCGCTTCTCGACTTGAAGAATGTCGACTTCACCTTCGAGCACACCCAGCAAGTGCTCGAGCCGCTTGCCCGCTTCGCTCATCTCGAGGATTTGCTGCTTCTGTTCGAGCTTGAGCGGCAAATGCGCGGCGATGGCGTCGGCGAGGCGGCCGCCATCATCGATACCCGACATTGACGTAAGAATTTCGGGCGGGATCTTCTTGTTGAGCTTTACGTATTGATCGAACTGCGCGAGCAGCGCTCGGCGCATCGCCTCAATCTCGTGCGGTTGACCGGGGTCGGCAGGGATGGTATGCGCATCGGCGGCCAGGTATTCGCTGCGCTCCTCCACCCGCACAATTCGCGCGCGTTGCGTACCCTCAACCAGCACCTTAACGGTGCCGTCGGGGAGCTTCAGCATTTGCAGCACCGTCGCGATGCTGCCGATATCGTAGAGATCGTCGGCGGCGGGGTCGTCCTTCGCCGCTTGACGCTGTGCGACGAGCAGAATGTGCTTTCCGGCGTCCATCGCCACATCGAGCGCCTTGATCGATTTGGGGCGCCCGACGAACAACGGGATCACCATATGGGGGAACACGACGACGTCGCGCAATGGCAGCAACGGCAGCGCGGTGATGTCTTTGGACGGAAGAAGGTCTGTAGGCATTCGAGTCTCAGTAAATGATCGCCTGATGAAAATGGGGCCGCCGAGGGCCGCTGTCAAGCCAAAGCGCCGCCTGATGCAGAAAGACCGCTATTTGCGTA
The DNA here is from genome assembly GCA_005881895.1 of Betaproteobacteria bacterium. Taxonomy (GTDB): domain Bacteria; phylum Pseudomonadota; class Gammaproteobacteria; order Burkholderiales; family Casimicrobiaceae; genus VBCG01. The sequence continues at coordinate 3,635 of VBCG01000072.1, forward strand.
GGTTTAACGACAATTACCGCAAAACGCCGGTGTGGCGGGCATCGCTGGAAGACCACGTGCAAAACGCGTGCCTCACCACGTCAACCCGTTCAATACAACTCGAAAGGGCGATCTCGGATATAGGAACGGCGATCGTTAACGTGATTCTAGCCGAGTGCGGAAGCGGGGTTCTCCGCGGCCGCAATCAGTATGGGGCGGCGCTACGAGGGCTATAGGGTCAGACTCCCATTTCCATTGGGAGGCGACCTATGTCTCCGTAAGCGAAATGGGAGTCTGACCCTAAATCAGCCCGCGCCGACGGAGTAATGCGGCTCCGCGAACATCAGCAACGGCTTGCCGTCGTTGTTGATCGTCGACTCGTCAACGATGACGCGGGAAAGATTGGAAAGCGACGGCAAGTCGTACATCACGTCAAGGAGCACCTGCTCCAATATCGAGCGCAACCCTCGCGCACCAGTCTTGCGTGCGAGCGCCTTACGCGCGATCGCACGGAGCGCAAGCTCGCGCACCTCGAGCTCGACGCCTTCCATCCGGAACATCTTGTGGTATTGCTTGATCAGCGCATTCTTCGGCTCGACGAGGATCTCGATCAATGCGGCTTCGTCGAGCTCGTCGAGCGTCGCCACAACGGGCAGTCTCCCGACGAACTCTGGAATCAACCCGAACTTGATCAGGTCCTCCGGCTCCGTTTCGCGCAGCAGCACGGTCATGTTCTTGCGATCGTCCGGACTCGCCACCTCGGCGCCGAAACCGATCCCAGTCTTCGCAGTCCGCTGGCGGATGATCTTTTCGAGACCGTCGAACGCGCCGCCGCACACGAACAAAATGTTGGTCGTATCGACCTGGACGAATTCCTGATTCGGGTGCTTGCGGCCTCCCTGCGGAGGGACGCTTGCAATCGTGCCTTCGATCAGCTTGAGCAGCGCTTGCTGGACGCCCTCGCCGGAAACGTCGCGCGTGATCGACGGGTTGTCGCTTTTTCGCGAGATCTTGTCAATTTCGTCGATGTAGACGATGCCGCGCTGCGCCTTCTCGATGTCGTAGTCACATTTCTGCAGCAGCTTCTGAATGATGTTCTCGACGTCTTCGCCGACATACCCGGCCTCGGTGAGCGTCGTTGCGTCGGCAATCACGAACGGCACATCGAGGAGCCGCGCCAGCGTTTGCGCCAGCAGCGTCTTCCCCGAGCCCGTCGGGCCGATCAGCAGGATGTTTGACTTCGCGAGCTCGACGTCGTCATCCTTCGCGCCCGACTCCAGCCTTTTGTAATGGTTATAAACGGCGACTGAAAGAATTTTCTTCGCCGGTTCCTGGCCGATGACGTACTGGTCGAGGATCTGCCGGATCTCGTGCGGCGTCGGAAGCTTGTTCCGGTCGGCGCGGGCTGCCTCGCTACCGGCCCCTTCCTCGCGGATGATGTCGTTGCAGAGTTCGATGCATTCGTCGCAAATGAACACCGAAGGGCCGGCGATCAATTTGCGCACCTCATGCTGGCTCTTGCCGCAGAAAGAGCAATACAGCAGCTTGTCGCCGGCGGATTTGTCAGCCACTTGGATAAGTCCGCTTGTCGTGTCCGTCGATAGGGTGCAGGGTCACTTTACGCGGATCACACCCGTTTTTGCAAGACCTGGTCGATGATCCCGTATTGCTTTGCCGCCTCGGCCCAGAGGAAGTTGTCGCGGTCGTGGTCGCGCTCGACCTGTTCTTTCGTACGACCGGTGAATTGAGCCATCAAGGCGATGAAGCGTTGCTTGAGATCAATGACGAATTGCGCGTGTCGCTCGATATCGGACACCGCGCCCTGAAACCCGCCGGACGGCTGATGAATCATGACCGTGGAATTGGGAAGCGCGAAGCGCTTGCCCTTCGCGCCGGCCGCAAGCAAAAACGCGCCCATCGATGCCGCCATCCCGACGCACAACGTCGAGACGTCGGGTTTGATGAACTGCATCGTGTCGAAGATGGCCATGCCGGCAGACACCGATCCGCCGGGTGAGTTGATATAGAAATGAATGTCCTTGTCCGGGTTCTCCGATTCGAGGAAGAGCATCTGCGCGACGATCAGGTTGGCCGTGTTGTCGTCGACCGCGCCCACTAGAAATACGACACGTTCCTTGAGCAGGCGCGAGTAAATGTCATAGGCCCGCTCGCCGCGTCCGCTTTGTTCAATGACCATCGGCACGAGCCCGAGTGCTCTTGTCTCGTTCATATCAATGCTGTCCTTCGAAAAATAGAGAGTGCCGGCGCCCTGCAGCGTCATGAACTACTAAGATGGGACCGCGTCCCGCCAACGTCAAGGACCGAAGTGTAAACGGCTGACGGATTCGATCAGGCGGTTCGATGCGGCGGCGTGCTGCAAAGCAACACGGACAGTAGCACGCCGCTACGCGTTGGCCGGCGTCATCAACGCCTCGAATGTCGTCGGAACGTCGTTCACACGTGCTCGCGCCAGCACCCAATCAACGACGTTTTGCTCGACCGCCAGCGCCTCGAACTCGGCGAGCCGCTCGCGCTTTTCAAAGTGCCAGCGGACCACCGCTTCGGGTTGCTCGTACGTCTGTGCAATCTCCTGCACCATCGCCTTGACCTGTTCGGGGCGCGCCTGCAGACCCTCGTTACGCACGAGCTCGCCGACAATCAGTCCGAGTGCGACGCGATGCTCCGCCTGAGTCCGAAACATCTCGGTCTCGAGCTTGATGTCCTCCGCCTTGACGCCTTGCTGCCGCAAGTTCTGCGCCATCCGCCGCATCAAGCCTTGTGCTTCGAGCTGCACGAGCGACTGCGGCAACGCGAATTGCGCCTGCTCGCGCAATCCTTTGAGCGCCTGCTCTTTGACGACGCTCTCGATCTTGCGCTTGAGCTCGAGCTTTAGGTTCGCTTCGACTTCGGCGCGAAGCGCGGGCACGTTTCCGCTCGCGATGCCGAACGCCTTCGCGAACGCGTCGTCCAGCGGCGGCACGTGCGGCTCCGCGACTTCTTTCGCCGTCAACGTGAAATGCGCAACTTTGCCGGCCACTTCCTTGCCGTGGTAGTCGGGCGGAAACGTCAGCGAAAACGTGCGCGTCTCGCCGGCCCTGATGCCCGTCGTGGCCGCCTCGAAGTCGGGCAGCATGCGCCCTTCGCCGATATTGATCGGAAAGTCCTGCGCCTGACCGCCGGGAAAGGCGACACCATCGATCGTGCCAGTGAAATCGACAACGACTCGATCGCCGGTTTGCGCGGCGCGCGCGGTGGGCGTGAACGTTGTCTTTTGCTTGCGCAACACTTCGAGCGTGCGATCGATGTCCGCCGCGGTCACTTCCGCTTTGGGGCGATTGACCACCACGCCCGCCACATCGGGAATGGAGACTTCGGGATACACCTCGAACACCGCCGAGAATTCCAGCGCTTCCTGCGACGAGGCGGCGTCGTCGCGTCGCTCGATCCGCGGGTACCCTGCGACACGCAGGTTCTGGGCGCGCACCGCATCGTTGAACGTTTCGTTGACGGCGTCCGATATGACGTCCGAACGGACTTGCTGACCATATTGCTGCGCCACCATCTTGAGCGGCACCTTGCCCGGACGAAAGCCGGCAACCTTCGCAGTCTTGGCAAGCCGGGCAAGTCGCTTCTGCACCTCGCCTTCGATTTGCGCGACGGGTACCGCGACGTTCAAGCGTCGCGTGAGCTGGCCGAGCGATTCCACTGTGGTTTGCATGCGTCGACAATCCTTGCTAGATTCCTGCCAGGAAATTAGGGTCAGACTCGAATTTCAATCACGTTTCGAGCCGATCGAGTGCCGACCGAGATTCGAGTCTGACCCTAATTCCTGGTGCGAAAGGGGGGACTCGAACCCCCACGGGCTGCCCCGCCAGCTCCTAAGGCTGGTGCGTCTACCAATTCCGCCACTTTCGCGCGTTGCAGCCGCCGTCGCCAAACCAATAAGTATAGTCGAAGCTCTGCTGTGCCGCCACCGATGGCAGCCATCGATGGTGGCAACTGATGGTGCCCATTAACCGCGCAAAGTTTTGTTGCCACGTTTCCGGTCCAGCACGTGTCCGTCGGTCATTACGAAAATTTTCCCGTCGCTTCCAAAATGGTCCCGGCGCGCTATCGCGGCGCCATCGTGGCGATCTACCGATTCGCCCGCGCGGCCGACGATATTGCGGACGAGGGCGATTGCGACGTGCCGGCGCGCCTTGCCGCCCTCGAGACCTGTGGAGCGGCGCTCGACGCCATCGAACATGGCGACACGCCGACGCAGCTCGCCGATCTCGCGCTCGCCGTCCGCGCCCACGCGCTGCCGTTGGCCCCATTTCGCGATTTGCTGAGCGCGTTTACGCAGGATGTCACCGTCAAGCGCTACGCGACGTTTGCCGATTTGCAAGACTATTGTCGTCGCTCTGCGAGTCCCATTGGCCGCCTCGTACTGGCGGTTTACGGCGTGCAGGCCATCGCACAATCGCCCGCCAATTTCGCCGCGAGCGATGCGATTTGCACCGCGTTGCAACTGACCAACTTCTGGCAGGACGTTGCGGCGGATTACCGACGCGGTCGGATCTATGTGCCACAGGAAGACCTTGCGCGATTCGATGTCACCGAGTCGCAGATCGCGGACGGCCGCGCCGATGAAAAATGGCGCGCCTTGTTGGCGTTCGAAACGGCGCGCGCCCGCGCGTTGCTCGAAGCGGGCCAGCCCCTGACGCACGTGTTGCCGTTGCGTCTCGCGCTCGAGCTCAAAGGAATCATTGCCGGTGGCTTGCGCGTATTGGATCGCATCGACGCGCGGAAGGGCGATGTATTCGGGGCGCCGCTTCGCCTGACCGCGCACGATTGGGTTGCCGTGGCGTTTCGCGCCCTCGTGCCGCGGCGCGCGTCCTCGCGCCCGGCGTCAGCATGAATCCCGACAAATATTGCCGCGACCGGGTGGCACAAAGTGGCTCGAGCTTCTATTACAGCTTTCTCTTTCTCCCGCCCGAACGCCGCAGTGCGATCACGGCGTTGTATGCGTTCTGCCGCGAAGTCGACGATGTCGTCGACGACATGACCGACCCCGATATTGCGCGCGCGAAGCTCGCGTGGTGGCGGCAGGAAATCGGGCTCGCCTATGCCGGAACGGCGCAACATCCGGTAGCGCGCGCGCTGCAACCGGTCATTACGCGCTACGCGCTGCCCGAAGCGCAGTTCCAGACCGTCATCGACGGCATGACGATGGACCTCGAGCAGAATCGCTATCTCGACTTCTCCTCGCTCGAGCAATATTGCCATCGCGTTGCGGGCGTCGTCGGGCTCATGTCCGCCGAAATCTTCGGTTACGATCATCCGGACACCCGCGTCTATGCGCGCGATCTCGGCATCGCGTTTCAATTGACGAACATTCTTCGCGACGTCGGCGAGGATGCGCGCCGCGGGCGCATTTACTTGCCGCAAGACGACCTCGCGCGCTTCGAAGTCGCGCCCTCGTCGTTGCTCGGCGGCAAGGGGAGCGACGCATTTCGCCGGTTGATGGCGTTCGAAGCTGTCCGGACGCGCGCGTGGTATGCGCGAGCGCTCGCGAAGCTCGACCCACGCGATCGCCGTTCGCAGCGCGCCGGCTTGATCATGGCCGCGATCTACCGAACGCTCCTCGACGAGATTGCCCACGACGGCTTCAACGTGCTCGATCGACGGACGTCGCTGACTCCGCTGCGGAAGTTGTGGATCGCGTGGAAGACCGCACGAAAGAGCGCGTAACGATTCCGGTCATCGGCGGCGGCTGGGCCGGTTGCGCCGCGGCGCTGGCACTCGCCAAGGCTGGATACCGAATTGCACTGTACGAAACGGCCCAGGACCTCGGGGGTCGCGCGCGGCGCGTCGTCCGCGACGGGCTGCCGCTCGACAACGGACAGCATGTCTTGCTCGGCGCTTATGCTGAAACGCTGCGAAGTCTCGCGTTCGTCAATGGCAATGTGAGCAAATCGCCATTCGTTCAGCGGCCGCTCGCGATTTCGCCGTTTGCCCAAACGCAACACGACGCCATCATGCTTCGTGCGTGGCGTTCGCCTCCACCATTCGCGCTCTTCGCCGGCCTCATGTCCGCGCGAGGCTTGTCGTGGCGCGATCGGATCGCCACTGCGCGCTGGTTCGCCCGATTACGAAAAGGCGGATATCGAGTCGGCGCCGGGACGACGGCGGCAGAGTTGATGGCCGCGCTGCCCACGCGCGCTCGTGAGCGTTTGCTGATGCCGCTCTGCCTTTCCGCGCTCAACACGCCGCCTGCACGCGCATCGGCGCAAGTCTTCGCAAACGTCTTGCGGGCGACATTCGACGGCGCAGACGGCGCGAGCGACATGCTCTTGCCCTCGACGGATCTGGCCGCGCTGTTTCCCCACGCGATCGCGCGTTGGCTTGCCGCAAACGGTCATGTCATTCATCTGCGCGCCGAGGCGACGATCGTGGGTACCGTCGAACGCAGCATCGTCGTACGGAGCGAGGATAGGGAGATCCGGGCACCGGCGGCGATGGTCGCCGTCGCCCCGCATCAGCTTTCGCGCGCATTCGGGCCGGCGGTTCGCGCCGACGAATCGATCGCGTGTGCAATCCGCGAAGTCGATCGGCTCGAGTGGGAGCCGATCGTCACCGTGTATCTCGGTTACGCCGAATCGGTCGACCTGCCTGCAGGGCTGGTGCAACTCGACGACAAGCCTGGCCAATGGATATTCGATCGCCGCGACATTCTTGCCCGCGCGCAGGCGGGCGCGCCAGCGCTCGCCGCCCTCCTCGCCGTCGTCGTCAGCGGTAGCGGTGCACACACTGCACTCACCAACGACGTGCTCACGCGTGACGTCGACGCGCAATTGCGGCGGCTTCGACCTACGCTGCCACGCGTTACGTGGTCGCAAGTGATTACCGAGAAGCGAGCGACGTATTCGTGCACGCCGACCGCCGCACGACCACATCCCGGCCGGCTCACCGCGGGAATCTATCTCGCCGGCGACTACACCGATCAGGAATTCCCCGCGACACTCGAGGCTGCCGTCAGAAGCGGACGCGTCGCAGCGGAACAACTCGCGCGCGATGTTGGCAGCTAATCGCCGAGGTCGCGGGCGCGCTCGCGCAGCATGTACTTTTGGATCTTGCCGGTAACGGTCTTCGGCAGTGGCCCGAATACGACGGTTTTCGGGACCTTGAAATGGGCGAGATTCGCGCGGCACCACGCAATGACGTCCGTCGCCTCGAGCTTCGCGCCGCTTTTGAGCGTAACGAACGCGCACGGCGTTTCGCCCCAGTCTGGATCGAGTCGCGCGACGACCGCTGCTTCCATGATCTGCGGATGACGATACAAGCATTCCTCGATTTCGAGCGAGCTGACGTTTTCGCCGCCGGTGATGATGATGTCCTTCAGACGGTCCTTGATCTCGATGTAGTTGTCCGGATGCCAGACGGCGAGATCGCCGGTCCGATACCAGCCGCCCGCGAACGCCGCCGCAGTCGCAGAGGCGTTCTTGAAATAACCTTTCATGATCGTGTTGCCGCGAAGCATCACCTCGCCCAGCGTCAATCCATCGCGCGGCAGAGCCGCGGCCGTCTCGGAATTGCCGACCTGAAGGTGCGCGAGCGTCGGCATCGCCACGCCCTGTCGCGCCATCCGCTGCGCACGCTCGGTGGACGGAAGCGCGTCCCATTCGTTTTGCCAGGCGCAGAGCGTTGCCGGCCCGTACGATTCGGTCAATCCGTAAAGATGTGTCACGCGAAAGCCCATTGCCTCCATCGACTCGATCACCGCAGATGGTGGCGCCGCGCCGCCCGTGGCGACATCGACGCGATGGTCGAAGCGCACTTTCACGTCATCTGGCGCATGGATTAGCATGTTGAGCACGATCGGAGCCCCGCACATGTGCGTGACGCGATGCTCTCGGATCGCCGCGAAAATCCGTGCGGCCTCGACGCGCCGCAGGCAGACGTGCGTGCTGCCCGCCGCCGTAACCGCCCACGTATACGTCCAGCCGTTGCAGTGGAACATCGGCAGCGTCCACAGATAAACGCTGTCGGCGTCGAGCCGGAACGCAAGCGCATTGCCGAGCGCGTTCAAATATGCGCCGCGGTGGTGGTAGACAACGCCTTTCGGATCGCCGGTGGTGCCTGACGTGTAGAGGAGCGAGAGCGAATCCCATTCGTCCAGAGGGCCCGGCCATGGAAACGCAGGATCGCCTTCGTTTAGCAGCGCCTCGTAGGTCAGCTCGCCCAAGCGTTCGCCGCCAGGGCCTTCGGCATCATCGATGTCGACGACCAGCAATCTTCGTTGGGTTGCGCCGAGCGCGGCGCGAATCGTCGGCGCAAACTCGGGATCGGTGATGAGCACGCGTGCTTCGCCATGGTCGAGGCAGAATGCGATCATCCGCGCATCGAGCCGTGTATTGAGTGCATTGAGGACAGCGCCTAACGCGGGTATGGCGTAATGCGCTTCCAGCAGCGCGGGCGTATTTGTGGCCATGACGGCGACCGTATCGCCACGACCGACACCGCGACGCGCCAACGCAGATGCCAAGCGCCGGCAGCGCGCCTCGAATTCGCGATACGTGTAGGCGAGCCGACCATGGCGAACGGCAACGCGATTCGGCCAGATTGTCGCGCTGCGCTCGAGGAAGGTCACCGGCGTCAGCGGTACGTGATTCGCCGGATCCTTGCCAAGCTCGGAATGCGCGCGTTTTGCGTCCATCGCTTTCTAAAGGCGCGATGGTGGCAACGCGGCGCCTGCGCCGAGCGCACGTTGCATCAATACCGTATCGAGCCAACGGTCGAACTTGTGGCCAACGCCGATAAGCCGACCCGCCTCCGCGAAGCCGTGTCTCGCGTGCAGCTGGATCGATGCTGCGTTATCCGCGCCGCCGATGATCGCGATCATCTGACGATAGCCACGCGCTGCACATTCTTCAATCAATGCCGCCAGCAGCGCGCTGCCGATGCCGTGGCCCATTTCGTTCGCGTCGACATAGACGGAATTCTCGACCGCGTGACGATAGGCAGGACGCGCTCGGTACGGCCCTGCATATGCGTACCCGACGACGCGCTGGGAATGCTGCGCCGCGACGAAATACGGATAATCGTTGCGTTGGCTCGCTTCGAAGCGGTGGAGCATGTCGTCAACCGTCGGTGGCGAGAGCTCGAACGACGCGGCGTGGTGCGCGACGTGGTAGTCGTAGATCGCCGCAATCGCGGGCACGTCGGCGGCCGTCGCCGAGCGCACGACGTACGAGCGCGTGCGAGATGCGATGTTGTCCATCAATGCCTCGCGCCGCTCACGCGGTTGCGCAGCAGCCGCTGTTGCTCGCGATTCCATTCCCGCTCCTTGATCGCCTCGCGCTTGTCATGCTGCTTCTTTCCTTTCGCGAGACCGATGGCGACCTTGATGCGGCCGTTCTTGTAATGCAAGTCAATCGGCGTCAGCGTGTAGCCGGCGCGCTCCACCTTTCCGATCAGCCGGTTGATCTCGTCGCGCCGCAGGAGCAACTTGCGCGTGCGCGTCGGATCGGGACGAACATGCGTCGACGCCGTAGACAACGGGCTCATGTGAGCGCCGATTAGCACGATTTCGCCGTTCTTGATCACGACGTACGCTTCCTTGAGATTCGCCCGTCCCGCGCGTATCGACTTGACCTCCCAGCCCTCGAGCGCAAGTCCGGCCTCGAAGCGCTCCTCGATAAAATAGTCGTGAAACGCTTTTCGATTTTCGACAATGCTCATGTGGATCCCGGTACTTGCGGCTATTCTACGAGATGCAACGCGTAAAGAAATCGGTGCTCGTCCCGTACGCCTCGGCCGAAATGTTCGAGCTCGTCGACCACGTGGAGCTCTATCCCAAATTCCTGCCGTGGTGCGGTGGAACCGAAGTGCTGGAAAAACGCGGCGACGGCAAGACCGCGCGAATCGATATCGATTACCACGGCGTGCGCGCACAGTTCACGACTGACAACGTCAACGATCCGCCGACGTCGATTGTCGTCACGCTGAAAAGCGGACCCTTTCGCCATTTGCACGGCGAATGGCGCTTCCGCGCCCTTGAACAAAACGCGTGCAAAGTCGAGTTCGAGCTTGCTTACGAATTTGCCACGCCACTGCTCGAGCGAATCGTCGGGCCGGTCTTTAGTCACATCGCCAATACGTTCGTCGACGCATTCGTCCGCCGTGCTGAATCGGTGTACGGATCGCGTCGATAGCCGCAGACGTTGCCCATGCACATTGTTGTTGCATACGCCGAACCGGGGACCGAGGCGCAAGTCGACGTCGCCGTCGCGTCGGGCACCACCGTCGCGGACGCAGTAGCCGCATCGGGTCTGATCACCCGGTTCGAACTCAAACCGTCGATGCTCGCTTATGCCATCTTCGGCCAGCGAGTGCGCAGCGAAACCCCGCTTGCCGACGGCGATCGCGTCGAGATTCTGCGTCCGTTGGTCGCCGATCCGAAGGAGGCGCGGCGCCGGCGGGCCCGCGGTTCGTAGTGAGCACGTTTTGCGCGTTTCACCAAATTCTAGGACAATGTCGTAATGACCGGACGGACCCGTCGCCGCCCATCGGGGAATTATTGCGCGTCCCGCTTCGCGCTGATGGCGCTCGCCGCGCTGCCTTATGCCGCGCAGGCAGATGACGCCGCCACGCAGTCGCTTGCCGAAACGGCTCGTGAACACGCCGCTCGCGCTGCCGCAAGGGTGTGGCACGACGCGCGAGACCTCGGCCAATTCGCACTCGGTCTTATCGGCGTTGGCTACCGCTATGGCGGCGACACGCCGGTCGGCGGACTCGACTGCAGCGGGCTCGTTCGTTATGTGTTCCAGCAAGTCACCGGGGTGACATTGCCGCGTACGTCGAGGGAACTGAGCCAGGTCGGCGCCAATGTCAGCCTCGACGATCTGCAGGTCGGCGATCTCGTTTTCTTCAATACCCGCAATTACTCGTTCTCGCACGTCGGTCTGTATCTTGGCGACAATCGCTTCATCCACGCACCAAGACGCGGACGCGACGTCGAAATAACCACCCTCTCGCGGGAGTATTGGCAGCGTCATTTCAACGGCGCGCGCCGTCTCGTGGGCGTACTGCCGTCGCTGATTCCAGCCGTCATTCCGGAAGCGTCGGCCATCACGCTGACGACGATCAGCGCAGAATCCACCGCCGAAGAACCGGTGGACGAGACGCGGGAACTGCCGGGCAATCCCTAGAACCTATCTCAAAATCTCGGCGAGCGGCCCGAGAGCGCGAAGGCCCACAGCGAGCCCCGAGATAGTACATAGACCTTCAGCGAGGGGCGAGCGAGGACACGACAAAGCTATCGGGCCGCGCAGCCAATTTTGAGATAGGTTCTAGTC
>VBCG01000125.1 GCA_005881895.1 Betaproteobacteria bacterium
CGGTGATATAGGTCACGGGCTGCTTGCGCTTCCAGGCGTACGAACCCGAAAACGTGCGGTGCTCGACCGCGGGCACGAATTTCCTGGACTTGCCTTCCTGGAGGATCCGCAGCCGGCCGTCCTCGATGCCGACGACTAAGCCTCCGCACGTGAATGTGCCGACGAACACGATACTCTTTGCGTTCTGGCTGATGTTGATGAAGCCGCCGGCGCCTGCGAGCCGCGGCCCGAACTTCGACACGTTTAGGTTGCCCTCGCGGTCGGCCTGCGCGAGCCCAAGGAACGCGACGTCGAGCCCTCCGCCATCGTAGAAGTCGAACTGGTAGGGCTGGTCGATGATCGCCTGCGCATTGGTCGCCGCGCCGAAACTGAGCCCACCGGCCGGAATGCCGCCGACGACGCCAGGCTCGGCGGTCAAAGTCATCAGGTCGATGACGTGCTCCTCCGCGGCGACGCTCGAGACACCTTCGGGCATGCCGATGCCAAGATTGACGACGCTGTTGGGCTTGAGCTCGAGCGCGGCCTGGCGCGCGATGATCTTGCGTTCCGACATTGCCATGGTCGCGATCGAAGACGCCGGCACCCGCATCTCTCCGGAGAATGCCGGACTGAAAGACTCGGCAAACGTCTGCATGTGGTATTCCGGCTTCTCGGCGACGACGACGCAGTCGACGAGGATGCCCGGAATCTTCACCTGCCGCGAATTGAGCGAGCCGCGCTCGGCGATGCGCTCGACCTGGGCGATGACGACACCACCGGAATTGCGCGCGGCCATCGCAATCGCGAGACCCTCAAGCGTGAGCGCCTCGCGCTCCATCGTGATGTTGCCGTCGGGGTCGGCGGTCGTGCCCCGGATCACGCCCACGTTGATCGGGAATGCGCGGTAGAACAGGTACTCGTCGCCGCCGAGCGGCATGAGCGTGACGAGATCGTCGGTGGTCGCGGCGTTGATCTTGCCGCCTCCGAAGCGCGGATCGACAAACGTGCCCAGCCCCACGCGCGACAGGTGTCCCGGTTTGCCCGCTGCGATGTCGCGGAACAAGTGCGTAATTACGCCTTGCGGCAGGTTGTAGGCCTCGATCTGATTGCTGACGGCAAGCGCCTGGAGTTTCGGCACGAGGCCCCAGTGTCCGCCGATCACTCGTTTCACGAGACCCGAGTGACCGAGGCGATTGAGGCCGCGCTCCTTGCCGTCGCCCTGTCCGGCCGCGTAAACGAGCGTCAGGTCGCGCGGACTGCCGACCCCGTTGGGATCGTCCCGGGCCGAATCCAGGAAACGGTTCTCGAGCGCGATCGCGATGTTCTCGGCGAAACCAATGCCGACGAAGCCCGACGTTGCGACGGCGTCACCGCACCTGATCAGCGCGACCGCGTCGCGCGCGCCGACGACTTTGCCACGCTCGAACGTATGCAGTGCTGCCACCAGATCGGCGACGTTGGTTGCGTTCATGCTTTTCCCGGTTTGGATTCGAGAACGGCGGCTTCGGTGTTCAAGCGTTTTAGGCCGGACCGGCGGCGTTGCCGTGATTACACAATGCCGAAGAGATAGTACGCAGCGATCACGACGAACACCGCCCCCGTCTTGATGCACGTTATGGAAAAGATGTCCTTGTACGACGTCCGGTGGGTGAGACCGGTAACCGCGAGCAGCGTGATCACCGCGCCGTTATGCGGCAGCGTATCCATGCCGCCACTTGCCATCGATGCCACGCGGTGCAGCACCTCCAGCGGGATGTGGGCGGCATTCGCCGCCTGGATGAACGTTTCGGACATCGCCGCGAGCGCGATGCTCAACCCGCCCGACGCTGACCCCGTGATGCCTGCGAGCGTCGTGACGGTGACCGCCTCGTTGACCAGCGGATTCGGGATGGCCCGCAATCCATCCGCGACCACGAGAAAGCCGGGCAGCGACGCGATCACGCCGCCGAAACCATACTCCGATGCGGTATTCATAGAGGCGAGTAGCGAGCCCGCGACGGCGGCCTTGGTGCCGTCGGCGAAATTGGTCATCACGGTCTTGAAGGCGAAGGCAATCACTGACAGGATGCCTACCAGCAGCGCGCCTTCGACCGCCCAGATCGCGGCGAGGGGCGTGACCTGTATGGTCAGAGGATGGCCCGGCAGCGGCAGCGTGAAAGCACTGCCGAATACCGTCGGAATCCAGCCGGTGAATACCTTGTTCAGTACGCCCACCAGGATGAGCGGCAGGATGGCGACCACGGGATTGGCGAGGTTCTCCTCTGAGATGGGCTCCGGCTCGTTGCTATGTCCGGTGCCGTAGCCTTCGCCCGTTGCGGCGGCCTGCCGACGCCGCCATTCCAGGTACGTAAGTCCCGAGATGAGGATGAAAACCGCGCCGATGATTCCGAGCAGGGGAGCGGCGTAGGTTGTGGTCTTGAAAAATGTGGTTGGAATGATGTTCTGGATCTGCGGCGTGCCGGGCAACGAATCCATCGTGAAAGTGAATGCGCCCAGCGCGATCGTCCCCGGAATCAGCCGCTTCGGAATATCGCTTTGCCGAAACATCTCGGCAGCAAACGGATAGACGGCGAAGACCACGACGAACAGCGAAACGCCGCCGTATGTCAGGATCGCGCACACGACGACGATCGAGAGCATCGCGCGCTCGCGCCCGACGATCCTGATCACCGACGAGACGATCGATTTCGAGAATCCGGAGAGCTCGATTACTTTGCCGAAGATGGCGCCCAGCATGAACACGGGAAAATACAGCTTCACGAACCCAACCATCTTGTCCATGAACACGCCGCTGAACATCGGTAGAACCCACGCAGGGTCGGTGAGCAGGACCGCCAGCAGCGCGGCGATCGGCGCGAACATGATCACGCTGTAGCCGCGGTACGCGACGAACATCAGGAAAAGGAGCGCGGCCAGGACAATCAGGAAACTCATGCGGACTCCTTTTTGCAATCGAACATCGGGCGCGCGGAGCGACGCCTCGGGACTGCGCGTGCTAGTAGCTTGTTCCGCCGCTCAGCATCGTCAGTTTGGCGAGTTCCATGTCACGAATGAGGCGTTCGTGGTGGGCGACGATTTCCTTCAGCAAATCCCGGATGGACAAGACACCTATCGTCTTGCCGTCGACTACGATTGGCAGGTGCCGAAAGCCGCCGGAATTCATCAGCGCCATGCATTGGGGGATGGTGTGGTCAGGCGTCACTGTCACCACGTTCGTGGTCATGATTTCGCGAACGAGCGTGTCCTTCGAGGACCGGCCCTGCAGGATGATCTTCCTGGCATAGTCCCGCTCGGATAGCACTCCGACCAGCTTCCCATTCTGTTCAACCAGAACAATGCCCAGGTTCTTGTCCGCCATCAGCTGAATTGCCGAAAAGACCGAGTCGCCGGGTTCGACCGCATACACGTTTTCGGATTTGTCCGCGAGGATCTGCCGGAGGCTGCGATAGCGCAGAAGCTGCTCGGGCGTCTTGATCGGTGGCTCCATGTTTCCTCCTGTTGCAGCTCTAGCCCGGCGCCGTGCGCGCCGTATTCGCTTAACCTTTGTAACGGTTGCTGATTGACAAGACAGACCGTCTTACGGCGTCATGATAAAGGACGTTTCCGCCCCCCTGCGCTCCCGCACATCAGACATCGCACCCGGCAGCTCGACGGTCAAACGCGTCGGCGCCAGGTAAGTTCTCTGCACATAAACTCGCACACTACTTCGGCAATCAGTCCTTCACCGGTTTGAGCCAGCGACTTTGAAACGATGTTCCCCGGGACACGCATGTAGTTTTTTGCGCGCACTTGGCCCACCCGGGCTCTGGTGGAATCAACGCTCTGCTTCGGTTGGAATCGGCGCTACGCGGGTGCGTGCCAGCCAGCGTCCGCCCATAGTTCGCCGCTTACCGCCGAGTTCGCGAGCATGAAGCAGATCGCATCGGCGATCTCCTCGGGGCGGATCAGCCGACTCAATTGTGTGTAAGGCAATATGTGCCTGCTG
Organism: Betaproteobacteria bacterium; assembly: GCA_005881895.1. Lineage (GTDB taxonomy): Bacteria > Pseudomonadota > Gammaproteobacteria > Burkholderiales > Casimicrobiaceae > VBCG01. The sequence goes on from VBCG01000125.1 coordinate 3,965, forward strand.
ATGTAGTCGTCACCCATTGCACGCACCATCGGTGTGTCGGTGAATCCCGGGTGGATCAGTCCGCAGCGCACGCCGTAGTAGACGGCTTCCTTCATTATCGTCGCGGCGGCTCCCTCGAGTCCGGCCTTCGTGCTGGCGTATGAGATTTGGCCGCGGTTGCCCTGCGAAGAAACAGAGCCGATGAACACGATGGCCCCTTGCATTCCCTCGGTCGGATGCCATCGCTTAAGGCCGCGCTCGGCGCGATTTTCGGCGATGCGTCCGATCATCTCGAGAGCCCAATAGACGGGCGCCACAAGGTTTACGTCGAGGACCTGTTTGAACTGGTCCACTGGATAGATGCGCGCCTTGCCAGTGATCTTGTCGATGCGCACCGACAAGATCGTCGCGGGTGATGCCGGCGGCCGGCACGCACATAGTGACGGTATCGAACTGGAAACTGACGGAATCAAAAACCGAAGCGCGAAACGCCTCATCTGTCGTATCGCCCTGGTAGGAGTAGGCGACCTGCCGGCCGGCCTCTGCATTGATTTCTCTGGTGACGCCATCAATGTTCCCGCCCATGTCCATGCCATCGCTCGCACATTGCGGCGCGCTAATTCGGCTGCGACCGCCCGGCCAATGCCGCTTGCGGCACCGGTGATCACCGCAACCTTTACTTCGATTTCCATGGCGCCCCGACGGATTGCTGCAATGCAGCAAATCTGATTCTATAGCTACATGGGGACTCAATTAACTATTCTTGTTGCATTGCAGCAAGAATAGTTAAAAGCCGCGGGCCCAGCTCGTCGGGTTGTAGGCTACTCAGGCCCCATATGGCGGAGCGTGAGCTCGGGGACGCTAGTTGAAGACGATCGGCGAGAACTTGATGATGGGCGCGGGTCGGGTTCGCACGCCGGAACCTCAACGACAACGTCACCGCCCGCCAATTCCCGACGAAAAGGCCGCGTATATAACCAGGCGCCGGCAGAAATGGCGTTTAGCGAAGCGTCGTCATTGTCACGAAGACACGTATGAATGCAGTTGCAGGTTCGCCACATTACGCCCGCATGCGTCGCAACAACGCAGCAATTCCTTGACGCCTTGGCAAGGTGCTTCTAGCATCAATTTGTGCAATGCAGCGAAGAGGCTAAGGCGCTCCGCGGCCAATCGGTGAGGATGATGACTGACTCGATCGCTCGGAAGAGTCCGCCGGCGTGCCGCGACGATGGGCAGAACCAGTTGGAAAGGGCTATGCAACCCGCGTTGCACTCCGTGAGCGGTCTGCATCATCGTAGCCTTGTAGTGAACTCGACCGTCGATGCGACAGGTGAGTCGGCGATGCCGGCATCGGCGCGCGGCGTGCACCGGCGACCACCCGAAGCGGATCCGAATCAGCCTTCCGTAGCCGACCGTTTCGCCAGTGACCCCTTTCTGGTCGCGCCGGTTATAGCGTCGCTGGAGGAGGTCCTTCTCGCTCGGGAACTGCGACAACAGATCAGGGGAAGATACCTGGATCGCCCAAGCCAACCTTGCGCTCTTTGGTGTGTTGGTATCGACTAATCCATAGCCCCGGGCCTCAACCATCCTCCAAGAAGTAATAGCGCGGCATCCCCAGTCAACACGATCCAAGGGCAGTGGTACGGGGCCTTACCGCGACAGCACGTAACAAATCCAGCCGAGCCGTCGCCAATAAAGAACGCGGCGCGATAGTCGCCCGAGTCCTCTCGGCACCTGCGTATCAGCGCTGCGAAAGCTGACAGACTCGCGCACCGGCTGGCTGCCCGCCTTCTCGCTTCTCGACAGGGAAATACTAGACGCGAACGCCGACGCGATCGCGAATTGATTTTCCGACGATGTCGTTCAAAACACGCCTTAGATCTGGATGCTCAATCTCGACACCGTCAAGTATGCCGTTAGGATGCCCGCGGATTTCAGCACCGCGAAACACGGTTGCGAACCATGTCATTCCGTACTCATTAGCCTCGCACTCGACAACATAATCGAAGTGATCCCCTTCGTGCACAACAGAACCCTCGAATCTTCGCCTATCCATGATGGCTCCCCTTTTAAACCCCACTCGGCACGGCGCTAATTGAACGAATTTTATAAGACGATGGGGGCAATATGCAAATGTCATAAGAGCATATGCCGAAAGAGGCCGTAAGCAACTTGGCCGCAATTTTGTTGGCCGCGAACGTGGTTTGTTGAACCGCGAGCGAAAAGCTCGGAAGTCCAGGACCACGAGCCTCGCACTAAACGCGAGGAATTGCCTGCCGAATGCCGCAACGGTGTGTAGCTCTCGTACGGAGTGTTTCGTGCCCACGATGCACAATCCACCCTCGTAACTTCGTTCGAAGTGTTAAGGCTTGGCACTGTCTACGGCGACTTCTTACCGCCCACCTTCGCACTGGTGGCCTGCTGCTTCTCATTCTCGCTTACCCCGGGCTTGTAATCGCCGATAATGCTCTTTACGGGGCAGACAGGGAAAATCGGGCACTTCTTGCAGCCGACGGCGATGGCGATGGGACAGAGTGTCATGGTGGGCCTCGGAAGTCGGAGAGCGCCTATTTTGCGCGTCCATCAGCCCGTGAGCGAACGACGTGAATGGGATCTGCAACGTTCGATGAGCCGGCCGCTTTTCGTGCTTAGCTGCGCCCGCCGTACCGAGAGCGTAGAGCGGAGTGTCACGGTTAACCCGTCCGGCTTTCATGCCTGCTGGTTCAGTGTAGATCTGCATGGATCCGGAACACCTTCCCCGGAACGATGGTGACCGACTGCGATCGAAATCAGACAATTGACTTTCGATTTCGTCGCATTCCAAGGAGGACCACCATGGATGACCAAGTTTCCGGCGATCACAGAGGAGCGATCGCTGGGGCGCCGAGTGATTTGTCAGACGCGACGGCGCACGACGCAGGCCACAAAGACCATTTTCTGAAGCTGATGTTTTTTCAGGCCCACCACCGGACCAGGGAGCTGTACGAATCTCAACATCCCGACCAAACAGCCGGGAAGTACTTCCCCTTGCGGCATTCGAAGGCAGACCCTGGCCATCGATACAACCTGCCGGTGCCAAGCACCCTTGCGCCGGTGCAGCTCAACTCACCGGCGACCGAGGTGATGACCGACCTGCGCCGAGTCAGCGCCGTGACCATTGACCGCGATACGTCGATCGACGAGGCCAATCAGACGATGATCGCCCGCGGGGTGCGTGCTTTGTTCGTCGTTGACCAAGCTCACCAGATGTTCGGGATCATTACTTCCACGGACATTCTGGGCGAAAGACCGATACAGTTTGCGCGGGAACGCGGCGTTCGCCGCGGCGAAGTTGTCGTACGCGACATCATGACGCCAGCGGATCGACTGGAAATCCTCGACTTTCACGATGTCCAGCGGGCCCGAGTAGGCGACGTGGTTGCTACACTGAGGCTTGCCGGTCGTCACCACGCTTTGGCGGTCGAAGCGATTAAGGGAGCACCCAATAGCGAACTGACAGTTCGAGGCATCTTTTCTTTGACGCAGATTGCGCGGCAGTTGGGCATCCCGCCGCAACCGATACATGACATAGCGCGCACCTTTGCCGAAATCGAGGCTGTAATCGCTTCCTGATCGAGACCGCAAGCAATCACGAGGAATGGAACCGGGTGCGGCAGCGATGATCAGCGCCCATTCGACCAAGTTGTTTCCTCTCTCAGCCCCACACCAATCCACCAATCGCCAATCTCGGGCCGCGAACTCGATCTATCGCGGGTGGTCGGACCTCAGGCTGCGGTCGCGTGTCGCGCTAAGTACCAAGCGGCGGCAACGGCGCTCTCGGTATCGAGCACCTCGCACTAGCCTAGCGCGAGGATTGGCAAAGCGACGTCGGTGCCGCACGCGTTCTTCGTACGTCTACGAAAGTAACAGGGTTCGTTCCTTGTGCTAGGAACCTTGTTGGTGGCTATGCTGAAGCCAACGTGTGCGCACGAGAGAAGCAGGAGTGATGGGACAACGGTCTGGCGGACATGGGCAGCTGTTCTACTCATTCAATCTCGACGATCACGTCCGGAACCCGTTTCGTTATCGGGCAGCCAGTACGACTGCCAGGCTTGCCCGTTAAAGCCCAAGTGCTGTCCCAACATGATAATCCGCAAGATCGATCGCAGTCCGTTTGAACCGGCGCGTGATGTCGCGCGTGCCCTCGCCAAGACCGCGACATACCGGCACACGCCATCGCGCTTCCACAGACATCGAGTTTTTCAACGGAATGGGCCAGAAGGAGCCGTAGCGCACTGCACTCCAGAGTAGCTGTTCTTTCCGGCTGGATGGCTACTCGTCATGCGCGGTATGGATTACGTGCGGCGCGATTCACGACACATCCTTCTTCCGCCGTGCTTGTCGTTCCTCCCACGCTTGCAGGTCCGACCGATAACGATCGAGCGCATCGTCGTACACATCGAAGATACACGGGTCGCAAGAGCCCTTACAGCAATCTTCGCCGCTAGGGCGCACGGGCGGCATGGGGCGGGGATCGTTGTCGTGCGGTGACATGACTCGAGGCGAGGATGCGATGCGTTGACCAAGCCGGCACAATCCGAAATACTCTGCTTAGTTCGGTTCAGTCTTCTCCCCTTGGCACAATGAAAAAGGTGCTTGCCCTGCTCGTTGCGCTTGTGATCTGCACCGGAAGCGCGGGCGCGCAGGAACGATACCCGAACAAGCCCCTGCACATTGTGGTGCCGTTTGCGCCCGGAGGATCGACCGACATTATTGCGCGGCTGATAGGCGAGCGACTCACGAGCGCGTTGGGCCAGCCGGTGGTGATCGAAAACCGTGGGGGTGCCGCCGGCAACATCGGTGCAGAGACCGTCGCTCGGTCAGCACCCGACGGCTACACGCTGCTGATGGCGACCACAGGCGTCATGGCGATCAACAACGCGCTTTACAAGAACCTCGGCTATGACGCATCGACCGACTTCGAGTACGTCGTGTTCGTCGCCTCGATCACCAACGTGCTCATCGTGGCGGCGGACTCGCCGCTGCACAGCCTGGCGGACGTGATTTCAGCAGCGAAGCGCTCGCCCGGAATGCTCACCTACGCCTCCTCCGGCGCAGGCGCCTCCACACACATGTCAGCGGAACTCTTCAAGATCATGGCTGGCGTAGACCTGCTTCACGTTCCCTACAAGGGCAGCGGTCCCGCGCTGCCCGACGTCATCACGGGTCGGGTGTCGATGATGTTCGAGAACATGCCTGGCGCAATGCCACACATTCGCGCGAATACATTGCGCGCGCTTGCTGTCACCGGCCTTCGGCGCACAAGCGCGCTGCCGGAAGTGCCCACCGTGGCCGAGTCGGGTGTCGCGGGCTACGAATCGCTTTCGTGGAGCGGTATCGCGGTGCCCGCAGGGACGCCGCGCGAGGCGATTGCCCGCCTCAATCGCGAGATCAACGCGATCCTCGTCTCGCCCGCCATGCGACAGCAGTTAACCGATCAGGGGGCGGAGGCAGTCGGCGGATCGCCGGAAGCCTTCGCCGAGCACGCGCAGCGCGAGCGCGAGAAATGGAGTCGCGTCATCCGCGACGCGCGCATCTCAGTCAACTGAGGATCGCGGCCTCAGACCAGGGCCTGCAACACGTCGTCCTTGCCGCATGCCTATTTACCATGTAGACGCGCCTGAAGCTTGATGGTGGTGCCTGCTTGCGGGAATTAGGGAAGTGGTATCTACAAATTGACAGGGTAATTGGCGTCGAAGGTGCGACGCGACCGTACCTCAATGACCGGCGCATTCTGATCTACAACGGAAAGCATCGGCGCGTTCACTCCGGTGTCGCGCCGGATTCGCGCACGACCAGCATCCACTTCTCGTACTCGCGCAGGACAAACTGCCCAAACCCCGCTGGCGTACCGCCAACGGGATCGGCTCCTTCGCGGATCATTTGATTTTCAATCGCCGGCACGGCGAGAATCTCGTTCACCGTCCTATTGAGCTGGGTGATAACGGGTTCGGGCGTGCCTTTGGGGGCGAAAAAGCCAAACCATGAACTCGCCTCGAAACCAGGTAAGCCATTCTCGATAACGGTCGGGACTTCCGGCAACGAGCGCGATCGCCTCGCGCTGCTCACAGCGATTGGTATCAGCCTGCCGGCCTGAATGTGCTGAATGACCGATGGAATCGTCGCGAACATGAACTGTACTCGGCCCGACAGGAGATCATTGAGCGCGTCAGCGCCTTTGTATGGCACGTGAATCGCGTCGATACCGGCCCGCTTGCTCAGCATAAAGCCGGACAAGTGTGAGGATGTTCCAATACCGGTCGAGCTGTAATTGAGCTTGCCGGGATTGGCTTTAGCGTAGGCGATGAGCTCCTGAAAATTCTTGACGCCAAGCGAGGGATGTACTACGAGCACGTTTGGCACATCAGCGATCTGCACGATCGGAATCAAATCGGTTATGGGGTTGTAACTCAGCCCCTTGTACAACGTCGGGTTCACCGCGATCGGGCCAACTGAGTCGACGATCAGGGTATAGCCGTCCGGCGCGGACCGTACGACGAGCTCGGTGCCTATATTCCCCCCGGCGCCCGGTTTGTTCTCGATCACGAACGGCTGCTTCAATCGCTCCGAGAGCTGCTGTCCAATGCTTCGCGCAAGAATGTCAGTCGTGCCGCCGGCGGAGAAGGCCACGACTATACGTACCGGCCTCGCTGGGTACGACTGAGCATCCGCGATGACCGGGACGATTGTCAGCCAAGTTGTCGCCAGCCCTTGGAGGATTCGTTGACTTAGTCGGCGCGTCTGGCGACAGTATCGCGGGCCAAGTGGGAAATAGGCGTGAGCGAGTGGGCGAGCTTGCATCGTCGTCTCCTGGATCGAGTTGACAAAAGACGTCAACGAGCACGCTGCGGAATACCAGAAAAATCGTGTTCCGCCTACGACGCGACGACAGCGAGCCTCGATGTCGCACCACAATCTCTGGCTCAATCTCTATAGCTGGGATCGATTCGGTCGAGCTTTCTTAAAAGCGCGGGCCACTCCATAACGCCGTACGCCCTGCGCGTTCGTGGCTGATAGTTGCTCCAGGTCTCCTCGAGTACCGACTGGGACACCGCGACGAACTTCGCGTTGCATGCCATAGCGGCCAGTTGTGCACGGCACGCGAGCTCAAGGCGGTGCGTCCAGTTGAAGGCCTCGCCGATGGTGCGACCGACTACGAGTGCGCCGTGATTGCGCAGGATGAGGGCTTCGGCGCTCCCGAGGTCGCGAACCAGCGACTTCTGCTCATCAATGCTTAAAACGACACCACGATAGTCGTGGTAGCCAATCTTCAAAAATCGCATCGCGGTCTGAGTAATGGGTAGCAGACCACACTCGAGAGACGACACCGCCATCGACGCCCAAGTATGCACATGGATTACGCAGTCCACGTCGGGACGCGCCGCGTGGACGGCACTATGGATAACATAGCCGGCCTGGTTTACGCTGTAGGCAAGTGATCCGAAATCTGGCGTATTGAGAATCTTGCCATCGTAATCGACCTTGATCAGACTCGACGCGGTGATTTCCTCGTACAGCATGCCGTAGGCGTTGATTAAGAAGGCGTCCGGCTGCCCTGGCACGCGCGCCGAAATGTGATTGGCCAACATGTCCGACATGCCGTACAGCTCGACGAGGCGATAACACGCCGCGAGATCGACACGTGTTTGCCACTCGGGCTCCGAGCAGTGCGCGCGCATCGAACCTAGTCGCAGGCCACTGGATTCGGACATGGGGTGTTCATGGATATAACGAAAGGATTCGGCAGCTGTCGTGGCGCCCCGGACGTCAACAACCACAGGGTACGTAATGATCGAATTTCCTCGCCTGCCCAGCAATTATCGATTCCGAGACTGTTATACGCCGTCGGTATCCTCCGGTCGATCATCAGTTCAAACGCGGCCCGCTGCTCGATTGGAAAAGATCGCGAGACGCGCGCCTCTTGTTCGTTCAGCGAAGTCCGCGAACGTCCGCTTCTCCAGAGCGCGACGGGCAGCAACGGGTCGAATCTGGAGGTTCGCATGTTAGGCACTTCTCACTAGATCAGGGCTACATCCCGCACAACGGGGTTCCCCTCCATAGGATCCGGAGTGCCGTCGTTAGCTGAGCAGCGCAACTACGAGTCGCGGTCTGCGAAGCTCGGGGTAAGCACCGCTACGACGTACGTCGTATTCAGTGCAACGTGTTTCGTTCGAAGCTCACATCCGTTGCAGATACGTCGTGCTTCGCACGACTGCTAAGCCCAGAGCCAGTGCGCGGGCCGTCATGGAGGAGCGGTCTGCGCGCTGAGCACGTGGGACGGGTGCGCAGTACTCGCTGGTCAGAACGACTGACCTCAATCGTTTTTCCTCCTTCGTCGCCGATCTCCTCTCGTGCGCTCTGTGTAAAACGCCACCGAATTTTTCGATGGCGTTAAAACCCATGCGGGCGCCCTCTCCGTTGCCTTCGCCGCCCTCAACTTGTTCTCCGGTCCGATCGAAAGCAGCGTAGCTAATTATCGACGTGTACGATTTTCCGTCGTCGGAAAGCGTGATTTTCTCCATGAAATCTCCATGCCCGGCCGAGGACCAGCCACCACCTTTCGCGATGTCTGCGAAGGTTTCTGGAGCCTTTGTAACGTAAAACGTGTACTTGGCCTCGAATTGGCGTGGCCCACTTTTTCTCCACACACCGTATGCGGGCGGAACAGGCGGTGCCCCGTCGTAATTGGAAGACTCTGTCATCGTTCCTCCGACGTTGAACACGTACATGAATTCGAGGTCCTTCATATCCACTAGCGCGCCATTGCTAAAGCGAATCGTCGAACGCCAAGCACCAACGAGATTGTCACGTTCTGAAGATTCACCTGTCGACGGGGAGTAGGCGTCGCCGCATGCGGTCGCCATTAGCATCATCGCGAGCGCAGTCAACATCCAGGAAATCGAGGTCTTCACTGGGCAGTTAATCCTTCACCGATTTGAGGCACAGACTTTGAGACGACGTTCGCCGCTGAAAGCACGCGGTTTCACCGAACGACGCGCTTAGCACGTGAGCAAGGATTCGACAATTGGGCGCGTGCTGGACCACTTGACGCCTGACGAAAGAAGCCAGCCGTTCGGGTTCAGCGAGAAGTCAGGCGTACAAAGACTCAAGCACAATACCAATTGCCAGAGGCAGAAACATCCCGATGCATACGGCAGCAAGCACATCAGTAGGCCAGTGAACCCCGAGCACCAAACGAGAGATGCCGACAGAAAACACCCAGACTAACGCGATCGACATAACGAATTTGCGCGACCCAGGCCAGATTCGATTTGCGCTGATAACCGTCGCGGTAGCAAGTGCTGCAACAACTAGCGTATGGCCACTAGGGAAACTGGATCCCCAATACCACTGTGTGTCCCAAAGGGCCGGGCGCGCGCGGCCGACCGCCGCCTTTAGCACATAGACGGTCATGGAGCCGCTGAGTACCGAAACCGTTATCAGCAATGCCTCAAAGCGCCGCTTGGCGCAAAGAAGCGCCACTACCATGCTTATCACAAGCGGCAACAGAACCCTGGCTGAGCCGCTGATTGTGGCCGCCTCGAATAGTCCGGTAAGCGAGGACGCAACGTTTGCGTGGATGAACTGCAACACGAGAACGTCAAACGGCCCCGATTCCCGGTTGACCACGTCCTCGCTCACTTTGATCCCGACAATTGCTAGGACAAGCGTCATCAGAATCGAAAAGCGACGTTTCTCGGCGAACGCGGTCCACGCCCTTTGCTTCCAACCCAAGTAAACGCTTAGTGCAACAAAGAGAAAGGCGACGATGAGCACTAGCTTTACTAAGTCTTTGATCAACTCGAACGTCACCAGCGCACCTCCAACGTTTCACAAAGCTAAGGGACTCAAAGTGGCCACAAAGTTGCGAGCGTAACGTGCAAGCGCCAACCTCTCATTTGGTGATTCGGCACCGAATTGGTACGCCTAACAAGAAACGCGAACCTACTCGACGAAATATAAGCATCGATTCGCCATGGTTCCGGCTTGCCGATGGCAAAGGCAAATGATTCGTTCCTGGTGCTAGTAACGTCGTACAACGTACCGATGATTACTATTAATAGGATGAGTACTTAAGAACTGCGTATGGCCGAAAACGGAGCCCTCTCGTTCGGCGTAGCGCCGTATGCAGAAGGCACGTCAAGCACCAAGTTCGTGGGTCAGATCATTACCTCGGTCGTCATTTTCGTTGGCTTACCCGCCGGGATGGTGGTGTACTCGTATAGGTTCCGGGCCAAAGGTAATGATTGATGAAGAACGCTACTGGCGAGAGTTAACGCGCGACCTCTTCCGCTTTCGAAGCGGGCCGCAGATACGTCGGTACGATCTCCTCTACCGTTTTGGGCTCGATGCCGAGCTCACGTAGACCCGGGAATGACCTGCTCGCCACGTTATCCGCCTTGAGAAGATCAATCTGGCCGGTGGTGAGTGGCGGGTTTGGCAGGAGTTCGAACAAGCGCGCCTGAGTTTCCGCCACCACAAACGGCACCGGCGCGAGCAAGCGCCGTCTGCCGGTGATGCGTAGCACGATCTCGGCGAGCTCACGCATGCTGTAGACGTCGGGTCCGGCGAGCTCGTAGGTCCGGCCGGCGGTTCCAATGTCGATGAGCACACGTGCAATGGCCTCTGCCACGTCTTCCACGTAAACGGGTTGCAGGCGCGCGTGACCACCACCAATCAGCGGTAGCACTGGCAGCATTCGGGCAACCCGGGCGAGGGTGCCGAACAGCGCATCGCCGGGTCCGAACATGACACTCGGACGGACGATGGTCGCGTCCGGAAACGCTTCCCGAACCACCCGTTCCCCGCGTCCACGCGCGCGAATGTACGCCGACTTAGATTCAGCATCAGCGCCGATGCCCGAGACGAGTACGAAGCGAGCGACACCGGCAGAGGCTGCTTCGCGAGCAAGCGTTCTTGCCCCTTGCTCGTGCACCGACTCGAACGTTACGCCGCCCTTCTCGATATAGGCAGAGACCGCGTTGACGACAGCGCCGGTTCCGGCGACGACGCCGGCGACCGCGCCGCGGTCACGCACGTCGGCGCAAAAGAAGGTGATCCGTTCGCTTTCCGCCTGTAGCTCGGTTCGCGCGTGGACGGGGTGCCGCACCGCGACGCGCACAGCCGTCCCCTCCGAAGCAAGACGCCGTACCAAACGCCGGCCGAGGAATCCCGTTCCACCGAACACGCTGACCGTGGTCATCCTGTTCTCTCCTCGTTGGATGCCGGCTAACAACAATTGTGCAACGTTGTTGGAAGACTTCGATTCCTTGAAACGATTGCGCCGTGCTTGGTGCAGAGCGGCGCAGCCGGTTCTGCCATTGATTCCTGTCACCAGCAGAACGCTGAAGTGTCCTAGCAGCGCACTTGAAGCGAGATTCATCCAGTGTAGCCTCAAGTCACGCAATGAAATCGCAGCGATCACAGGAGAACGATAAATGAATCAGCTCGCAGTGGTGAGCGCTCAAACGTCGCGACCGACGATCATCGGCGCGAGTCCCGCGTGCTTTCCCGTCGGCGCGCTCTCGGCCGGCAGCGCCGCGAAGCGCGTGTACCACGCAATCCCGGAGCTGCACGAAACCGGAACCGCGAACCGGTTACGCCTGGCGGGACGCCGGCTCAATATCGAAGCTCGACGCGTCGAAGCGACCGTAGAGGCCTTCCACTTCCTGCAAATGCTGCGGTTGCGGCAGCAAGAGTCTTCGTCGGCGCCGCTGGCCGCCAATCGAGTCGCGCCCGAGCTGCTCAACGAGGTCGATCGACGAATGCTGAAGGAGGCTTTCCGGCAAGCGCGCTCGCTGCAGCAGCGGTTACGCGAGACGTGGCATCTTTGAGGCGTCTTTCGCGCGCGCTCGGCGGTCTGCGCTGGCGCCTTGAGCCGAGCGCAGTCGTTGCAGGGCGCGTTGAAGCGTGGCGGCGAAGGCCGGCGGCGTCGCTGTTCGAGCCGCACCGGGCGTACGCTATGTCGTCGTCGATGTCGAAACATCGGGTCTCGATACTCGCGCCGACCGCATGATCGCGAT
>VBCG01000126.1 GCA_005881895.1 Betaproteobacteria bacterium
CGCATCTTCGCCCGACTCCGCCAGCACCTGGAACTCGTGCGACGCGAAGCCGCCGATGTTGCCGGTCTCGGCGAGGACGGCGCGAAACGTGAGGCCCATTCGCGTAAAGATCCGCGTGTACGCGTCGTACATGATCTGGTACGAATGCTTGAGCGATTCCTTGTCGGCATCGAACGAGTACGCGTCCTTCATGATGAACTCGCGCGAACGCATCACGCCGAAGCGCGGGCGCACTTCGTCACGGAACTTTGTCTGGATGTGATAGAAATTGATCGGGAGCTGCTTGTAACTTTTCAGCTCCTTGCGCGCGATGTCGGTGATGACCTCCTCGGACGTGGGCTGGATGACGAAGTCGCGCTCGTGCCGATCCTTGAGGCGCAGAAGCTCGGGACCATACTTCGCCCAACGGCCCGACTCCTGCCACAACTCGGCGGGCTGCACGACGGGCATCAACAGCTCGATCGCGCCGGCGCGATTCATTTCCTCGCGCACGATCTCCTCGACCCTTTGCAGAACGCGGACGCCGAGCGGCATCCACGTGTAGATACCGGCCGCGACGCGCTTTCGGCCGGGGCTTCCTTGAGTGTAGAAAGAAAATAACGCGATACGCGCATTGCGGAACGGGCTTTACGCGAAGCCCATCATGAAAAGCGCGAATTCTACCGTGGCTGTGTTCGCCGGCGGCGCAGGCGCGAAGCGAACGGCCGCGACGTCGCGCTCGCTACTCAGCGTGGGCGAGGCAATCCAAACCCCACTCGATCGTCGAGCCGCCCGGCTCCGAGTGCGTGTTATTAACTTTCATGTATGGGCGTGGGTAGGAGGATGGTAACGGCAAACCAGGATATGGGTTGGACCGCTGAATCGTGCTGCCGAGACCGTTCAGTCCCCAGCCCACCGGCAGCGCCATCGGGTCGTGAGGACCACACGAGTCGGTGACGGCGATGAACGGGATGATTGGTTCGAAGATTCTTACCCGGTAGTACAGTCCGACAGGCGATATATCGAGCTCGCCAAAAAGCGGCGCATAGAACTCCCTGCTCGCGCTTTGCGTGCATCCGTTCGACGTGTCGACGGTGTCGTAGCGGTAATCCAAGTAGGACTCGGCGTCGTTTATACTGTACCGTCCCAAGCTTCCAGTCAGGACGTCAAAACGGACTTTGTACTCCCATGTTTCCGTTGTCGTGAACGTGCCGGTCGTCCCGGCTTCGCTTGTCGTCACGATCTTTCGCGTGAGTATGCAGAGGAATTGCGGCCAGAACTGGCTCTCGGTCCACGTGGGCCCCGTGAACTGTGGGACGACGGAGCTTCGCCGCGAGCGCACCCCGGCTTTCGATGAACTCGCCGGCGCTTTCTTCAGTCGCTTGACCGTCGCACCTTCCGTGAAGGTAATGGTCCCCTGGTTGATCGCGGCGAAGTCGATCGCGATGCGCCCGAGATTGCGCGACGTCGGCGCCCGATACGGTCCCGCCATCGTCTGGCCCCCGGCGTACTCGAGCCAATCGCCCTCGAGGTGCGTGGGCGAATCCATTGCGCCCGCGGTGAGATACCAGATCGGATTCCCGCTCTCGTCGTACATGAACGCGACGACGAACAGCGTGCTGCCCTGGATTTCGACGCTGTAGCCGCTGCCGCTTTCCGCGGGATTCCACCACCAACCGGTCTTCGGCAGGTCGACGAGCACTTCGTCGGTGTCGAAGATCTGCCGCTCGATCGGAACGGTTCCGCCGGGCCAGGTCATCGTTCCGTGCGAATCGTCCTTGAACGTTATCGTGATGGGACCGACATCGACGGCGGCATCCGGTCGCCGATAGGCGCCAAACACGGATTGGCCGTTGCGGTACGATTGCAACGTTCCCGAAATCGAATAGAGGTCGGTGACGGCGCCGCCGGCCGACATCCAAGTTGCGCGTCCGTCACTATCGTAGATATAGCCGGCGAGATACAGCACGCCGCCGGTCATCTCGATGAAATACCCACGTCCGCTCTCGTTTGGGTTCCACCACCAGCCGTTCTGAGGCTCGGCGATCGCATGAGCGGATGCGAGGAAAAGCGTGCAGACGACGATCGCACGCGACGCCGCAACGCGCAGGATTGCCATGGCCACTCCCTTTGGCAAGGCAACAGACGCCGAGGCTCAAGCCCCGGCGCAAGTGACTATACGCCCGGATTCATCGCGTGCTTATACCGGCGGTCGGCCGCGGGTCAGCGGACGATGATGACCGGCAGCTTTGAGTGCGTGAGAACTTTCTGCGTCTCGCTGCCGAGCAGCAACGCGGACACGCCGCGGCGACCGTGCGATGCCATGACGATTGCGTCGCATTTGGCTTTCTTCGCGGCCGCGAGGATCGCCTCCCACGGCGCGTTGGCGATTGTGTGCAGCGTGTTGCAGTCGACGCCGCCGGCTTCGGCCTTCAGCTGGACCGCGGTCAGGATTTTTTCCGCTTCCTTCGTCGCCATTGCCTCGTATTGTTTTTTCGAGACGGGCTCATAGACAACGCCATCGGCGTACGCGGGCATCGGATAATCCGGCGATGCGTAGAACGCCGTCAATTCCGCCTTGAGCGCCTGCGCCAACGCGATCGCGTGCGTGACCGCTTTGCCCGAAAGGCGTGATCCATCCGTGGCGACCAGCAGGTGCTTGTACACGTTGCGGCTCCCATGATGATTTGCACATCATCATAGCCCAGGGGCACGCGACGGGCGAGGGGCCAAGGGCGTGAGGCCGGGTTAAGATGACTGCCGATGAATTCGATTGTCGATCCACGCGTGTGGCCGCCGGCAGCGGCGGCCGAGCCATACGCCGGCGCGCTTCATCGACACGCCGAGAAAAGCCTCGCCGCTCCGACGCTCGCTGAAGCCGCGCAGCATAACGATGCGATTGCCGATGCGTTCCGCGCGCTGATCGCAAAGCAGGACGGCGCGAAGCTCTCCAAAATTTTCGAATCGGCGCCTTCGGCCGCGAACTACCGTCATTTGTGGCGTGAGCTCGCGCGTGCCGAGGCCGCGAGCGAGGATACCGCAATGGCAATGACGGTGTTCGCGCTTCCGTTGACGATCGTCACAGGACGAGAACGCGACGATGACGTTGCACCGACGTTGTCATGCATTCTTTCGAACATATCGGAAAGCGCGGCGCTCCTGCGCGAGCACGGCGCACTTTTCGGCAATCAAACGTTCGCCCTGGCCAACACGCTGGTCGCTGCCGACGCGATCGACGTCAACAATCTCCCATCCATCTGCGCGTGGGGCGAGTCGCGCGATGGTTCGGACGTGATGACGCCGCGCGATCTTTCTCCCGCGCCGATCGTCGTCGATCAGCGCGACGCGCGCGTGCACCTGCGCTTTCTTGTCGGCATGGCAATCGCTGCGCGTGGCGTCGACCTGCTGGCGGACGACAGCGTCGGCAAATGGGGAATGCCGCTTGCCCGCGTGTTAGGAGCGGCGCTCGCTCAGCGCGGAGCGACCGTGCTCATCCTGCCGCACGCGCCGAAGCGCCTGTGCGTCGCGCTGCAGCAGGGAAGGGCGGCGCAACGCGAAGTCTCCGCCCAGTTGTTCGCGAGCAACGCGATTCGCAAGATGCGCGCATCGGTGGGTGAACCCATCGCGGTGGTCAGCGCGCATCACGCTGTCGATGCGCCGGCCGGAGGCGAGCTTCGTCTTTCGTTGTCATCGGTGTTCGATCCGGCGCAGGCGGAAGGATTTCGCTGCCCTCTCTATCGCGCGGATCAAACAAGTGACGTCGTCAACATGCTGCTAGCGCTTTTGCAAGACTGCCGCGTCGGCGATGTTCGCGTGCTGCCCGGCGTGCATCCCGATCGCAATAGCACGACAGGTCTGCGACTCTTGTTCAAGGCAGGAGCGCTCGCCGATTTTCCGTCAAACGTCACTGTGCAATGACGCCGCCCCGCGTGCGACGGCAGGGCCATCTGCGGCAGCGCTCTGGCGTCTCTTCACTCGTCCGACGCCGCTGACGCTCTGCCTCACTTCAGGGTCGCCGTAATATTCGACGCTGCCGGCGCCCGAGATCGTCGCACGGAGCGTCTTGGCGACATTGACGACAATGCTGCCGGCGCCGCTTACATCGACGACGGCGTCCTGACTCACGAGCCGGTCGGCGCGAACTTCACCCGCTCCGGAGATCGATATCTTCTGCTCGACGACTGTTCCTGCGAGCGTTGCCTTGAGCGCGCCCGATCCCATGATGCGAAGGGTCTGCGCGTTGATGTCGTCAAGACGAAGCTCGCTACCGCCGGACGCCATAACGCGCAAATCGGTTGCGCTGATGCCGTCGGCAGTGAGTTTTACCGTCCCCGACAGGGCAATCGCGTCCAGTGACTTGAACGCGATGATGATTCGCGGGTTCGCCGTGGCCCGCCGCCCGATCAGCGCACTCCACCAACGCCGGCGTGAATCCGCCGCGTCGATCATCAGCATACCGTTCTGGACATGAGCGAGCACGCGCGACTGACCGCGCGCAGCGGTCTCCACCGTCACGCTTTCGCTCGCACCCTCCACGAGCGTCACGTCGGCGCGCCCGCTGATCTCCAGGCGGTGGAACGGATTGACGGCGCGGACCTCCGTTGTCATCTCGGCGCTGCCACTGCTGCGATTCAACGTGAACCATGCGAGCGCGGCCGCCACGATGACGCTCGCGAGGATCACAAGGGGCAGTGCGAAACGGCGCATGGCGGAAAAAAGGGTTCCAGCCGATTGGATGCAGCGGCGACCGCAAATGGATTCGCCTAGCGGGGATCGGCGGCGAAGCTATTCCGGTAGCGGCGAGCGTTTTCGACGTAGTGATGCGCGATATCGCGAAGACCCTGCACTTCCTCGTCCGTCAAGCTTCGAATGACCTTGCCGGGTACGCCAAGCACGAGGGACCGGTCGGGAACCGTCTTGCCTTCCGTGATCAATGCGCCGGCGCCGATCAGGCAATCGCGGCCGATGACGGCGTGATTCAGCACGACCGCTTTGATGCCGACGAGGCTGCCATTGCCGATGGTGCAGCCGTGCAATACGACGGCGTGCCCCACCGATACATCGTCGCCGAGCGTGAGGGGGACTCCGTCATCCGTGTGCAGCACCGACCCATCCTGCACGTTCGAGCGCGCGCCGATGACGATCGGGTCGTTGTCGCCGCGAATGACGACGTTGAACCACACCGACGCGCGATCCTCAAGAATGACGCGGCCGACGAGCGTCGCGTTGGGAGCGATGAAGTGACCCTCACCGCGAAGCTCCACACGACGATTAGCGAGCGTAAACAGCATGGCGCGACGGATCGTCAGCGCGCCGCGCTCTGGAACTGAATGTCGCCGTACCAGGCCTCCGCTTTTTCGCCGGTGTTATCCGTATCCGTCAAAACGGCGACACCGGTAAGCCTGCCCGGATCTTCGCCAAAAGCGCGCCGAAAGTCCTCGACCGCATTGCGCGACACCGTTTGCCATGTCCCGACACCGCCTGCGCCGCTCGACGCGACAACCATCTGGACGCGTGGTGTCCGTGGATTCCGAATCACTTTGCCGACCGGCTCGGTGTTCGACCAGATATACATCAGCGTCGCGTAGGGAAGCTCGCGGCCCGACAACAACTTACCTGTTGCGAGCGTGCTCTTATCAGCGAGCGAGAGCTTCGATTTGTCGCCGTCGAATTCGAGGACGATGCGCGCGGGCGAATCTTCTTTGCCTGCGACCGTGTTGTCGGCCGTCGGGATGAGCCGCGCAATCTTCCACCGCCACGACAGTACGGGCGCCGCCTTCAGATCGAATGCGACATGGTGGCCGACCAGGCTGGCAGCGCCGTCGGCAACCGCGTGCAGCACAACCGTTCCCTGGTCGTCGACCAAGTCGTAGACCGTCGGCTTTTTCTGCTCGTTGATCTTGATCGGCATCCAGCCCGAGGGCAGTGTTGTACCCGCCCGGGCCGTCGAAAACGGCGGCACGAGCGGCGCAGATTCCATCGATGGCGCCTGCGCGACGGCGGGCGCCGCCGCGAGAAGGAGAACGAGCGTCAGCTTGGACATGTCAGGGCTAATCGCGAAGGGATTGCGCCGGCCAGACGGCATGCACTCGAAGCATACGCGGATGCGCGGCTGCTACGCGAGGCATGATAACGTAGAAGCTCGCCCCGAAACGCTCTGCTCGAGCCGCCCGACTTCGATCACCGTCCACCGCCATGCCCCTCGATCGCGTTACCGCCGGGAGAGACGTACCGCACGACTGTAACGTCGTTATCGAGATCCCGATGCACGGAGATCCGATCAAGTACGAGGTCGATAAGGAGACCGGCGCAGTGTTCGTCGACCGCTTCATGTCGACCGCAATGCGGTATCCGTGCAACTACGGCTACATTCCGCGCACGCTTTCCGATGACGGCGATCCGTCTGATGTGCTGGTGCTTTCGCCGGTGCCGCTCATCACCGGCGTCGTCGTGCGCTGTCGCCCGATCGGCATGCTGAAGATGGACGACGAAGCCGGCGGCGACGCGAAGATCCTTGCGGTGCCGGTCGACAAGCTTTCGTCGCTTTACCGTTCGATCGAGTCGCCGCAGGATCTGCCGGAGATCCAGCTCGCGCAGATCGCGCACTTCTTCGCGCATTACAAGGACCTCGAGCCCGGCAAGTGGGTCCGCGTGTCGGGCTGGGTTGGCGCCGACGAGGCCAAAGAGGAAATCGTCGACTGCGTGCGACGCTACGGCAGCGCTGATCCGAAGCCATCGTTTTGATTCCCGCAGGGATGCAAGGATGCAGGATGCAGGGATGCAGGCGTGCAGGCATCGCTACGCGCCAAGCGGCTGCGGCGATTGCGCTCGCTACCAATCGGCTGCTGTCCGAAAATCGAGCACGATAATTGCGGTCGCAACGTCGTCGATTCGCGTTTCTTCGAGTGCTGCTCACCATTCGCGGGTCTCTAGGGAATAGCAGTCACGACGAACATGGCTGTAACGTACAACGGCTGGCTGGTCACGTTGTCCTATCTCATCGCGGTTGTCGCGTCGTTCACCGCGCTCGAGCTGGGATCGCGCGTGACGCTGTCGGCGCGCCGCGCCGCACGCGTTTGGCTGATCGGCGGTGCCTTCGCGATGGGCATCGGCATCTGGTCGATGCATTTCGTCGGCATGCTGGCGTTTCATCTTGGTGTGCCGCTGGCCTACGATGTGCCCACGACGCTCGTCTCGCTATTGCCGGCCGTGGGCAGTTCCGCGTTGGCGCTCGCGGCGATTCGCCGCGGCAATGCCGGTTGGCGCGCGGTGACGTTGAGTGCGGCTCTCATGGGTATCGGCATCGTCGCCATGCACTACACGGGCATGGCGGCAATGCGGATGGAACCGCCGATCGAATGGGATGCAACGCTCGTCGCCGCGTCGGCCATCATCGCAATTGCTGCATCGTACGCGGCCTTGCACATCGCGTTTCGTACGCGAGCACAGAGTACGGCGAGCGTGTTGAAGCCGCGGACAGGCGCGGCGCTGATCATGGGTGCCGCCATCTGTGGGATGCATTACACCGGAATGGCGGCCGCCGAGTTCGCGCCTGGCAGCATTTGCATCTCGACGCCGCTCGGCGTCGATCCCGGGTGGCTCGCGGGCATGGTCGGCGGCGGCAGCTTTCTGGTGCTGACAATGACGCTGGTCGCGTCGGTTTTCGATGCGCGCCTTGGCGATCAAAACGCACGCATGGCCGCCAAGCTCCGTAGCGTCAATGCCAAGCTGCAGGCGCGCGCCGAAGAATTGGCGGCGCAGATGACGTCCGAGATGCGGGCGAGCGAGGCCCGCGTCCGTGCGGTGGTCGATTCCGCGCTCGACTGCATCGTCGCGATGGACGCGGATGGCCGCATTCTCGATTTCAATCCGGCTGCCGAGCGAACGTTCGGCTACGCTCGCGCAGACATCATCGGCGAACACCTCGCGGACAAAATCATCCCGGTCGCCTATCGCGAACGGCATGCCAAAGGATTGGATCGCTATATCACGACAGGACAATCGAACGTGCTGGGAAAGCGAATTGAAATTACCGCGCTCCGCGCCGACGGCAGCGAATTTCCGGTCGAGCTCGCGATCACCGTGGCGTCGACCGGCGGCAAGCCGGTATTCACAGCGCACCTGCGTGACCTCACACCGCGCCGCGTGGCGGAGCAATCGTTGCGACTGCGGAGCCTCGCGATCGAATCGAGCGTCAACGGCATCCTGATCGTCGATCATCGCGACCCGGAATGTCCTGTCGAATACGCCAACCCGGCATTTCGAAAGATCACCGGCTTGTCCGCTGAAGAGATTCTCGGCCGTAACTTCCAGGCGCTGCTCCGCACCGATGGCGATGATGCGGCGATGGCGACGGTCCGCGAAGGCTTGCGCGCACGACGCGAGGTTCGCGTGCTGCTGCGCAATTATCGGAAAGACGGCAGCCGGTTCTGGAACGACTTGTTCATCGCGCCCGTTCTTGACGAGCAAGGCGACATGACTCACAGCGTGATGATCGTGCACGACGTTACTGCCGCGGTCGCTCATCAGGAGCAGCTGCATCGGCTCGCGAACTATGACGCGCTGACGGGTTTACCCAACCGCGTGCTATTCGGCGAACGGCTGGAGCGTCTCATTGCCGAGGCGTCGCCCGCGGGCCGGCCGTTCATCGTCCTATTTGCCGACGTCGATCAGCTGAAATTCATCAACGACACGCTGGGTCACCCCGCCGGAGACGAACTGTTGCGAAACGTGGCGGCACGGCTGCAATCCTGCCTGCGCGAAGGCGACACGATTGCGCGCATGGGCGGCGATGAGTTCGTCATCGTGTTGACGCGAACCGATGTGAGCGACGATGCGATCGCCGCAGTCGTCAATCGAATTCACGAGACTGTTGCGGAACCGATGCCGGTCGCCGGTCGCGAGTTGAGGATCACTTGCAGCATCGGCGTCAGCCGCTTTCCTGACGACGGCGTCGAAGCGAGCGATCTACTTAAGAACGCCGATGCGGCGATGTATCGGGCGAAGCGCACGGCCGCGACGATGTCCCGAGCAACGGAGACGCAGTCTGCAGCCTGATCGGACACGCTGAAGCACCTTCGCACCTCAGGCATCGATCCAGCCAGCTCAGATGTCCTGCACGACTCGCGTCCCCGCGATGCGGTCGTGCAGGAATTGTTTCTCGGGATCGACCAATGCGGCGAGATAGTTGAGCGCGAGTGGCACAATCGCGACAGCGCCAAGTCCGACGGGGCGCAAGAGCGCATACGTCAGTAGAGCGAGTCCCGGCCCGATCCACGCGGCCAGATAACGCACGAACGCCGTCTTGTAATTGAGCGGCGCGCCGTGACGATCGACCAGCCGCATCCGCCACGTCTTCATCGGCAATGTTCGCCGGCCGCCGGTCCAGCACCAACCGAAGTAGCTCGCGGCGATCCCGAACATCGCGCAGAACAGGATCACGCGGGTCGGCAAATCGGGGACGGTCAGCGAATGGGCAACCAGCGCGCTACCTGACGAGACCAACGGCAGCAGCAGGAAATTGACGACGAACAACACTGCGGTCAGCAGCAGCGCTTCATAGAGCACGCCCGCCAGGCGTCGCGCCAGGCCGGCGCGCCGCACTTCTATCGCGCCGGCGCGCCCGCGGGCGGCGGACCCGGCTGCACGGGCTGTGGTGGCGCCCTCATCGGCGCCGTGGAACGACCGTTGGCAGGCTTGGCAGCGAGCTCGCGTTTGCGCTCAGGCGGAAGATTCTGGTACTCCTCCCACTTCTGCCGCACCTCTTCCTTTTTTTCGGGCGGTAGCGACTTGAGCGTCTTGTACTGCTGCCGCGCGACCGCCCGTTGCTCCGGGGTCAACTGCGACCATGTGCGCATCTGCTGCTGGATGCGCTGCTGTTCATCGACCTGCATCGTGGGATAGCGTTGAGCGACGCCGCGCCACTTTTGTTTGCGCGCGCCATCCAATTTGTCCCAATCGGAAGCAAGCGGTGCGAGCACCTGCTTTTCCTGCGGAGACAATTCGCCCCAGGACGGGGACTTGAACGTGATTTGCGCGTACGCGACCGGGGTCGCCGCAACCACGAGGGCCGCGGCGAACGCGACAATCAGTGTTCGAACGACGTCTTGAGCCAATTCTGGAATCCCCGGTCCAGGTAGGCATCGATCGGGAGGTCGGACGAAAGAATTTGTGCGTCCAGCTCTTCGAACTCTCGGGTGTCCTGGAACGTCCGCCATTGTTGCCAGCTGAAGCCGGCAACGATCACGAAGACTGCGATTCCGAGCCACAACCTGAAATTGAACCGAGGACTTGGCCGGCTCGCGATCCCGGCGCCCGCCAGCGCATGGGCAAGCTCCGGAGCAATGACTCGCTGCGGATCGGAAAGGCGAGTAAGGGCGTCAGCCCGCGCAAGCTGCAGCCGATAAACGATCCCGGCCTTGAGGTCAGCCGTGGCTTGATCTAGGTAAGGCGTTATTTTATTTGCGATTTCAGTTTCACGGGAGGTCATAGCTTCACCCCTTTGGCCAACAGCGCTTCGGCCAGCGCGCGGACCGCGCGCGAGCAATGGGTCTTGACGCTTCCTTCGGAGCAACCCATCGCGGCGGCGGTTTCCGCCACATCGAACTCTTCCCAGTAACGCAGTAAGAAGGCCTCGCGTTGACGCGCGGGCAGCCGCGCCAGCGCCTGCTCGATCAGGCCGACAATCTGACCTTGCTCGAGCGCGACGGCGGGATCAATCGCGGCGTTCGAGTCGGATTTCGCCGGCAGAGTTTCGAGGGGATCGTAATCTTCATCTTTTTCTCCTTTTTCGCCGAACGCGGAGAGGAGAACGGTCCAGGTCGAGCGCACCTTCTGGCGCCGGAAATGATCGTGGATCGTGTTTTGAAGTATTCGCTGGAACAACATTGGAAGCTCTGCTGGCGGTTTGTCGGCATATTTTTCGGTCAGCTTGAGCATCGCATCCTGGACGATGTCGAGCGCCGCTTCGTCGTCCCGCACGGCGTACAGCGCCTGCTTGAACGCGCGCCGCTCGACTTCCGCAAGGAAGGCCGAAATTTCCTGTTGTGAGGCCAGTTCAGAATATCCTGTAGAAATTCGGGCGATTATAGGCCGGTTGGTGGACCCCAACGCTTGCGGCTGTCGCCGCTATGCCAGGCTATCTGCCCCCAAAGAGGGGTAATTCGCGCCGATGGGTAGTAACGGCGAGCAGCCGGCGAGGGGCACCGCCGCGCGGGGATCGACGGCCAATGCGAGTCGGCACTCGGGGCTGACAGCTAATTGTGCAGCGAAGCACCCGCCACTTGACCGTGCGGCCGATTTACCGCTAGTGTTTTGTTTCCGGGCCGCGAGTCCTGGATGCTGTGCTGCAAAAAACGGCCGTTTCGCCCCTCCGGCGGCGCCACAAGCGCTTTTGGAACATCCCACGGGTGAAGCGGAGCCGGCTTTCTACCCGATCAAAGCCTCGACGGACGCGCAAACGCTTATCGCGTCTCCGCAGTTTGCAGAAGCCCGGCGCGCGCATGAGGCGGCCGGAACTCCTTCATGGGCTGGAATCGTCCATTGATTTAGAGGTTTCGAATAATGCAACTCACCGGTGCGGAAATCACGATCCGCTGCCTGCAGGAAGAAGGCGTCGAGTACGTCTTCGGCTATCCGGGCGGCGCTGTCCTCAACATCTACGACGAGCTGTTCAAGCAAGACAAAGTGAAGCACGTCCTGGTGCGGCACGAGCAAGGCGCCGTGCATGCTGCGGACGGCTATTCGCGCTCGTCGCACAAGGTCGGTGTCGCGCTCGTGACGTCGGGTCCGGGCGTCACCAACGCGGTTACCGGCATCGCGACGGCGTATATGGATTCGATTCCGCTGGTCGTCATCACCGGGCAGGTGCCGACGCATGCGATCGGCCAGGACGCGTTCCAAGAATGCGACACCGTCGGCATCACACGGCCGTGTGTCAAGCACAACTTCCTCGTCAAAGACGTGAAGGACCTCGCTGTCACGATCAAGAAAGCTTTTTATCTTGCGACGACCGGACGACCGGGACCCGTGCTCGTCGATATTCCGAAGGACGTGACGCAGGCGTCGACCGAATTCACCTACCCGAAAACGATTACGTTGCGCTCGTACAACCCGGTGACGAAGGGGCACGCCGGGCAGATCAAGAAGGCGGTGCAGCTCTTGCTCGACGCGAAGCGCCCGATGTTCTACACGGGCGGCGGCGTGATCCTGAGCAACGCATCATCCCAATTGACGCGCCTTGTCCGCTTGTTGGGCTATCCGTGCACCAACACGCTGATGGGCCTGGGTGGACTGCCGGGCACCGATCCGCAATTCACCGGATTGCCGGGGATGCATGGCACCTACGAGACGAACATGGCGATGCAGCACTGCGACGTGCTGTTCGCCGTCGGTTCACGCTTCGACGACCGCGTCATCGGCGATCCCAAGCATTTTTACCGCGCCGACCGCAAGATCATTCACATCGACATCGATCCTTCGTCGATCTCGAAGCGCGTCAAGGTCGACGTACCGATCGTCGGTTACGTCGCCGAGGTGCTGGACGAAATGCTGCGCCTCCTCGAATCGTCGCCGCAGCGACCCGACGCCGCAGCGCTGAAGGCATGGTGGGCGCAGATCAAGGAATGGCAACGCAAGGATTGTCTCAAGTACGATCGCAAGAGCGAGCTGATCAAGCCGCAATACGTCGTGGAGAAGCTCTACGAGCTGACCAAGGGAGACGCCTTCGTCACGTCCGACGTCGGCCAGCACCAGATGTGGGTCGCGCAATATTACAAGTTCGACAAGCCGCGGCGCTGGATCAATTCGGGTGGCCTCGGCACGATGGGATTCGGCTTGCCGGCAGCGATGGGCGTCCAGCTCGTCAATCCGGGAGCGATGGTCGTCTGCGTGACCGGTGAGGCGTCGATCCAGATGTGCATTCAAGAGCTATCGACGTGCAAGCAATATCACTTGCCCATCAAGATCGTGAATCTGAACAACCGCTACATGGGGATGGTGCGGCAGTGGCAGGAATTCTTCTACGGCAATCGCTACGCCGAGTCATACATGGATGCATTGCCGGATTTCGTCAAGCTCGCCGAAGCGTATGGACACGTGGGCATCAAGATCGAAAAGCCCGGCGACGTCGAGGGCGCGTTGCGTGAAGCGTTGGCGCAGAAGGAACGGCTCGTCTTCCTGGACTTCATCACCGATCAGACCGAGAACGTGTTTCCGATGGTGCCGGGCGGGAAGGGCTTGACCGAGATGATCCTGGCCGAGGAACTCTAGAGATGAGACACATCCTGTCCATCCTCGTCGAGAACGAAGCGGGCGCGCTGTCGCGAATCTCGGGCTTGTTCTCGGCACGCGGCTACAACATCGAATCGCTGACGGTCGCGCCGACCGAAGATCCCACGATGTCGCGGATGACGATCGTCACGGCCGGCTCGGATGACGTCATCGAGCAGATTACCAAGCAACTGAACAAGCTGGTCGAAGTGGTCAAGGTCGTCGACTTGACGGAGGGCAACCACATCGAGCGCGAGCTGATGCTCGTCAAGGTGCGCGCCGCCGGCAAAGAGCGCGACGAGATGAAGCGGCTCACCGATATTTTTCGCGGCCGCATTCTCGACGTGACGGACAAGAGTTATACGATCGAGCTCACAGGGCCGGGCGAGAAGCTCGACGCGTTTTTGGGGGCGATCGAACCCGGCGTCATCCTGGAAACCGTGCGCACCGGCGCGTCGGGCATCGGCCGCGGCGAAAGAATTCTTCGGGTTTAGGGGCATTCACCATGAAAATCTATTACGAAAAAGACGCCGACCTTTCTCTTATCAAAGGCAAGAAAGTCACGATTGTCGGCTACGGTTCGCAGGGCCACGCGCATGCGCAGAATCTGAATGATTCCGGCGTCAAAGTGATCGTCGGATTGCGCAAGGATGGCGCATCGTGGGACAAGGCGAAGAAAGCCGGACTCAAGGTGGCCGAAGTGGCCGAAGCCGTGAAGGGCGCCGACGTCGTGATGATGCTGATGCCTGATGAGCACATCGCGGCGACGTACAAAACCGACGTGGAACCCAATATCAAGAAGGGTGCAGCGCTCGCCTTCGCGCACGGCTTCAACATTCATTACGGACAAGTCGTCCCACGCGCCGATCTCGACGTCGTGATGGTGGCGCCAAAAGCCCCGGGTCATACCGTGCGCTCAACGTATGTGGCGGGCGGCGGCGTGCCGATGCTGATCGCAGTTCATCGCGACGTGTCGCAAAAGGCGCGCGATCTCGCGCTGTCGTACGCGGCGGCGATCGGCGGCGCCCGCGCCGGCGTCATCGAAACGAACTTCCGCGAGGAGACCGAGACCGATCTGTTCGGCGAGCAGACGGTGCTTTGCGGCGGCCTGATCGAATTGATCAAGGCCGGCTATGAGACGCTGATCGAGGCGGGCTATGCGCCCGAGATGGCGTACTTCGAGTGTCTGCACGAAGTGAAGCTCATCGTGGATCTCATCTACGAAGGCGGTATCGCCAACATGAACTACTCGATCTCGAACAACGCCGAATATGGCGAGTACGTCACCGGGCCCAAAATCGTCACCGCCGCCACGAAGCAGGCGATGCGTGACGCGCTCGCGCGGATCCAGAGCGGCGACTACGCGAAAGAGTTCATTCTTGAGAATCGTGCCGGCGCGCCGACGCTGAACGCCCATCGACGCCTGATCGCCGAGCATTCGATCGAGCAGGTCGGAGAAAAGCTCCGTTCGATGATGCCGTGGATCAAGCGCAACAAGCTTGTCGATCAGACGCGCAACTGAACTCTACTTGTCATCCCGAGGGCGATGCGTTTTGGCCGGAGGGACCTGCTTTCGTCTTGCAGCTATACTTGCCGCGGTTGCCACGAAGGGAGACGGCAATGATCAGATTCGAAGGTGCGTCGCGATCGCGCCAACGCGGATGGGCCGGCTTGGTCGTCCTGCTCGTCGCGCTCGTCATTGTCGGCATGCTGCTGAAGACGGTGCTGCAGCAATACGGGCTGACCGGCACGACGGGACCGGCGTCGAAAGCGACCCCGGTGGATTCGGTTTCGCACGACGTGACCACCACCGACATGACGCCGCGCAACGCGATCGAACGGGCGCGCGGTCTCGAGTCGGCCGTGCAACAACAGGCTGTCGACAATGCAAAGCGGATCGACGACGCGCTGAAGCAATAAGCTCCGTGCCCGCGTCGCCGTCGTGTCCGACAACTACCCCCATCCGATCATTGCGCGTGAAGGATGGCCGTTTCTGGCAATCGCCATCGCGGTCGCGTTTGCGCTCTCGCTGACGTCGCTGTGGCTTCTCGCGGCGCTCGCCTGGCTCGTCGTCCTGTTCATCCTGCAGTTCTTTCGCGATCCGCCGCGGACGATTCCCCAACAGCCG
This sequence comes from Betaproteobacteria bacterium, assembly GCA_005881895.1. Taxonomy (GTDB): domain Bacteria; phylum Pseudomonadota; class Gammaproteobacteria; order Burkholderiales; family Casimicrobiaceae; genus VBCG01. The sequence goes on from VBCG01000126.1 coordinate 15,377, forward strand.
AATGCCGTGCTTTCACCGGCGGACGGAAGGATCGTCTCGGTCGGCAACGTGCGCGATCCCTATCTCGACCGCGATGCGCTGAAGATCAGCGTGTTCATGAATATCTTCAATGCGCATTCGAACCGCAGTCCGGTGGACGGCGTCGTGGCGAACACGTGGTACCACGAGGGTGGGTTCGTGAACGCGTCGCTCGACAAGGCGTCGGTCGACAACGAGCGGAACGCGCTGCACCTGCGAACGCCGGCGGGCGTCGACATTACGTGCGTGCAGATCGCGGGACTGATCGCGCGCCGAATTCTCTGTTACGTCAACACGGGCGATCGCCTCACACGCGGACAACGTTACGGCTTCATCCGGTTCGGCTCGCGGCTGGACGTCTATTTGCCGCCAACCGCGACGCCGCGTGCCAGCGTAGGGGATGTGGTCTACGCGACCGAGTCGATCCTCGCCGAGCTCAAGTAGAACGCTGCGTTTGTCCCGCCAATCGGTAGCTGTTACGCTTCCCGCTGTGCAGGACTTCCAGACCCAGCGGATGGTTCTCAAGAATCGCGTCAGGCGCCGCGGGATCTTTCTATTGCCCAATCTGTTCACGACGGCGGCACTGTTCGCAGGCTTTTACGCGATCGTGCAAGCGATGAACGTCAATTTCGATTACGCCGCGATCGCGATTTTCGTCGCTATGGTGCTGGATGGATTGGATGGACGAGTCGCGCGCATGACACACACGCAAAGCGCATTCGGGGCCGAGTACGACAGCCTCTCCGACATGGTGTGTTTCGGCGCGGCGCCTGCGCTCGTGATGTATGAATGGGTGTTGCGCGATCTAGGCAAGCTCGGCTGGATCGCGGCATTCGTGTATGTCGCAGGCGCGGCGTTACGGCTCGCACGCTTCAATACTTTGCTCGAAGTTGCCGACAAGCGCTGGTTTACCGGATTGCCAAGTCCATCCGCCGCCGCGTTGGTCGCCGGCTTCGTATGGATCATCGACGACCTGGGCTACGACCCCGAGCCGTTTCGCTGGTGGGCGTGGTTCGCGACGATTTTCGCGGGTCTTACGATGGTGAGCAATCTGAAGTACTGGAGCTTCAAGACGTTCAATCTCAAGAGAAGCGTGCCTTTCGTCGTGGTGCTGCTCGTCGTCGTCGTGCTCGCGCTCGTGCTGTGGCAGCCGCCGATCGTGCTTTTCGCCGGCTTTGTCGCGTACGCGATTTCGGGTTACGCGGTCTCGGCCTGGAGCGCGCTAAAGAAGCGGCGGCCCGTATAAACGGCAACGTTGCGCGGGATTCCCGCTTCGTCCACCACCGCCGCATGCCTGCTCGCTGGATCCTGCTGACGCTCGCTTGCGTAGTCCTGCTCGCGGTGGGGCAATTGCTGTTCAAAGCGGCGGCGAACCACTGGCACGTGGACGGCTGGAGCTGGACGACCGTCCGGAGCTTCCTTTCGCCGAGCATGATGGCCGCATTGGCAATCTACGCCGTGGCCACTGTGCTGTGGGTGTTCGTGCTCCGCTCGGTACCGCTGGTGCTCGCGTATTCGCTCTTCTCGCTTGCCTTTGTCGTCACACCAATGCTCGCGCATTTTGTCCTCGGCGAGCCGCTCGGCGCCCGAACGCTTGTGGGCGGAGCGATCATCGTCGTCGGTGTGATTGTCGCGACATCCTGACGTGTCCGTATCTGCAACGCGTATCGCGATTGTTATCCCGTGCTATCGGGCGAGCGCGCACATCCTCGGGGTGCTCGCGGGCATCGGTCCTGAGGTGGCGCGCATCTTCGTAGTCGACGACGGCTGTCCCGAGCAGACGGGCCGCGTCGTGACCGCCGGTTGCACCGATGCTCGCGTCCAAGTTATCACGCATCCCGAAAATTGCGGCGTGGGTGCGGCCATGGTAACCGGTTACCAGGCCGCGCTTGCGCAGGGCGCCGACATCGTCGTCAAGCTGGACGGCGATGGACAGATGGATCCACGGGAGCTCGCGCGCTTCGTCGCGCCGCTAATCGCGGGCACTGCCGACTATGCCAAGGGAAATCGCTTTTTCGATCTCGCACTGTTAGAGCGAATGCCGAGGCCACGTCTGTTCGGCAACGCGCTGCTGTCGCTCGTCAACAAGATGTCGAGTGGCTACTGGAACGTCATGGACCCGACCAACGGATACACGGCAATCCATCGCGCGGCGCTCGCTCGCCTGCCACTGTCCAGGTTGAGCCGTGACTATTTCTTCGAATCGGACATGCTGTTCCGGCTCTACACGATTCGCGCGGTCGTGCGGGATGTTCCCATGCGGGCGTGCTACGGCGACGAGAAGAGCAACCTCTCGGTGGGTCATGTTGTGCTTGCATTCCCCGGCAAGTATCTTGCGGCAACTCTGAAGCGACTTTTTTACGCGTACTTCCTGCGCGATTTCAATGCCGGGACCTTGCAACTCGTGCTCGGCCTCGCGCTCATGAGCGGCGGCGCGCTGTTCGGCATCGGCAAGTGGTTTCACTCGACACTGACGGGCGTTGCGACATCGTCGGGCGCGGTGATGCTCGCTGCGCTTCCAGTTTTGATCGGTGTCCAGCTCGTCCTTGGCTGGCTCAATTTCGACATCCAGAACATTCCGACGCGCCCACTCTGTGCTAGAGAACCCGACCCGGTAGTCCTCTGAATTCGCGTCATTCGCCACGCACCGCGGCCACGACGAAGTTGTCGAACCTCCACACTGGAGACGTCCGCTGCGCGACGTAGGCTCGAATCGCGTCGCTGGTGCTGTCGGATTGCGCCGTCGCGACGACCACGTGCGTGAGTCCATGTCGGCGCACGACTGCTGCGACATCTTCGGCGACCGCAGCGTTGACGAGCGCGTGGTACGTGGACCAGTCGTGCCAGTTAGCCGAATGCGAGGATCCAAGATAGCCGCTGGGGCTCGCGCCGTTAAGGATCAGAAAGCCGATTCGTGCGTCTGGTAGCTCTCGATTGAGGTAGTCGCTTACCGTTCGCAGCGGCGCGTAGCGCGCGATGAAGCGGTCGCGCGCGCCATCGTCGTGCGTGCACGGCAGGCACAGCGTTGTGTTGATCCAGCTCGCGGTGTGGATCACGCTCACGTTGAGCGCGCAGACGACCGTGCCGGCGGCGAGCAGCGTCATGCCGGCGGCGCGGGTATGCGAGAGCGTTTCGATCGTCCATCCCGCGAGGACCGTTACGAGGACGAAGAACGGCAACAGGTAGCGCAGGTAGGACTGTTGCGAATACACGGCGGCGAAGAACACGACCGCGAGCGCAAGGGCGTACCAGAACGCGGGGGGCGGCCGGCGCAGCGCGCCGAACAGCACAAGCGGATAAAAGAGAAGCCACTGCAGGCCCGCGGCGCCATCGGAACCCTCAACGTGGTGCGCGCTGTCGAGCACCGCCGCGTAGGGGCTCCACGGACGCAGCGGGGTGTTGTACAGCGCATTGTTGAATGACGACGCTACGTCGAATAGCGGCGACCGGAACAGCGCATTGAAATAGGGGAACAGCGGATTGCCGGTTCGCAGCCAGGCGTTCGCATACGGCCAGACCGCGATGAATGCGGCGATCACCGCCCAGATCGCCAATGGTCGCGTAAACATGGAATCGCGGCGCTGGAACATGACGATTGCGAGTCCGGCGAGGACCGGGATGACCCACGCCACGCCGATTACCTTGCACTGCATCGCACCCGCAGCGCATAGCGCCGCGGCCGCGGCGTCGGCAGCCCCGCGAATGCGCGCGAATCGAAGAGTTGCGTAGAACGACGCGAGCAGGAACGCGGTCCACAGGTTTTCGACAAACAGCGTCCCTGTTTCAAGAAACGCGAGCGGCGTCGAGGCAAGAAGCGCGACGCAGGCCAGGGCAATCTCGCGACGTGCATACAACCGAATCAAGCGATAGGCGAGGTCGCCCACGAGCGCGGCGAACGCGAGATTCAAAAGACGTACCGCATGCTCGCCGTCAAGCAGAAAGGCGGCTGCGAACTGGAGGTCTGCCCCGAGCGGCATGACCGCCCACGCGTACCGTGAAGTGTCGAACGGCCAGCGGTTCTCGTGACGCAAAATTTGCGCGAACTGAAGATGCATCGTGCCGGCGTCAAACCCCACCTCAGGGCGCGCGGCGAGCAGCGCATGGATGATGCCAAGCGCGACGACGACTGCGATCCATGCACGCTCTCGCGCGGAGAACGTGTCGTTGCGAGCCAGCGAGCGACTGATCCGGACGACGGCCTCCGCGGTAACGTGGGGAACCGCGACGAGGGGGAGCAATAGCATCACCACGTACACCGCGGGATAGTGAACCTTGAACGAAATCATCGCTGCCATGAATCCCGTCCAGAGGGCGATGCCAACGAGCGCCGTGACGCTGGGCGGTTCGTTCGAGGCAGAGGCGCCGAGTGGCCGCGAAACGAGGCGACCTACTACGTATGCATTGAGCAGCATGAGCGAGACCGTCGCGAGCGATCCGAAGGTGAACAGCATGGCGATCGTTATGACCCCGCCTAGCACGGCAATAACGCGCGTGCGGTGCGGCCATCGCCAAAGCAGCCAACCGGCAATTGCCAGCGCTCCTGCGGCGACGCTTGCGAACGCGCCCGTCTCAAGCTCGAACAGTGAGCCTTCGCGAGCCCTCACGAACAACCACGCGAGTAACGCCGCGTGGACCAGGAGAACGACGAGCATTGCCCCGACCGCAAGGCGCGGTAGCCTTGCAGTCGGGTCGGCGGCAGTAGGAGACGCGGCCAAAGTGGGGTGGGGGGACACGAGGGACACTATGATATGGCAATCAAGCGTCCACGCTGTGCACAAAAAAGGGAGGCGTTCTGGATGTTCGCTCAGCGCCGAATTGCCGTGCTAATTCCGTGTCGCAACGAGGCCGCCACCGTGGCACGCGTCGTTCACGATTTTCGGGCCGCGCTACCTGGCTGTGCCGTTTACGTTTACGACAATGGATCGACCGACGAAACCGGCGAACTTGCGCGCGCGGCCGGCGCGGTCGTGCGTTTCGAACCACACCCAGGCAAGGGCGGCGTCGTACGCAGGATGTTTGCCGAGATCGACGCCGACGTTTATCTGTTGGTCGATGGCGACGCGACGTACGATGCAATGGCGGCGCCGGATCTCGTCCGAACGCTTGTCGATGGTGACTTGGACATGGTCACGGCCGTCCGTGATCAAGAAGGAAGGGGCGCAGCGTATCCACCCGGCCATCATTTCGGCAACCGCGCATTCAGCGCGCTACTCGGAGGCTTGTTCGGTACGCGGCCCACCGATCTGTTCTCCGGCTATCGCGCGTTCTCGCGGCGCTTCGTCAAATCTTTTCCGGCGACCTCGCGCGGATTCGAAATCGAGACCGAATTGACCATTCATGCGCTCGAGCAACGAATTTCGCTCGCCGAGAGGTCGACGCGGTATTTCGAGCGCCCGCGGGGCTCGGTGAGCAAGCTGGCGACGTATCGAGACGGCATGCGCATCCTCGGCAAGACGATCATGCTGTTCAAGGACGTAAAGCCCGCCACATTTTTTGGTGGCTTTGCGGTCCTTTTTGGCGTCGCCGGACTGCTGCTCGGCATTGGCGTCATCATGGAGTTCATGGAAACGCGCTATGTCACGCGCTTGCCAACGGCCGTGCTGGCGACAGGCCTTGTGTTGCTCGCGTTCCTCGCGTTGACCTGCGGACTGATACTCGACAGTGTCACGCGGGGTCGACGCGAGTCAAAACGAATGGCGTATCTGGCGGCGGGGTCAGCGGATACTCGGTGGAGCGGTGAAATGATGCTAAGACGGTCCAACCAGGCACTGGCTGGCACGCACGCCTTCCCGCCCGGACACTACCATTCGCCGATAGTCGATCCGGAAGAGCTAAAGAAGCGGCAAGATGCCATGTGGACTGGCGACGATCCGCTTTTGGGAATTGACCTAAACGATCAGGTCCATCGGCGAATTCTTACCGAAGTTTTCCCCAAATACATCGCGGAGTTCGACTATCCCGTCGAACTCGACTGCGCGCCGGGGCCTGCGTCGTTTTACGTCAACAATTCCCAGTTTGGCTGGCTCGATGCATCCGTTTTGTTTGTGCTGCTGCGCGAGTGGGCTCCAAAAAGGATTATCGAAGTAGGTTCGGGCTATTCGTCGTTGTTGATGGCAGACGTGAATCGACGCTTCTTGCACGGCCAAATCGATATCACGTGCATTGAGCCTAATCCGCGCGATTTTTTGCGCGACGAGATACCGGGAATTGCTCGTGTACTCCAGCGAAACGTTCAAGATGTGCCTCTCGAGATCTTTAGGCAACTCGCGCGCGGCGACGTATTGTTCATCGACTCGTCGCATGTGGCGAAAACGGGCAGCGATGTCAATTACCTGATGTTTCAGGTCCTGCCGCGGCTTGCGCCGGGCGTGAGGGTCCACATCCACGACATTTTCTTCCCTTCCGAATATCCGAAGGATTGGGTGCTCCGCGAAAATCGCAGCTGGAACGAGCAGTACGTCGTGCGTGCGCTGCTGATGTATTCGTCTGCGTTCAAGCTCGTGTTCGGAAGCAACATCGCGTATCACCGCCACCCGGAGTTGTTGAGGACGGCGTTGCGCCAATCAGACGGAGCGATATTGGGAGGCGGAAGCCTGTGGATTGAAAAGCGTGACGATCAATAGCTGGCTTGACCCCTCGATTGCTCCAAACCGTCGATCGCGTGTGCAATCATCGGAATGGAGCAAGCCTCGCCAGTGAAATCGATCCCAAATTGTGCCGCATTGAATGACAAAACCGTGGGATCGCCAAAACCCGCTGCCCGGAAATGTCGGACGAGGTCTGTGAATCCAAATAGGCGCATCTCAAGAGTTGAGCCTGGGCCGCCGTGGAACACCAAGTCCTGAAACTCTTGCGTACGTCCATCAATGGTCGTATTGGTCAGCACAAATCTTCCATCGCGCGAATCGATCTTGTAGTCGTGCAAATCGGGGAAATGCTCAGCCGTGGTCCCGGGCACGTATGGAACGGAGAAGACAAATACTCCCCCGGTCTTCAGGAGGCGTCGAACATTCTTGAATGCGATGTCGACAGGCGGCTGGACGTGCTCGAATACATCGGAGGCAATCACAAAATCCGCCTCCTTGAATGGAGCGGCATCGATATCGGTAATGTCGAGTCGGGGCGACGTGTGCAAAAAAGTATTGGTATAAGTAAATTTCTGCTCTAGACCCTTGGCGTAGACGTCCGAGTCGCTCAGCCCAATGCCTTTCAGATCGCGCCGAATGGGGAAGTCGGGTAAGGCAATCTGTCTCCCGAAAAGACCTATAGACAGTCCGTTGATGACCGCACGAAACCGTAACGTCGATCGGCATGTTTCGCACGAGACCGCTTCGCGATTCCTCAGTGTCTGCAAAGAAGAGCGTGAATAGTCACCGCAAATGTTGCAACGGAATCTAATCGAAGCAGAATCGTCTGGCGAGGTTGTCCGTTCCACAGTCGTGATGAGTTGATTCATTTTGACGCATCACATCGGCGACGCGACGCCGACGTGACTTGAACCCCGGTGCAACGTCTTGGGGTAGCCCCATCTCCGACTCATTGTCCCACCGGCCCTTGCACTTGCATCGGCTCTTGATTTCGGATATCTTTTGACGATGAGCAGCTTTACCTCTGCCGCCACGAGCCTCCGGACCGCCCCCGCGTCCGTGACCGCGCTCATCCTGGGCGGTTTGCTGCTGCTGCGCCCCGCGCGCAGATAACTGATACCCCTTCCTTTGTAACACCGTGCCTGCCAGACGAGCTCTGGCAGATTCAATGTTTTGACACGCGAGGAACACGACATGGCCGACCATTTGATCATTTTCGACACGACGTTGCGCGACGGCGAGCAAAGTCCGGGCGCGTCGATGACCAAGGAAGAGAAGATGCGCATCGCGCGTCAGCTCGAGCGGCTGCGCGTCGACGTGATCGAGGCCGGCTTCCCCGCGTCGTCCAACGGTGACTGGGAGGCCGTGCACGACATTGCCAAAGCGATCAAGGACAGCACGGTGTGCGGGCTCGCGCGCGCGAACGAAAAGGACATCGAGCGCTGCGGTGACGCCGTCAAGCCCGCGAAGTCGCAACGGATCCACACGTTCATCGCGACATCGCCGATCCACATGCAAATGAAGCTACGGATGTCGCCGGAGCAGGTGTTCGAGCAGGCGGTAAAAGCGGTGCAATGGGCGCGCCGTTATACCGACAACGTCGAGTTCTCGCCGGAAGACGCGGGCCGATCCGAACCCGACTTCCTGTGCCGTCTCCTCGAAGCGGTGATCAGCGCCGGCGCCAGAACGGTCAACATCCCTGATACCGTCGGTTACACGATGCCGTGGCAATTCGGTGCGCTGATCAAGTCGTTGCGCGAGCGGATTCCAAATTCTCATCAGGCCGTCTGGTCGGTGCACTGCCACAATGATCTGGGTCTTGCCGTGGCCAACTCGCTTTCTGCGGTGATGAATGGCGCGCGGCAAGTGGAGTGCACGATCAACGGTCTGGGAGAGCGCGCAGGGAACGCCTCGCTGGAAGAGATCGTGATGGCGGTACGTACGCGCAAGGACGTGTTTCCGTGCACGACGCGCATCGATGCCGCGCAAATCGTTGCAGCATCGAAAATGGTGTCGAGCATCACGGGATTTCCGGTGCAGCCCAACAAGGCGATCGTCGGCGCGAATGCCTTTGCGCACGAATCCGGCATCCATCAAGACGGCGTGATCAAGCACCGCGAAACGTACGAGATCATGCGC
>VBCG01000127.1 GCA_005881895.1 Betaproteobacteria bacterium
TACAGCTCGCCAAAGAAACGGGTGGGAAGAGCCTCACGGAGGGCATGAACCTGTTCTTCGAGGACATGGCGAAGGGGCGGGTCAGCAGCACCGATGAAAAAGCCTACGAGGTCGGCAAGAACATCGCTGTCACGCCGGGCCTGGTGATCTTCGAAAACGATCTCATCCAGGTGATCCAGTACAAGCCGACGACCGACGAGGTTTACCAACGGGCGCTGCTGCTGGTGCCGCCGGCGATCAACAAGTTCTACATCCTCGATCTGCAGCCCGAAAACTCGTTCGTTCGCTTCGCGCTCGACCAGGGCCACACGGTGTTTTTGCTGTCGTGGCGGAACATCGACGCGAGCCTCGGCCGCTTGACCTGGGACGACTACCTCGACCAGGGCGTCCGGCAGGCGATCGACGTGGCGCTAGCCGTTACCAACGCAGACAAAGTGAACGCGCTCGGGTTCTGCGTGGGCGGCACGCTGCTCGCGTCGATGCTGGCCGTGCTGGCGGCGAGGAACGAGGACAAGGTCTCGAGCATGACGCTGCTTACGACGATGCTCGATTTCACCGATACCGGCGAGATCGGCTCGCTCGTGACCGAGCACAGTGTCGCCGCCCGCGAAGCGGCGATCGGCAACGGCGGCGTGATGCAGGGCAAGGAACTCGCGTTCACGTTCACGTCGCTGCGCGCCAATGACCTGATGTGGCAATACGTGGTCAACAACTACCTGAAGGGCAAGGCGCCGCCCGCGTTCGACTTGCTGTACTGGAATGCGGACAGCACCAATCTGCCGGGCCCCATGTTCTGCTGGTACGTGCGCAATACGTACCTCGAGAACAACCTGCGCCAACCGGGAAGGACGGTCCAGTGCGGCGAGGAGGTCGATCTGTCGCTGATCGATATCCCGGCGTTCCTGTACGCGTCGCGCGAGGACCACATCGTGCCGTGGCGCACGGCGTACCAGTCCACTCAGATCCTGGCCGGCGACAACACGTTCGTGCTCGGCGCGAGCGGGCACATTGCCGGCGTGATCAACCCACCGGCGAAGAAGAAGCGCAATTTCTGGATGGCCGGCGAGGCGGGTCCCGATCCAGAACGGTGGCTCGGGACGGCGCAGAGCGTGCCTGGAAGCTGGTGGCCGGTTTGGAGCCAATGGCTGGCCCAACACGCAGGAGACAAGATGCCGGCCCGCGTCAAGCTCGGCAACCGCGACTATCGCAAGATCGAGCCGGCTCCAGGACGCTATGTCAAAGCCAAGGCGGAGTGAACGTTCCGCGTTTTGTTTGTTTGTTGCCTTGAAGGAGAGTTGAAATGGAAGACGACGTCGTTATCGTTGCGGCCACCCGGACTGCCGTCGGCAAATTCGGCGGCTCGCTGGCCAAGATTCCCGCCGCAGAGCTGGGCGCGCAAGTTATCAAGTCGCTGTTGCAGAAAACCGGGATCAAGCCGGACCACGTATCGGAAGTCATCATGGGCCAGGTGCTGACCGCCGGTGACGGTCAGAACCCCGCGCGCCAGGCGTCGATCAAGAGCGGTCTTCCCGACATGGTGCCTGCGATGACCATCGGCAAGGTATGCGGGAGCGGTCTCAAGGCGGTCCATCTCGCGACGCAGGCGATCAAGTGCGGCGACGCCGACATCGTGATCGCCGGCGGCCAGGAGAACATGAGCGCCTCGGGGCACGTGCTGAAAGGCTCGCGCGACGGCTTCCGCATGGGCGATGCCAAGCTGGTCGACACGATGATCGTCGACGGCCTGTGGGACGTCTACAACCAGTACCACATGGGCACGACAGCGGAGAACGTCGCCAAGAAATACGAGGTGACCCGCGCCGATCAGGATGCCTTCGCCACCGCTTCGCAGAACAAGGCCGAGGCCGCACAGAAGGCCGGCAAATTCAAGGACGAGATCACGCCGATCGAAATTCCCTCGAAGAAGGGCGCCGCGGTATTCGATACCGATGAGTTCGTGAAGCACGGCGTCACGACCGAATCGCTGGCCGCGTTGAAGCCGGCGTTCAACAAAGAGGGCACCGTCACGGCAGGTAATGCATCCGGATTAAACGACGGCGCCGCCGCCGTGGTCCTGATGAAAGCGTCCCGCGCGAAAGAGTTGGGTCTGAAGCCGCTCGCGAAGATCAAGGCGTATTCGTCGGCGGGGGTCGATCCCAAAATCATGGGCATGGGGCCGGTGCCGGCGAGCGAGCTGTGCTTGCGCAAGGCCGGCTGGAAGCACCAGGACGTCGACCTGATGGAAATCAACGAGGCATTCGCCGCGCAGGCAATCGGCGTCAACAAGCAGATGGGCTGGGACACGTCGAAGATCAATGTCAACGGCGGCGCCATTGCCATCGGTCACCCGATTGGCGCCTCCGGCGCCCGCATCCTTGTCACACTGCTGCACGAGATGGCTCGCCGCGATGCGAAGAAAGGGCTCGCGAGCCTGTGTATCGGAGGTGGGATGGGCGTTGCGCTCGCGGTCGAACGCTAACGGAAGTCACTGTCCGAAGGAAGAAACAAAATGGCTAAGCGGAATGCATTGATCACCGGTGGCATGGGTGGCCTGGGCGAATCGATCAGCACCAAGATGCACGATGCGGGCTTCAACGTCGTCGTCACCCACTCGCCGGGAAACAAGAACGCCGCGGCATGGGTCGCGGACTACAAAGGCAAGGGCTACAGCTTCACCGCCTACGGCGTCGACGTCGCCGATTACGATTCCTGTCAGGCATGCGTCGCGAAGGTGCAAAGCGAAGTGGGTGCGGTCGACATCCTGATCAACAACGCAGGCATCACGCGCGACATGACGTTCAAGAAGATGACCAAGGCGGATTGGGACATGGTCATTCGCACCAATCTCGACAGCGCGTTCAACATGGCGAAGCAGGTGTGCGATGGCATGGTCGAGCGCGGTTGGGGGCGCATCGTCAATGTGTCCTCTGTCAACGGATCGAAAGGCGCGTTCGGACAGACGAACTATGCGGCGGCCAAGGCCGGGATGCATGGCTTCACGAAATCGCTTGCGCTCGAGGTGGCAAGGAAGGGCGTCACGGTCAACACAATCTCGCCGGGCTACATCGGGACCAAGATGGTGATGGCGATTCCGAAAGAGGTGCTCGATTCGAAGATTCTGCCGCAGATTCCGCAAGGACGATTGGGCAAGCCCGAGGAGATCGCCGGCCTCATCATCTACCTTTGTTCAGACGAAGCGGCCTTCGTTACCGGCGCCAATATCGCCATCAACGGCGGCCAGCACATGCAGTGACGAACCAACGTTGATACGGCACGACGTGCGGTGGGTTGCAATGAATGTGGAATCGCTTCGCCGCCGACGGCTGGCGCTCGAAATCACGTTGGTGCTGATGATCAAGCTCGCGGCGATGGCGACGATCTGGCATGTCTGGTTCTCGGATCCCGAGGAGCGCCGGATCGACGCCGAGCGCGTCGGCGCGAGGATGTATTCGTCTTCGCAGGCGATGCGCTAGCGCATCAGGACCGCGATGCCCGACCTCGACCTCGTCAACGTTTCGCGGCTCCAGTTCGCCGCGACTGCGCTGTACCACTTCCTGTTCGTCCCGCTGACGCTCGGGCTTTCCTGGGTGTTGGTCATCATGGAATCGGTCTACGTGATGACCGGCCGCGAGATCTATCGCGACATGACGCGTTTCTGGGGCCTTTTGTTCGGCATCAATTTTGTCATGGGCGTGACGACCGGCCTGACGCTCGAATTCCAGTTCGGGACCAACTGGGCCTATTACTCGCACTACGTCGGCGATGTTTTCGGCGTGCCGCTGGCGATCGAAGGGATGATGGCGTTCATCCTCGAGTCGACGATGGTGGGCCTGTTCTTTTTCGGTTGGGACCGGCTCGGCAAGGTGCAGCATCTGCTGGTGACGTTCCTGGTGGCGCTGGGATCGAACCTTTCCGCGCTCTGGATCCTGATTGCGAACGCTTGGATGCAGAATCCGGTCGGCGCCGAATTCAATTACGAAACGATGCGCATGGAGCTCACCGACTTCTCGGCGGTGCTGTTCAACCCTGTCGCGCAGTCCAAGTTCGTGCATACCGTGGCGGCGGGCTATGTCACCGCGTGCATGTTCGTGCTCGGCGTATCGTCGTGGTATCTGCTGCGGGCGCGCGATGTCGGCTTCGCCATCCGCTCGTTCGCCGTGGCCGCGGGCTTCGGCCTTGCGTCGGCACTCTCCGTCATCGTGCTGGGCGACGAGTCGGGCTACACGTCGGGGTTGGTGCAGAAAGTGAAGCTGGCCGCGATCGAGGCGGAATGGGAAACACAGCCGGCGCCTGCGGCCATCACCGCGTTCGGCATTCCGAACCAGGAAACGGAGCGTACCGACTACGCAATCAAGATTCCGTGGCTGCTCGGGCTGATTGGCACGCGCTCCGTCGACGAACAGATCACCGGCATCAAGGATCTCGTGCGGCAGGCCGAGCAGCGCATCCCCAACGGCATGATTGCGTATGCAATGCTCGACAAAATGCGCGGCGGCGACAAGAGCGCCGGCGTGCGCGACCAATTCGAGCGCACCAAGGAGGATCTCGGGCACGCGCTGCTGCTCAAGAAATACACGTCCAACGTCGCCGACGCGACCCCCGAGCAAATCCGCCTCGCCGCGCGCGACACGATTCCACACGTGTGGCCGATATTCTGGGCGTTTCGGATCATGGTCGGACTCGCCTTCGTGTTCCTGTTCATTTTTTCGGCGGCGTTCTATTTCCTCGCCGTTCGCAATCTGGCAACGCAACGCTGGCTGCTGCGCCTCATCGTCTTTTCCATCCCGCTACCGTGGATTGCGGCGGAATTGGGCTGGATCGTCGCCGAGTACGGCCGCCAGCCCTGGACGATCAGCGGCGTGCTGCCGACCTTTCTCTCGGTGTCGAGCCTGTCGGCTTCCACGGTCTATGCGAGCCTCGCGGCGTTCGTGCTCTTCTATACGGCGTTGCTCGTTATCGAAATGTATCTGATGGTGAAATACATCCGCATCGGCCCCGGCTCGCTGCGCACGGGCCGTTATTTCGGCGAGGCGGCAGGCGGCGCTGCGGTTCCCGGCGAAGCGGGTTAGCGGGGTGCCGACGCGATGATCTTCGACTACGCGACGCTGAAGGTGATCTGGTGGTGCACCGTGGGCCTCATCCTTATCGTCTTCGCGCTGACCGACGGCTGGGATCTCGGGATTGGAATGTTGTCGCCCTTCCTCGGCAAGTCCGATCTCGAGCGGCGCGTGATCCTGCGCGCGATCGAACCGAACTGGGAAGGCAACCAGACGTGGCTCGTGATCGCCGGCGGCGTGATCTTCGCCGCCTGGCCGCTGGTCTACGCCGCGTCGTTCTCGGGCATGTACGTGGCGATGTTGCTGGTGTTGTTCGCGCTGTTCTTCCGTCCGGTCGGTTTCAAGTATCGCAACAAGGTGGAAGACCCGCGCTGGCGCCGCTGGTGGGACCGCGGATTGTTCGTCGGCGGATTCGTTCCCGCGCTGGTGTTCGGAATCGCGTTCGGCAATCTGCTGCTCGGTCTCCCGTTTCATTTCGATGTCGACCTGCGAGCGTCCTATACCGGCAGCTTCTGGCAGTTATTGAATCCGTTTGCGCTGCTTGCGGGTGTCGTCAGTGTATCGATGCTCGTCATGCATGGCGCCGCATATCTCAAGTTGCGCGTCGATGGCGTGCTTCAGGAGCGCGCGGGTCGAGCGGCGCGCATTGCGAGCGCAATCCTGATCGTGGCCTTCGCCGCCGCGGGTGCTTGGGTGGCCGGCGGCGTCGAAGGCTACCGGATCACCGCGATGCCGGACACCAATGGCGCGCTCAATCCCCTCGCCAAATCCGTCGCAAAAGCGTCGGGCGCCTGGCTCGATAACTATGGCCAATATCGGTGGCTGCTTGCCGCACCGGTCGGCGCATTCGCAGGCGCGTTCGGCGTACTGGCGACATCGTCGGCGCGCTTCCCGCTGCGCACGCTTGCCGCGAGCGGGCTCGCCGTGGTCGGGATCATCCTCACCGCAGGCGGATCGATGTTTCCGTTCATCATGCCGTCGGCAAGCCATCCGTCGAGCAGCCTCACGGCGTGGGATGCCGTGTCGAGCCGGCGGACGCTGCAGATCATGTTGTGGGTGACGGTCCTCTTCATGCCACTCATCGCGATGTATTCCATCTGGGCTTACGCGAAGATGAGCGGCAAAGTGACCGCACAGACGGTCCAGGACGAACATTGAAGCGGATCGGGTCAGGAGCACGAGCCATCAAGCTTATTGAGCCCGGCACGCGGCTGGGTCCGCTGCACCTTCCCCTTTGGGTGTGGGCGGGCGCGCTTTGCGCCGCTGGCCTCGCCACCGGCATCGCTTGGATTGCCGCCGAGCGGATTGGCATCGAGCGCCTGCATGACGCGGGAACCCACAAGCTCGACCTTTATGCGGCGAGCCTTGAGAGCGCGCTGGGAAAGTACGAATACCTTCCCGGCGTCGTTGCTCTCCGAACCGATGTCGTCGCACTTTTGCGAAACCCCATGGACCTGGATCTCCAACACGCGGTGAACCTGTATCTCGACGAAGTGAACGTGCAGGCCCAAAGCTCCGTGCTCTATGTGCTCGATACGCGCGGCCGTACGCTCGCAGCCAGCAATTGGAACGAGGAAGCGAGCTTCGTCGGAATGGAACTTGGATATCGCCCGTACGTTCGCGATGCCGTCGATCGCGGCACCGGGCGTTTCTATGGCATCGGCACGACCAGTGGCAAGCCGGGCTTCTACTATTCGCAGGCCATCCGGGATCGCGGCCAGGTGATAGGCGTCGCGGCGGTGAAAGTGAGCCTCGATCACGTCGAGAACGCATGGTCGCGCGGCGGCGATTTGGCGCTGGTCGTCGATGCGAACGGCGTCGTATTTCTGGCGTCCGATCCGGCGTGGAAATTCCGGACCTACGAACCATTGCTGCCTGCCGCCGCGGCCGGCATCGACGCCTCTCGCCAGTACGCGGGCGTGCAACTCACTCCGTTGCGGATCGCGATGGAATCTCCGGCAGTGAACGGCTCGCGGATAATCGCAGCGACTCCGGACGGGTCACCCCGACGCTACCTCGAGCTCAGCCATGCAACGCCGGAGCCGACGTGGCGATTGATGCTGCTGATGGACTATGCGCCCGTCAATGTGCTCATCCGCAACACCATCGCGTTCACTGCGGTGGCGTTGGCGTTCATTCTCTTGCTGTTCTTTTTCCTGCATCAGCGGCGTCGTGCGATCAAGGAGAGTCTGGCGGCCAAGGAGGCGTTGCAGCAGGCACATGACCAGCTCGAGCGCAAGGTGGCGGAGCGAACCGCCGATCTCGTTGCAACCAACACGCAGCTGAACCGTGAGATTGCCGAGCGTGAGCGCGCCGAACGGGTGCTTCACAAAGCGCAGGACCAGCTGATACATGCAGGCAAGATGGCAGCGCTCGGGCAGATGTCGGCGGGTATCACGCATGAACTGAACCAGCCGCTTGCAGCCCTGCGCACGCTTTCCGACAACGCTCGACTGCTGTTGCTGAAAAACCGGACCGACGAAGTGCAGAACAACCTCGCGTTGATCTCGCAGCTGACGGAGCGCATGGGAAAGATCCAGCTCAAGACGTTCGCGCGCAAGTCGCCGCTGCAACTTTCGCGCGTGTCAGTGCGGCGTGCACTGGGCAACGCACTGGCGCTCGTCGAGCAGCGCCTGCGCGCCGAGCGGATTGTTATTACGCAGGATCTGCCGGACAACGATGTGGAGGTGCTTGGCGATGCCAACCGGCTGGAGCAAGTGCTGGTGAATTTGCTCGTCAACGCGCTTGACGCGATGCAGGGCGCGCGTGCGCGTCATCTCCACCTGATTGTGAGCGAGGGTGCAGGCCGAGTGTCGATCGCGGTTCGCGACACCGGTCCGGGAATTGCCGAAGATGTACTGCCGCGGCTTTTCGAGCCCTTCGTCACGACCAAGGAGCCGGGCGCGGGCTTGGGGCTGGGACTCGCGATTTCATCGGGCATCATTGGTGAATTCGGTGGTTCGCTTGTCGCGGCGAACCGGCCAGAAGGTGGCGCCGAGTTCACGATTGAGTTCGTGTCGGCGGCGGAGACGCATGATGCTTGATGCGATCAAGGTGCTTCTTGTCGAAGATGATGCAGCTGTGCGCATCGGGAGCGAACAGGCATTGCAACTCGCCGGCTTTCCGGTCGAGTCGTTCGAATCGGCTGAGCGGGCCGTCTCCTGCATCAAGCCCGGCATGCGGGCGATCGTCGTGAGCGATGTGAAGCTTCCTGGCATGGACGGGCTCGGGCTGTTGCGGCATGTGGTGGATCTGGAGAGAGATATACCGGTCATCCTCGTGACGGGCCACGGCGACGTGACGATGGCGGTAAACGCGATGCGCGCGGGCGCCTACGATTTCATCGAGAAGCCGTTTCCCTCAGAACATCTGGCGGAGGTGGTGAGTCGCGCCGCGGAAAAGCGCCGGCTCACGCTTGAGGTGGAAACGCTCCGCAACAGGCTCCGAAACTGGGCGGGCATCGAGGCCGCGCTGCTTGGCCATTCACCGCTGATCGAGCAGGTCCGTCACACGATCCTTGACCTCGCCAACACTTCAGCGAACGTCGTGGTCATCGGCGAGACGGGCACCGGAAAGGAACTTGTGGCCCGCTGCCTCCATGAACAGTCGAACCGGCGCGACGCCCGATTCGTGGCAATCAATTGCGGCGGCTTTCCCGAGGAACTGTTCGAAAGCGAGATGTTCGGCCACGAGTCCGGTGCTTTCACCAGCGCGAACAAGCGGCGGATAGGAAAAGTCGAGTGGGCGAACGAAGGAACGCTTTTCTTGGATGAGATCGATAGCCTCCCGATGTCGCTCCAAGCCAAATTGCTGCGCGTGTTGCAGGAACGTCAGATCGAGCGGCTGGGATCGAACGATCTGATAGCCGTCGACTGTCGGGTGATCGTCGCATCGCAGGAAGACCTGGGAGAGCTTGTCAAGCAGCAACGCTTTCGCTCCGATCTCTATTACCGGCTCAACGTTGCCGTCATCGAATTACCGCCGCTGCGCGAGCGGCGCGAAGATATCCCGACGTTGTTCGAGCATTTTGTGCTTGATGCTGCCGTGCGCTATGAACGCGAGGCACCGATCGTGTCAGCCGCGCAGCTCTCGGAACTGATGGCGTACTCCTGGCCGGGCAACGTACGCGAATTGCACAACGTAGCCGACCGTTTCGTGCTCGGGCTCCTCGGCCAGCAGTTCAAGCTGCTCAAGGTTTTGCAGCCGCCGGCGCGGACACTGGCCGATCAAGTGACGCAGTTCGAGCGGGCCTTGATCGAGGAAATATTGCGGCGGCACCGTGGGAACGCGTCGGCAGCGAGCGAGGCGCTGGGACTGCCGAAGAAGACGTTTTACGACAAGCTGCACCGGCTCAATCTCGCGGCCGAGGACTTCCGCTGAATAAGACGTCGAAGTTGCTGGCGTACTGAAGGAGCTGTCATGTGGTATTTCACTTGGATTCTCGGTCTCGGCCTCGCGCTCGCGTTCCTCGCGCTCGCCTTCGGCATCATCAACGTGATGTGGCTGGAGACGTCGTATTTCTCCGGCGAACTTGATGAGGAGCGAGTGCGGAAGCGCTTCCAGCGCGGCGGGCGGCCGATTGATTGATTACCGCTTCGGCGTGTTCGGCAAACACCGCCATCTACCCGCTCCTATTAGACAGGCAACATAAGAGCATGGCGTTCCGTTGAACGCATCATTGATTGGTTCGTCGCCGCTGGCGCGCGTCTTCCCGTTCGTTCGCTGGTGGCCGATTGTGAATCGGTCCACGCTCAAGGACGACTTGGTCGCGGGTTTCACCGGCTCGATCCTCGGCCTGCCGCAGGGCGTCGCGTTCGCGATCCTCGCCGGGCTTCCGCCGCAGTACGGGCTTTATGCCGCGATGATTCCGCCGGCCCTGTCCGCGCTGTTCGGCTCGAGCTGGCACATGGTCGCGGGCCCCACCAACGCGGTCGCGATTCTACTGTTCGCAAGCCTCGGTCACTTCGCCTCGCCGGGCACTCCGGATTACATCAACCTCGTCCTGGCAGTCACCTTTCTCACCGGTCTGTTCGAGTTGGTGATGGGCCTCGCGCGGCTTGGCGCACTGGTCAATTTCATCTCGCACACCGTCATCGTCGGGTTCAGCGCGGGCGCCGCAATTCTCATTGCCGCGCAGCAGCTGAAATCGTTCCTCGGCATCGCGATTGCGCCGGACGCCTCGTTCGTTCAGACGCTGCGTCAGACGGCGCTCCAGATCGACCAGATCAATCCTTGGGTGACGAGCGTCGGCATGTTCACGATCGTGTCCGGCCTTCTTGCGAAGCGCTACCTGAAGAAGATCCCGTTCATGATCACCGCGACCATCGCCGGTGGCATGTTCGCCCTCGCGCTTGATGCATCCTTTGGCCGCGAAGTTACCCGGATTGCGACCGTCGGCGCGCTGCTCGCGCAGCTGCCGCCGCTCTCGGTGCCGGACCTGTCCATCGACACGCTTACCAAGGCCGCGCCAACCGCGCTCGCTACGACCATTCTCGCGCTCACGCTTGGCGTCAGCATCGGCCGCACGC
Organism: Betaproteobacteria bacterium; assembly: GCA_005881895.1. Lineage (GTDB taxonomy): Bacteria > Pseudomonadota > Gammaproteobacteria > Burkholderiales > Casimicrobiaceae > VBCG01. The sequence goes on from VBCG01000127.1 coordinate 10,586, forward strand.
TCGGCATCCGGTCCGGCCAGCGCATCGACACGAACCAGGAATTCATTGGCCAGGGCGTTTCGAATCTCGTCGGCAGCTTCTTCTCCGCCTATGCGTCGGCGGGATCGTTCAACCGCAGCGCGGCTAATTTTGAGGCGGGCGCCAAGACGCCACTTGCCTCGGTGTTCTCTTCAATCTTCCTCGTGTGCATCGTGCTGGTGGTCGCGCCGCTTGCCGCGTATCTGCCGCTCGCGACGGTCGCCGGCATCCTGTTCCTGATCGCATACGGACTGGTCGATGTGCGCCGCATGAAGGCGATCTTCCACACCAGCCGTAGCGAAGGCTCGGTCATGATCGTAACGCTGCTCGCGGCGCTCTTCCTGGGGCTGCAGACGGCGATTTACGCCGGCGTGTTGCTGTCACTGCTGCTGTTCCTGAATCAAGCCGCACGCCCGGGCGTCCGCGACGTGAAGCCCCGATACACGCCTGCCCGACTGTCCGCAGCTCAAGATGCTGCGCATCAACGGATCCATCTTCTTCGGCGCGGTCGAATACCTCGAAGACGCATTTCACCGCGTCGATCAGGAAAATCCGCAGCAGAAACGACTGCTGATCGCCGCAAGCGGAATCAACGTCGTCGACATTTCCGGCGCCGAGCTGTTGAGCCGCGAGGCGGCTCGTCGCAATACGATGGGCGGCGGACTTTACTTTTGGTTCATGAAGGACGCGGTGCACGCGTTGCTGAAGCAGGGCGGCTACCTGAAGACAATCGGCGAGAATCACATCTTTCCGCAGAGCATTGATCCGATCGAGAATCTCTATGCGAAACTCGACTCCGAGATCTGCCGCGAGTGTCGGGCGCGAATCTTTCCGCAGTGCCAGATCGCGCTGCCGAATGGCGAGCTGCGTGTTGACGAAATCGGTCGGGCGGCAGAACCTGCACGGCGGGACGCATGATCGCGTCGAGAGAAGAAAGGCTGCTAATCCTAACTCTCAAAATGCGTGGTCGACATGGCAGACGTATTGCCCGCTTGCGTGTAGGATTTCCTGGCATCCCGTGATTTCTTGACTAACCGACGGGATTGGGTCATCGCACGCGGTCAGCGCTTGGCGGTCGATGGATCACCATTTCGGTGGAACGAACAGGAGTATTTATGTCTGCCAAGAAAGCTGGGGCAACAGAGAGTGGTGTCTATCGAGTCATCGATGTAATCGGCACGAGTTCAACGTCTTGGGAGGACGCCGCCAAGAACGCGGTGGAAACCGCCAGCGGATCGCTCCATGACTTGCGCATCGCAGAGGTGGCTAAGCTCGACGTTAAGATTGAGGGCGAAAAGGTCGTGGCCTATCGCGCTCGTCTTCAGCTCTCTTTCAAATACGAGCCCGAGGGTTGATCGGAACACTGATGGCGGAACGCCACGTTTGGAACATGCTGCGGAGATTAACGGCCGATATGGCCTTCCCCTGAATTGGTCATTGGATTCGGGTTTGACGGAAAGCGCATACTCAATCCGGATGAGTTCGCGCGCATCCCGACGGGAACCCGAACGTTTGAAGTGCGAAGCCAAGCATACGAAATGATGAACTCGGCGACGCGCTAGACCGAGAGCAGCGTTCGCCTTGTTCCTCCAGTGGAGCGGACGGATGGCCGACCACAATCCCCGTCTCAAGAAACCTCTGGCGGGCTTGACGCTGGCCGCGATCGGTGTCGTTTTCGGCGACATCGGCACGAGCCCCCTTTACGCGGCCAAGGAGACGTTCAATCCCGATCACGGCATTCCGCTCAACACCGCGAACGTGCTCGGCGGATTGTCGGCGATTTTCTGGTCACTGATGATCGTCGTGTCGATCAAGTACGTGATCCTGATCATGCGTGCAAACAACAAGGGCGAAGGCGGCATCATGGCGTTGCTTGCGCTCGCATCGTCGGCCGTAAAGGATCACCCGCGCTGGGTTGCGCCGATCATGATGCTCGGCGTGTTCGGCGCGTCGTTGTTCTATGGCGACGCGGTGCTCACGCCGGCTATTTCGGTGCTTTCGGCGATCGAGGGTCTCGAGGTAGGCACCGTGGCGTTCAAGCCCTATGTCGTGCCGATTGCGGTCGGTGTTGTGATCGGGTTGTTCGCGCTGCAACGGCAGGGGACGTCGCTCCTGGGCGCACTGTTCGGTCCTGTCGCGGTTCTCTGGTTTCTGACGATCGCCGCACTTGGCATCCGCGGCATCGCGGGCGCTCCCGAGGTGCTATGGGCGCTCAATCCATTGCACGGGCTGGACTTCGTCACGCAACACGGTTGGTCCTCGTTCGTAGTGCTCGGTTCGGTGGTGCTCGCCTTCACTGGCGCCGAGGCGCTGTACGAGGATATGGGGCATTTCGGCAAGCGTCCGATCCGCCTCGCGTGGTTCGGACTCGTGTTCCCTGCGCTCGTGCTGAACTATTTCGGGCAGGGCGCGCTACTCATCACTAATTCGAACGCGCTCGGCAACCCGTTCTACCAGCTCGCGCCGGACTGGGCGCTCTATCCGCTGGTGGCGCTCGCCACGGCAGCCACAGTGATCGCTTCGCAGGCGACGATCTCAGGTACCTACTCGCTCACCAAGCAGGCGATCCAGCTCGACTACCTCCCAAGGATGAACGTAACCCAGACCTCCTCCAAGGAGATCGGTCAGATCTACATCCGCGGCGCCAATTGGGTCCTGCTTGTCGTGATCGTCGCAGCGATGGTCGGCTTTGGCTCGTCGACGAGGCTCGCCTCGGCCTACGGCGTGGCCGTGACCGGGACGATGCTGGTCACGACCGTCCTCACCTTTTTCGTCATTCGCTTTGCTTGGGGCTACAACCTGTTCTTGAGCGTTGCCGCCACCGGTTTCTTCATCTGGGTGGATGCGGCGTTTTTCTCCTCGACCCTGCCGAAGATCGTCGAAGGCGGCTGGTTCCCGCTAGCACTCGCGAGCATCGTCTTCACGGTGATGACGACGTGGCATCGCGGAAGGGCAATCGCCATGGCGAGGCACAAGGAAACTGGAACCTCGGTCGAATCGTTCCTCGGTTCCCTCGCAGAGCATCCGGTGCCGCGGGTGCCGGGGACAGCCATGTTCATGGCCGGCAATGCGGATGCCCTTCCACGCGCGTTGCTTCGCAACGTCGCGTGCAACAAGGTATTGCACGAGCGCGTTGTGCTGCTAACCGTCATTATCCGTGAGGTCCCGTGGGTGACCGCGAGTGAACGGATCAAGGTTGAAGCGCTCAAGCACGGCTTCCATCGAGTCATCGTCTATTTCGGGTTCATGGACCGCCCGGACGTATCGCAGGCGCTTGGCCACTGCAAGCAACACGGTCTCGTACTGGAGCCGTTGCAAACCTGGTTCCTGCTTAGCCGCGCGACGGTGATCCCCGCCCCCGGAGAAGGCATGGCAATGTGGCGCGAGCGGCTGTTCGCCGCGATGGCGCGCAATGCGCGCACGGCCGGGGACTACTTCAACATCCCTTCTGCGCAGGTCATCGAGCTGGGGACCAAAATCGAGATTTGATGCGCCGTCGCTCGTGAAGGTGCAGTGGATAACGCTGGGTAGCAGCAAAGCCGTGGTGGAACCGCTGCCAAGTCGCTTCACCAGCGGTTCGGACAAGATGTGAAGGTAGGCGCCAGTTGCAAGGTAATGGCGCATCGTGTTGCGTTCCATCAGAGTCACCGGCGCGGCGGTGCGCGCCTCGCCGAGCTTCTTCACCAGGACTGCTCTACATTCTAAGTGGTCGACGATCATTCGAACAGTTTGACGCCGAGTCGCACTTCCCGCGCCTTGGTCTGGTGCGCAAAAATCTGGTACATTCGCGACTGCCAAGGCGGAGTCGACTGTGCCACTTTTATGCCACATGAACAGACAGCAACGGGCATGACTGAACAAAGTCGATACTGCTGGCGGCCAGCAACGTACTGATTAAAGAGTAAAAGTAATAATTCGTTCTGCCTGTCCCGCCTGGGGTCGCGGGTTCGAGTCCCGTCCACTCCGCCAGAAAAAGCCACGAAAGGAATACTAACGGCGACTTCAAAGGGGCGAACTGGGTTCGCCCCTTTTTTGTAACGTTTGCCCCTTTTTGCCGAGTTGGCCCCCTTTTAGCATTCGCCCTGTTGCATCGAAGCGACCATGTACGACCTTATCCACAAACATAAGCACATCGTTCAGCTCATTCTCGCGTTGATCTCGCTGCCCTTCGCGTTCTTCGGCGTCGACTATTATTTCCGCCGCAGCGGCGGCACAGATACGGTGGCGACGGTCGGCGACAACAAGGTCACGCAAGCCGAATTCGACGAGGCCCTGCGCGAACAGCAAGACCGGATGCGACAGGCGCTTGGACGTAACTACGACCCCTCATTGTTCGACACGCCCGAAGCGCGCTACGCGCTCGTGGACCAGCTCGTCAACCAACGGCTGCTCGAGAACCGCGCGCGCACGGACCGCCTTCGCGTCACCGATCCCCAGCTCTTCGAATTCATCGCACAGTTGCCGCCCTTTCAGATCGACGGCAAATTCTCGCCGGAGCGATACAAGCAGATGCTGCAAGCGCAGGGGATGTCGCCGCTGCAGTTCGAGCAGCGCATCCGCGGCGAGCTCGTGCTGGCGCCACTGCAAGAGCCAGTGGTCAACGGCAACATCGTGGCCCGTGCATCGACCGAGCGCTATTTGTCGCTGCTGGAACAGCAACGCGAAATCGCGATCGCTACGATCGATCCCGAGCCGTTCATGAAGTCGGTCAAGATCGATGACGCTCAAGTGAAGGCGTATTACGAGCAGAATCAAAGCGCATTCCAGACACCCGAGCAGGCCAAGATCGAATACGTCATGCTGACGCTCGATGCGCTGGCGCCGCGCGTCAAAGTGGATCCCGCCGAGGTCAAGGCGGCGTACGACGCCAACGCGCGACAGTATGCAACAAGCGAGGAACGCCAAGCCGCGCACATCCTGATTGCGGTCAAGCCGGACGCCAAGGAAGAAGACAAGGCCGCTGCAAAAAAGAAAGCGGAAGCGCTGCTCGCGCAGGCGAAGGCCAATCCCGCCAAGTTCGCGGAGCTCGCCAAGGCAAACTCGCAAGATCCCGGCTCCGCGCAGCAGGGCGGCGATCTCGGATCGTTCGGCCGCGGCTCGATGGTGAAGCCATTCGAAGACGCCGCATTCGCCGCGAAGGTCGGCGATATCGTGGGTCCGGTGCAAACGGACTTCGGCTATCACATCATCAAAGTGACCGGCGTCACGCCATCGCATGTACAAGGCTTCGATGACGTCAAGGGACAGATCGAGGCCGATCTCAAGCGGCAGAAAGCCGCGCAAACTTTGGCGTCGGATGCCGAAAAATTTCAGAACTTGGTCTACGAGCAGGCCGAATCGCTCGAACCTGTCGCAAAGGCGCTGAACCTCAAAGTTGAAACGACTCCGTTGATGGGGCGCCCGCAAATCCAGGCGATAGGCCTTGGAAATCCGAAATTCGTCCAGGCGCTATTCTCGCCGGAGTCGATTCAGACCAAGCGCAATACCGAGGCGATCGAGGTTGCGCCCAACGTGCTGATCGCGGGTCGCATCGTTGACTACAAGCCGGCGACGCCGCGGCCTTTCGCCGAGGTCGCCGGCGATATCCGGCGTCAATTGATGCTGAAAGCCGCGTCCGAGCTCGCGCAGAAGGTCGGCGCCGATAAGCTCGCGCTGCTGCAATCAGGCAAATCCGATAGCGCGGCGGGTGTTTCGTTTGGCAAGAGCGTAACGGTCAACCGAAACCAGACGCAGCCAACGCTTCCGCCCACCGCGCTCGCGAAGGTGTTTCAATCGGATCCGGCAAAGCTACCCGCTTATGTTAGCGCGGTGAACGATGCCGGTGGCTACGCGATCTACAAGGTCGTCAAAGTCATTGATGCGCCCGCACCTGACACCGGGCGGCTGGGGCTGGCGGGGACGCGTGTCGGCAGCGAAATAGGGCGCGAGCTGTTGACGGCCTACGTGGCGAGCCTGAAGGCCGGCGCAGACGTCACGATCAATCAGGCGGCGCTCGAGAAGAAGTAGCGACGCGAGCAGCCGGCGAGGGGCTCCGCAAAGTGGGGATCGACGGCCATTGCGAGTCGGCGCATGAGGTCGACACGAACTGCCTCGATACTCGGCGATGGAACAAGGAGGCCGAGGCTAGGAAAGCAGGTCGTTTCACTCGGGATGACAGCAGCGGTTACACCGCGCAATTCTCCCGCACCCATTTCCCCAGCTTCTCGCGTTCGGCGCGTCGAACGGCGTCGTCCATCACCACGCGCTCGCCTTTTTCATTGATACGGTAGATCACGATGTTTTCTTGCGCGAGCTGCTGCATCTGGCCCTTGACCTGGGTGCAATTGTCCGCCCGCTCTTTGGCGATCGTCTGGTCCCTGTTTGCTTTCGCGCCCGCTTCGGCCTTATCCAATTGCCGCTGCCGGTATTCGAGCTCTTTGGTCGCCATCTCCTTCATGGCGTTTGGATTCGCCGGCGGCGGTGGGCCCTTCAATATCTCCGATTTGACGTTGCCGGGCGGCGGTTGATCCGAGTACACGACATGGCCGCTGGCGTCCGTCCACTTGTAAAGGGCCGCCGCGCCGCTTTCGGCGGGCATGAGCACCGCGGCTAGAACGCATGCGACCCACACGTGCCCGCGCCGCATCGGATTCATCGTTAATCCCATGTTCCTTAATGACGTTGGCAAGTTAGCCCCTTACTGGGGTTGCGTCAACGACAGAGCGGACGCCAGGGCTACCGGCCAGCCCCTTGTGGCATTCGCGCCGCAGTCGTGGCGTTTTGAACGGGCCTCAACGCGGGTATAATCGGTTTTTGCGCATGGGAGGTTTTAATAATGCGTGTCGTCCGCAAGGCACTGACCTTTGACGACGTCCTGCTGGTTCCCGCCTACTCCCGTGTTGTTCCCCGCGATGTTTCCCTAGCGACCCGTCTGACCCGGTCGATCGCGCTCAACATTCCGCTGCTCTCGGCAGCGATGGATACCGTGACCGAATCCCGGCTCGCCATTGCCATCGCTCAGGAGGGGGGCCTCGGTGTCGTCCACAAGAACATGTCGCCCGCCAAGCAAGCGGCCGAGGTTGCCAAGGTCAAACGCTTCGAAAGCGGCGTCGTCAAGGATCCGATCACGATCCCGCCGACAATGTCGGTCCGGCAGGTCTTGGCGCTTACGCAGCAATACAAGATCTCCGGTCTTCCGGTTGTCGAGGGACGGCGCGTCGTCGGCATCGTGACCAACCGCGATCTTCGTTTCGAGACGAACCTGGATCAACCCGTCGCCAACATCATGACGAAGGGCGAACGGCTCGTCACGGTTCCCGAGGGGACCGACCTCGAAGAGGCGAAGGAATTGATGCACCAGCACCGCCTCGAGCGCGTGCTTGTGGTCAATGGCGACCGCGAGCTTCGCGGTCTCATCACCGTCAAGGACATTTTCAAGGCGACTGAGCATCCGCTCGCGTCAAAGGACCAGCTCGGGCGGTTGCGCGTGGGCGCCGCGGTCGGCGTCGCCGCCGACAACGAGGAACGCGTGGAGGCGCTTGTCGCGGCCGGCGTGGACGTTCTGGTCGTCGATACCGCGCACGGCCACTCGCAGGGCGTGCTCGATCGCATCGCGTGGATCAAGAAGCGCTTCGCCAGTGTGCAGTTGATCGGAGGGAATGTGGCGACGGCCGAAGGCGCCCTTGCGCTCGCCGAACACGGCGCCGACGGCGTCAAGGTCGGCATCGGCCCGGGCTCGATCTGCACGACGCGAATTGTCGCGGGCGTCGGCGTGCCGCAGATCTCGGCCATCCAGGCTGCGCTCGAAGGCGCCGATAAGGCCGGCGTGCCGGCGATTGCCGACGGCGGCGTCCGCTATTCAGGCGACATCGCGAAGGCCCTCGCCGCGGGCGCGCATAGCGTAATGCTGGGGAGCCTTTTTGCCGGCACGGACGAGTCGCCGGGAGAGATCGAGCTTTACCAAGGGCGCTCCTACAAGAGCTATCGCGGAATGGGTAGCCTCGCCGCAATGCAGCAGGGCAGCTCGGACCGTTACTTCCAGGAGCTCGCGGAAGAGGATCCGATCGCTGCCGCCGAAAAGCTGGTGCCGGAGGGCATCGAGGGCCGCGTGCCGTACAAAGGTGCGCTGTTCCCCGTCATTCACCAGCTGATGGGAGGCGTGCGCGCCGCAATGGGTTATTGCGGCTGCGCCACGATCGATGAGTTACGCACGCGTAGCCAATTCGTCGAGATCACGTCGGCGGGCGTGCGCGAATCGCACGTTCACGATGTGCAGATCGTCAAGGAAGCGCCCAACTACCGCGTAGAGTGATCGAGAGGCTGCGACGACCGATCCCATGGCGGCCCCTTCGCATTGCAGGATTCTGATCGTTGATTTCGGTGCGCAATACACGCAGCTGATCGCCCGTCGGCTTCGCGAGCTCCACGTCTACTGCGAGATCCACCCCTACGACGTCGGCGACGATTTCATCCGCGCGTTCGCGCCGCGCGGGATTGTGCTTTCCGGCGGACCGAACAGCGTTACCGAAGGCGATACGCCGCGTGCGCCGACGTCCGTCTGGTCGCAGGGCGTTCCGGTGCTCGGCATCTGCTACGGCATGCAGACGATGGCAGCCCAGCTTGGCGGCACCGTCGAAGGCGGCCACGTACGCGAGTTTGGTTATGCCGAAGTGCGTGCGCGGGATCATTCGCGGCTGTTGCGCGAGCTGCAGGATCGAACGAACACCGAAAATCATGGCTTGCTCGACGTCTGGATGAGCCACGGCGATAAAGTGACGCGTGTCCCAACCGGATTTCGCGTCATCGGTTCATCGAACGCCTGCGGCATCGCGGCGATGGCCGATGAAGCACGCAACTTCTACGGCGTCCAGTTCCACCCCGAAGTCACGCACACCAAGCAAGGAAAGGCGATCCTTGCCCGGTTCGCGCACGAGATCTGCGGCTGTGGCGAAGATTGGAACATGCACGACTACGTGCCGGAAGCCATTGCCAACATCCGCACGAAAGTCCATGACGACGAGGTGCTGCTCGGTCTTTCCGGCGGCGTCGACTCCTCGGTCGCGGCTGCGCTGATCCATGAAGCGATCGGCGACAAGCTGACGTGCGTGTTCGTCGATCACGGGCTGCTGCGGCAAAACGAGGCCGAGCAGGTGCTGGACACGTTCGAGCGCAATCTTGGCGTGCACGTGATCCATGTGGATGCAGCCGCCGAGTTTTTGGGCGCGCTCGCCGGGGTCGAGGATCCGGAAGAAAAGCGCAAGATCATCGGTAGGCTCTTTGTCGACGTGTTTCAACGCGAGGCGGCGAAGCTCAAGAATGTGAAATGGCTCGCGCAAGGGACGATCTATCCCGACGTCATCGAGTCGGCGGGCGCCAAGACGAGCAAGGCGCAGAACATCAAGTCGCATCACAACGTCGGCGGTCTTCCTGAAACGCTGCATTTGCAATTGCTCGAGCCGTTGCGTGAACTGTTCAAGGACGAGGTGCGCGAGCTCGGCCTCGAGCTGGGATTGCCGCGCGAGATCGTGTTCCGCCATCCGTTTCCAGGTCCGGGGCTTGGCGTGCGCATCTTGGGCGAGGTCAAGCGCGAGTGGGCGGATCTGCTGCGGCGTGCCGATGCGATTTTCATCGATGAATTGCGTGCGGCGCACGATGGCGACGGTCAATCGTGGTACGACAAGACGGCGCAGGCATTCGCAGTGTTCTTGCCGGTGCGCTCGGTGGGCGTCATGGGCGATGGCCGCACGTACGAACACGCGGTAGCGCTGCGCGCGGTGCAGACGAGCGATTTCATGACCGCGCATTGGGCGCCGCTGCCGCCGGAGCTTCTCGCGAAGATCAGCAACCGAATCACCAATGAGGTGCGCGGTATCAATCGCGTCGTCTACGACATCTCGAGCAAGCCGCCGGCGACGATCGAGTGGGAGTGAACGTTGACGCGCACGAATATCAGCTCGGGAACGCGGTGGGAACCCAAGGTCGGTTATTCGCGTGCGGTGCGCGTGGGCAACGTCGTGCACGTGTCGGGCACGACGGCAACGGACGATGCCGGCGTGATCGTCGGCGTCGGTGATCCCTATTTACAAGCGCGCCAAACGATCGCGAACATTGCCTCCGCGCTTGAGCGCGCCGGCGCGTCGCTTCGCGACGTCGTGCGCACGCGCATTTACGTGACCGACATCGATCAATGGGAAGCTATTGCTCGCGCGCATGGCGAAGCGTTCGCTTCTATTCGCCCTGCCTGTACGATGGTGGAGGTTTCGCGATTGATCGCCCCGGAGATTCTCCTCGAGATCGAAGCGGAAGCGATCATTGACGAGGCGCGTTCATGACTCGCCGTGGACAGGCGGCTCGTGCAGCGCGAAACGAGCGCGAAAGAACCGCTCCGGCCAAAACGCGCGTGAGCGCGGCCGAAGTCGCGCGTGCTCCACGGCTCGCCACCCCAGCGGTTTTCTACTCGCGTGTCGGTCGGGCAGCGGCGATCTCGCTTTCGGTCGTTGCCGCAGCGCTGGTTGCGGGAACGCTCGGCTATCACTTCATTGCCGAACTGCCTTGGCTGCGTGCGTTTCACCAGGCGTCCTTGCTGCTCTCCGGCATGGGACCGGTGGAAACGAACCTGCGCGATGCAGGTCGAATTTTCGAAAGCATCTACTCGCTGTTCTGCGGCGTCATTTTGCTGGCCGCGACGGGGATTCTGTTTGCGCCAGTCATCCACCGCGTGCTGCATCGGTTTCACGTCGAAGACAGTGCCGAGCGCTGACGAGGCATGGATGGGCGAGGCGCTTGCGCTTGCCCGTGCGGCCGCAGCACGCGGCGAGGTTCCGGTCGGCGCGATCGTCGTGCGCGACAACGCGATCATCGGCCGTGGCGGCAACTCCCCGATCTCGATCAGCGATCCGACAGCGCACGCGGAAATTGCGGCGATGCGCGAAGCAGCTGCGACGCTGCGCAATTATCGCCTGGTCGATTGCGCGCTCTACGCGACGCTCGAGCCGTGCGCGATGTGCGCGGGCGCGATGCTCCATGCGCGGATCGCGCGAGTCGTCTACGGCGCGGGCGATCCGAAGACCGGCGCTTGTGGATCGGTGATTGATTTGTTCGCCGATCCACGCCTCAACCATCACGCGGTTGTCATCGGCGGCGTTCGTGCGGAGGAGTGCGGTATGCTGCTGTCGGGATTTTTTGCCGCGCGGCGCTGAACCGAAACACGACCGTCGCAGCCGCAACGTCACTTAGAGGGTCGGAACGCGTGCCCGATCGCAGTTGGCAATTCGGCATTTTCGCGCCCGCGGGATTCGCGACCGAGCCCGCCGCGGTCGATCGCGCCGTCGCGCGGTTGGTCGCGCTCGGTCATCGCGTCCACGTGGATCCGACGGCGCGCAGCCGGGAGCAGCGCTTCTCGGCCAGCGACGATGAACGGCTCGCCGCCATCGCGCGCATGGTGTCTGCGCCCGATATCGACATTGCGGTGGCCGTGAGAGGCGGTTATGGGTGGACGCGTCTACTCGACCGGATCGATTACGCGTCGATGGCGCGCAAGCCGACACGCTGGCTTGGCCATTCGGATTTCACCGCATTCCAGCTGGCGGCGCTTGCGCGGAGCGGAATGATCACGTTTGCGGGACCGATGGCCGCGTACGATTTCGGAGCGGCGCAGCCGTCGGCGTTCACGTTCGAGCAATGCTTCGGCGTTCTCGACAACACGACGTGGGAAATCGAATGCGCGCTCGAGGGGCCGTCGCAGGTCGTCGCCAATGGCGTGCTCTGGGGCGGCAATCTGTCGCTCGTCGCGCATCTCGCGGGAACGCCGTATCTGCCGGACGTCGAAGGTGGCGTCCTTTTTCTCGAAGACGTTGCCGAGCATCCGTATCGCATCGAGCGCTTGCTCTATCAGTTGTTGCATGCGGGTGTGCTGGAGCGCCAGCGCGCGGTGCTGCTCGGGGCATTCACCGAATATGAGTTGAACGCAAACGACGAAGGCTACGATCTCGCAGCGGCGATCGCGCATCTGCGAACGCGGGCGCAGGTGCCGATCTACACGGGCCTTCCGTTTGGCCACGTGCGGGACAAGCTGACGCTTCCCGTTGGCGGCCGCTGCATGCTCGAAACACGCGACGGCATGGCTCGACTCACGCTATCCCACTACGCGTGAACAGGTCGTCCGAGTTTTCGTTGCGATTGACCGATTGGACGCGCGATAGCTACGCGCTCCATGCAATCCGCAGGACCGTTTTCATCGTCGAGCAGGGCGTTCCGGAAGCACTGGAGTGGGACGATGTCGATCCGCTTTGCGCGCACGCGCTCGCGTGTGACGGCGATGGGAATCCGATTGGATGCGGGCGCCTTCTGCCCGATGGCCACATCGGGCGCATGGCGGTGTTGGCGCCGTGGCGCGGCCGCGGCATCGGTGCTGCATTGCTGGCGTCGCTTGTCGAACGTGCCCGCGAACAAGGGCATCGCCGCGCTATCCTCAACGCGCAGAAGGACGCGGTTCCGTTTTACGCTCGCTACGGCTTCATCGTCACCGGTGACGAATTCGAGGAAGCCGGCATTGCGCATCGGATCATGGAACGGACTCTCGAAATCACTCCGCGGTCAATGTGAACGTCGTGTCGACACGTCCGGCAGGTTCACCGTGCGCATCGAAAGACTGTTCGACAAAGCGCGCCTCGCCTTCGCGCGAAATACAGAGCACCGTCGAGCAACGCGTGCCGTAGCGTTCGCCGGTGATGAACGGCGCGGAAAGCACGCGCTCCCATTCGAGCGACACTCCCGTTTCCGGCAATTCTTCGTCGCCAGCGCGCGTGCGGTCGGCAAGCAGCGCGAAGAGCGGCTCTATGTCGTTGCGGCCTTGTTGAGCCCAGGCCGCGACGCCGGCTTGGGTTCGCGCGAGCTTTGGCCACGGCGTATCAAGTCGCGCGTTCGACAGACCGTGGACGCCCCCGGCAATTGCGCAGCCGCGCTCGCCGCGATTCGATCCCCAGCATGCGGCCGCAACATCACCGGCCATCAGATTGAACCCGTTGTAGTGGGCGGCGTCGGCTATCGCCGAAGCCAATGCGGTCTGTGGATCGCGGTTGTCCCGCAGCACGCGCGGGACCAGCGAGCCGCGCGAGGGCGCCGCGGGATCGTGACGCCCTCCTTCGCGCACATTGGTGACGAATGCCCAGCGTCCCTCGCGCGTAACGCCAAGCCAGGTGCCGCCGGCTTCGAGATCACGTCCGGCGAGGATGCTGGTGTATTCCTCGTCCGCCCACCAATGCGCGGCTGTCGTGGGCCGCGCGTGGTATTCGTCGCGGTTCGCAGCGACGACAACCGCGAAATGCGGATGCGCATTCAACGCGACGATCGCGAGGCACATATCAGCGAAGCGGCTTTGCCGCTCGTTTATGCGCAGCGATCATGCGAGGCGGCCGCGCGGCGACTCGTTCTCCGGCACCGAATACGGAAGCGCCACACGTGTAAGCTGCGGGCCGTCCTCGGCACCCAGCATCAGAGGGCCGGCTTCAACGGCGGCAATCTGGACGACGGCAAGTAAAGCGCAACCGCCGTGCGGCACAAGCGCCGCGTTGATCACCGTTCCGCACGGCGCGGCGCCGAACGCAGAACCATAGACACGCGAGCCGGGTGGGGGCTCGCTGTCGGCGGCAACGTGAAATCCGTAGAGCCGTTCCTTGAGGCGGCCCAGATAACGCATCCGGGCAACGATTTCCTGCCCGGGATAACAGCCTTTTTGAAAGCTGATGCCGCCCAACGCATCCCAGTTAAGCATCTGCGGAACAAATTGATCGGCCGTCGTCGCAGTGATGAGCGGCACGCCGGCGCTGATCGACAGCCAGCGCCAGACGCTCTCGTCCGCCGGAAGCGCGGCCTTGGCGATGTCGTCGCGAAGCGTGGCGGCGCGTTCGGCGGGGGCCACGATGATGAATCTTTCGCCGCCGAGGCCGACGACTGTTGCATCGCTATCCGCAATCGCGCTCGCGCCGGCGTGGCTTGGCGAGACGCCCAAACTCGTCGCAATAACCTCGGCCGCGCGGGGCCCGCCGACGCCGATGGTCGCATGTGTGCCGGACAAATCGCTGACTCGCACTTTCGCGCGGAGAACGAACATCGAAAGACGCTTGGCGGTGCTCGCCGCCAGATCAGAAGCAATCAGGGCGCCGAAACTGTCTGCGCTTCGCGTCGGGGGATGACGCCAAAGCCTTAAGCTCGCGAGCATTCGCCCCTTCGGCGAGTTGTAGCTCGACCATTGGCTGCCTCCCGTGGCGAGCGCAGAAACATCGCTCGAAAGCTGGTTCTGCAGGAATTCCCGCGCGTCCTCGCCATCGACGCGAATGGTCGCAAACGCTGCCAAATGGCTGACGATCGCCGATTCGGTCGCCGCCTGAAATACGGACGGGCGGATGGCTCGTTCGATCATGATGTTGGAATCAGAGGCGGCAAAGGGTCCTCGGCGGTCGGGCGCGACTCGAAATCGTGCTAGAATAACAAGTTAGCTGAAGGGGCGGCGGAACTCTCGCCGTTTCGTTCAACGAATCAAGTCAAATGAGGTGAGCCGCCCAATACCGGTCAAATGGCGGCGACACGCGGCGCGCGCAAGCGTTCGCGCGTTCCAGGAAAGCGACCGGAATACGCACATCCGCGTTTTCAGGGTGTCCGCGTATCCCTTTGTCTGAAAATGGATGAGGAGGAGGCGCGGACCGTAATACGCGGATGGAGGCAAACCCTGAACAAGGAGTCTAGGAATGTCGGTCACGATGCGTCAAATGCTGGAAGCCGGGGTCCACTTCGGCCACCAGAC
>VBCG01000128.1:0-14191 GCA_005881895.1 Betaproteobacteria bacterium
CACCTCGGCCTCTGCGACGACACAGCGGGCGCGCGCCAGCTCCTCGTGGGCGCCAAAGCCGCGGGCGGCGCGCCGGAGGAGCTCGCGGGCCCGCGGGTGCTCGCCGAGCTGGGCCATGGCGATGCCGCGGAGGGCGAGCGCCGGCGGGTCGTCGCGCAGGCCGACGCGCTTGAGGGCGCCGAGCGCATCGCCGACGACGAGGGCGCGCGCGGCTGCGGCGATCAGGGAGTCCATCGCGACAGCGTACGGCGCGGCGCTTGGCGGAACCGCTGGAGCGCCGTAAACCTACGATCCACTTCGCGAACTCGATGTGCGAGTTGTTTCACGAGAAGGTATCGTTCAGCTACGTCGAGCGGGCGTTCGACATAATCAAGCAGGCGCCACGGCACAAGGATCGCCGTTAAGGCGCGGATCTCGGTTTCGCGAGACGCATCGGTGCTCAGTGAGCGATCGAGTTTGACGTCCATCCCGGGCAACGAATCGCGCAAAGGCGCGCGGGCAACGTGGGCGCGCTGCGCTCGCGGTCAACCGCAAAGACTTAAGCTCGATCAAGCCGCCGTCGCGTGGCCTTGATCTTCCCGCGTCTAACCTTTTCCTCGATGCGCCGACGTTGCGAACCTTTGGTCGGTCGTGTCGCTTTGCGAGGCGCTCGCGTAACGGCAGCGTTGTCCACAAGATCTTGCAGTCGTGTCAGCGCGTCATCGCGATTCTTATCGAGACTGCGAAAACGCTGCGCCTTGATGATGACCATGCCTTCGGAGGTGATGCGCCGGTCGCGATGCGATAGCAGTCGCTGCTTGAGCGCGTCGGGCAGCGAAGACGCATGAATGTCGAAACGCAGATGCACGGCGCTCGAGACCTTGTTGATGTTCTGGCCTCCCGCGCCTTGTGCACGCACCGCCGTTATCTCGATCTCTTCCAGACTGATCCGATTCACGGTCGCGTGGCGCCCGATGCAGCGGTCGTGCCCTGCCTGCCTCGAGATGCGGAGCGCAGCGCGTAGTAGACGCCCCCGCCGATGGCGACCCCGAAGAACCAGCCATACACGCCCCACCACGACGGCAGAATCGTCGTGAAATTCGGCAGGATGCTCGAGAACAGCGCACCGATGCCCGCCGCGATAAAAGCCGAGACGTGCCAACCATTCTGGTAGCGGTATTGGCCGTCTTCCTGGTAGAGCGCTTCGACATTCACGACGCCTTTGCTGAGCAGGTAGTAGTCCACCATCATCACGCCGAAGATCGGCCCCATCGTGGCGCCGATACCGCCAACGAACGCTGCCGCGCCACCCTCCCAAGGCGCAAATGGATAGAGCACGAGCGCGATGAGCGCTGCGATGTATCCACCTCTCTTGAAGGTAATCTGCTTCGGAAACACGTTCGCAAAGTCGAACGCGGGCGAGACGAAGTTGGCCACGACGTTGATGCCGAGCGTCGCGACCGCGAACGTCAGCGCCGCCAGCAGCGCCAGGAACCAGCTGTCGAACTTGGCCGAAATCTGATCCGGGTGTAGCAGCACTTCGCCATACACAGTGAAAGCGGCAGTGGTGGTCACACCGGCGACGAGGGTGAACAGGATGAGGTTGACAGGCAAGCCCCAGATGTTGCCTTTGCGCACGGCCGCTTGGTCGCGCGCGTAACGCGAGAAGTCGCAGAAATTGAGGTACAACGCCGCGAAATAGGTAATCCACGTCGCCGCGACCGCCCCGAGCGCGGCAATGGAGCCGGGCTCACCGGGGACTCCCGCATCCCTGGTCTTGTCGAGCAGCACGTCCCGCGGAATCCCGCTGCCGAAGGAGAATCCTCCCGCCTTTACGCAAAGGTAGATGGCGAGAACGAGCATCATGATCCAAACCGCAGGCCCGGCCCAGTCCTGGAATCTGCGCACCGTTTCCATGCCGCGCTGGATGATCAGGAGCTGCAGCGCCCAAATGATCACGAAGCAGATC
Source organism: Betaproteobacteria bacterium (assembly GCA_005881895.1). Lineage (GTDB taxonomy): Bacteria > Pseudomonadota > Gammaproteobacteria > Burkholderiales > Casimicrobiaceae > VBCG01. The sequence goes on from VBCG01000128.1 coordinate 1,949, forward strand.
ACTTCAAGCCCCGAATGGCCGAGGAAATGGGTGCTCTTGTGAAACGCCATGATGCCGTCGGAGCGCGTGAGCAACGCCACGATGGCACCCGACGCTGCCGCGGTCTGCGCACCGTACCAAAAGCACGCTACGACCGCGCGCACCAGCGCCGGAACGTTCGCACCCCAGATGCCGAACGAAGCGCGTGCCAGCACCGGATACGGGACGCCCGTCCTGACGCCTGCGAATCCGACGAGGTTCATCAGAAAGAAGATGACCAGCGACCCCAGCCCGATGGCGATGATGAAGTTCAGGAAGTTGCCGCACAGCAGGAACAGGCTCGCAGCAAGGTAGTATCCCCACAGGCTGTGAACGTCGGACGTCCAGACGTTGAAGATGCTGAAAGCCCCCCACTTGCGTTCGGTTGCCGGCGCGAGGTCTTCGTTGAAAAGCAACGGCGAGGCGTTTGGAATGGTCATGTTGGCTCTCCCGGTTAGGTTAGCGCTTCAATCTTAATTCGACGCAACTCACGCGGGATTCGTAGCCGAAACGATCCACGCCGAGCCGTTCATGCTCACGTGGCCATCCGGCGCGGCAAGCGCCGCGAGCGCGCGTTCGACAGCATCGAGAATGACAGGCAGATGCTCGAGGCCCACCTCGCGCACAAAGCGGGAAACCGGCCCGATCTGTACCGCGCTCTCGGCGGCGGAGCGCGGCGTCGCGCCAAGAGAAACGGCCGCGTCGAATCGCTGCACGTCGATCCCGCCGAAGCCGGCGCCCGACAAGAGGGCGCGCACCCTGTCCGCGTCGGCGAATGCAAAAGGTCCTGGAGCATTTGGATCGGCGGGCGGTGGCGTGACGCCCATCGCGGTTCGCGCTGCGGAGAGTGGAGTCATCGCCCAAGCGTTGTCACGCGGTGTTCGCCAGCAGACGAATGCGCACCGGCCGCCCCTTCGCAGTGATTTGCGCAAATGGCCGAAGGCTTGTGTGGGTTCGCTAAAGAACATTACGCCAAAACGCGAGAACAGCAAATCGATGTTTTCCGGCAGCCCGGCCTCCGAAGCATCGCCGAAGCGGAAGGCGAGGTGCGCACAATTCGCCAACGCGCCGCGTGAGCGAGCAACCTCAAGCATCGGCTGTGACACGTCGATGCCGAGGACCGCGCCTGCCGCGCCGACGATCCGCGCAATTTCGATCGAGGTGTCGCCGCACCCGCAACCGATGTCGATCACCTGCTCTCCCGGTTGCGGCGCCGCAGCCTTCAGCGCGGCGTCACCGAACGGCACGACGATGCGGTCGAGCTCTCGCTGCATCGCGACCCATCGCTGACCCAACGCACCGTTCCATTCTGCGATCTGTTCGGAGTTGTCAATTGGCATGGATCGCTCGCGACGCGTCATTGAGGGAAGGATAAACCACGGCCAGCCGCGCGAGAGAATCCATGGTCTGCCCCGCCCAGCTCGCGGGACGCTTGTATACTTCCTCGCTCGATTCCCGCGGCTCGCTCTCGAATTGGCGCGTGTGTGACTCGATCGATGTTCGTCATCTGATCCGCGAGGCTGGTGCAATGGAGCGCACGACGCTCAACGAAGTAATCGCCGACCTGCGCAGCCTGGGACTGTCGTCGGGTACGGACGCGCGTCTGCCGAAGGGCACGCGCCCACCTGCCGGCATGCTCGATTGCTGGGCACGCACAGCGGCGTTGGCCGAACCCGACGCTCGCCAAGCCGCGATCTGGGCGATCCGCGAAGCCGCGCACGCTGCCGGCGTCGTGCCGGCGTCGGTGCAAGGCCTCTACGCCGCGCGTGGAGCGGGCGCATGGTCGGACCGAACAGTACCCGCGCTGAACCTCCGTGGCTGGAGCTATCAGACCTGCCGCGCGGCGTTTCGCGCCGCCGGGAAAATCGGGGCGCATCTCATCATCTTCGAGCAGGCTGTTGGCGAAGCGATCTACGCTGCTCAGGCTCCGTCCGAATACACGGCGGCCGTGCTCGCGGCCGCGATGCGGGAAGGGTATACGGGACCGGTCTTCCTGCAGGCGGATCACGATCAGGTAAACGCGAAAAGCTATCTCAAGGACCCGAAGGCGGAGATCCAGCGACTCACCGACGTGATTCAAACACAAATCGCGGCCAACTTCTTCAACATCGACATCGACGCATCGACGGTGGTGGATCTGTCGCTCCCGACGGTAGTGGACCAGCAACGCCTCAATGCGGAACTGACGGCGCGGTTCACGCGCCTGGTGCGCGAGCTCGAGCCTCCGGGCGTGACGATTTCAGTGGGCGCGGAGATCGGCGAGGTCGGGCACCACAACACGACCCCCGAGGAGTTGCGCGCATTCATGGCCACGTATCCTCAGGCGCTAACGGTAGGCGGGCCGGCGGCCGTCGGTGCGAGCAAGGTCAGCGTCAACTCGGGGACCTACCACGGGGGCAAGGTGCTGCGCGACGGCAGCCTGGCGCCCATCGATGTCGGATTCGACACGTTGCGCACTCTCTCGCGGGTGTGCCGCGACGAATACGGCCTCGCCGGCGTCGTGCAGCACGGTGCGTCGACGCTGCCTAAAGAACAGTTGTCCAAGTTCCCCGAAACGGGCACCGTGGAGATTCACCTGGCGCTGGGCTTCAACAATCTGATCTTCGACCACCCGCGGCTGCCGCAGACAGTCAAGGATGAAATCACAGCCTATGTCTTCGCACATCATGCGAGCGAGCGCGCGCCTGGCGAAACCGACGCCCAGTTGATCTACAACACGCGCAAGAAGGCGTGGGCCGGAATGAAGGAGCGCTTCTGGAATCTGCCGGCCGACATCCAGCAGGACATCATGGCGTCGCTCGAGGAGATGTTCCGCGACATGTTCATGCGGATGAACGTAGGCGATACCGCAGCGCTCGTCGCGCGGCACACCGTAGCCAAGGTCGTGCCGGTGCCGTTGCCTGCGGCGCTCGCGCGGATGCTGACGCGCGCCGCCTAAAACACAGAACGCACTTTGATGGGGGAACACATGCATCGGTCGTTGACAAATGTGGTTCGCAATTGCGCGCTGTGCGTTCTCGCGCTGGCGGCGTTCACGTCGCCTGCGGCTTCCGCCGCCACCGAAGTCCGGTGGGCGCAATGGAAAACGACGGAGGTGGGCGAGAAGACGATGGCGGAGCTCAAGGCCGCCTTCGAGAAGGAGAACCCCGATATCACGTTGACGCTGGTCGATTCGCCGTTCACGGGCTTCCACGACAAAGCGGTCGTGCTGTTTCAGGCGAAGAAGCTTCCCGATGTGCTGCTCGTTCAGGTCGATTGGGTTGCGGAGTTCGCGGATCTCGGGATGCTCGAGCCGCTGGACAACTGGATCGCGAAGGAACCCAAGTCGTTCATGGACAACATTCCGGTCACGTTCCACCAGAAGTGGCGCGGCAAGCAATACTACCTGCCGATTGAAAGCGGTGCGGTGGCGCTGTTCTACAACACCGAGATCTTCAAGAACGCCGGCATCGCCGGACCGCCCAAGACCTGGGATGAGTATGTCGAGGTGGCAAAGAAGGTCACGAATCCGGAGAAGAAGATCTTCGCGACCACGGCCACGCTGCAAGGGGAGCCGCCCACCAACATGACCTATGACATCTATCCGCTGATTCTGCAGGCGGGTGGCAACCTGATCGACGAAAAGACTAACAAGGCGGTGTTCAACAGCCCCGCGGGTGTGAAGGCGATCGAGCGCTACGTGACCCTCGTCAACAAGGACAAGGTGGCGGTACCCGGCGTGCTCAGCAATGGCGAGAAGGAGAAGCGAGCAAACTTCGCGGCCGGCAACGTGGCGATGATGTTCGAGGGTCCATGGGGCATCGCGATCCAGAAGCAGCTCAACCCCAACCTCAAGTACGACATCGCCACGCTGCCGGCGGGCGCGACCACCGGTACGATGGTGCGCGGCTCGCTCAACACGGTGACCACGCAGGCACAAGACAAGGAAGCCGCGTGGAAATTCGTGCGCTGGCTGTCCGGCCCGACCGGCATCGAGCTGTGGTCCAAGAGCACGGGCGCGTTCCCCGCGCGGCGCGACGTCGCCGAGCAATCCTGGTTCAAGGAAAAGAAGCTGTTTCAGGCTTTCTCCCAGCAGATGCAATTGCCCAATGCGCGCTCGCCGTTCCTCGGCATGCCCAATGCCGTGCAGATGAACAAGATCATGACCACCGAGGTGCAGAACGTCGTGCAGGAGAAGAAGAGCGCCAAGCAAGCGCTGGATGACGCCGCCGCCGAGTGGAACAAGATCCTCGGCGCCACGAAGTAGCGCGCTCGTTCCGCCGGCGCTACCGCCAGGAGCTGCAGGCCTACGGCTTTCTTTGGCCGGCATTGCTGATTCTCGGCGTGTTGATGGTGTATCCGCTGCTTCAGGTCATGCGGATGAGCTTCTACGAGGTGACGCTGCAAAAGGAGACCTGGGTCGGCCTCGACAACTACGCGCAGCTCCTGCGGACCTCGTTGTTCTGGCGGGTGCTGTGGCAGACCATACTGTTCACGGCCGGCAGCGTGTCGCTGCATCTCGTCATCGGATTGGGTCTCGCGCTCCTGCTCCACGCCAAGATCAACATCCGCTTCCGCAATCTCATGCGCGGCATGCTGATCATCCCGTGGCTGCTCGCGCCGACGGTCGCCGGCATGATTTGGGTACTGATGCTCGCTCCGTTCGGGGTCGCGAACGGCCTGCTCATATCGCTCGGCGTCCTCGATCTCAGTGTGACCTTCAATTGGCTGGGCAATCCCGACACGTCGCTGCTTTCGGTGACCGCGATGAACGTCTGGCGCGCGTTTCCGTTCTTCATGGTGATGCTGCTCGCCGGGCTGCAGGCGATTCCCGACGAGCTGTATGAGGCCGCGGACATCGACGGGACCACGCCGCTCGCGAAGTTCTGGTACATCACGCTCCCGGGGCTGCGTGGCGTCATAGCAACTGTCGTGCTGCTGGACTCGATCTGGACGTTCCGCGCATTCGACCCCGTGTACGTGATGACCGGCGGCGGACCGATGAATTCGTCCGAGGTGCTCGCGACCGCAATCTACTTCGACGCATTCCAGAAATTCAAATTCGGGTATGCGTCGGCGGAAGCGATGGTCATGTTTCTGATCCTGTTTGTGGTCAGCGCCGTGTACGTGCGGCGCGCGGTGCGGGACATTGGCTGAACGGCGCGCAGCGCGATGGGGGATGCGCGCGCGACGACGCGCCGCGCATGTCGCAATCTACGCCACGCTCGTGGCGGCGACGATCATCATGTTGTTTCCCGTGGCCTGGATGCTCACGGTGTCGGTCAGACCGAATGTCGAGGTAATGAAGATCCCGCCCGACTGGATCCCCGCGATCTTCACCGTCGAGGCGTACAGCAAGGTGCTGCGCAGCTCTCGCTATCTGAAGACGTTTGTGAACACGTATTTCGTGGCACTGGCGGTCACGCTCGTGTCGCTCGGCATCGGGGCGATGGCCGCCTATGCGCTTGCGCGGTTTCGCTTCCGCGGCCAGCGCGCCGTGCTCATCTTCCTGATCACCACACAGATGTTTCCGCTGGTGCTCTTGTGCATTCCCTACTTCCAGGTGGTGGTGACGCTGGGGCTCTACGACACGCTGACGTCGCTCATCATTGTCTACGTAACGTTCACGCTGCCCTTCTGCATCCTGATGCTGCGCAGTTACTTCGCGCAGATCCCCAAGGACATGGAAGAGGCCGCGATGGTCGACGGGTGCTCGCGTGTGGGAGCGATCCTGCGCACGCTGCTTCCGCTGTCGTATCCCGCGCTGATCGGCGCCGGCCTGTACACGTTCCTGCTGGCATGGAACGAGTTCCTGTTCGCCGTCGTGCTCATTGAGGCATGGGACAAGCGTGTGCTCACGACCGCCATTTACAGCCTGCTCGCGGAGTTCGTCACCGACTGGAACACGATGATGGCGTTCTCGGTGCTGGCCAGCGCGCCGCTCGTGATCGCGTTCATCTTTCTGCAGCGTTACATGGTGCGCGGCATGACGGCTGGGGCCATTACGTCATGACGGATACCTCGTCGATCACGACACCGCCGTTCGACGTAGTCGGGTTGGGCGTCAACGCCCTCGACCTTATCGCCGTCGTCGACGGATTCGCGGGACCGGATGCGAAGGTGCCGATGAGCCAGTTCGATGTTCAGGGCGGCGGCATGACCGCCACCGCGATGGTGGCGTGCGTCCGTCTGGGCTTGAGAGCGCGGTACGTCGGCAAGTTCGGCACCGATCTATGGTCGCGGCTTTCGTTGCGCCTTCTCGCAAAGGAAGGCGTAGACGTGCGTGGCGTGATCAGAGCCAGGGGAAGCCCCGGGCATATCAGCGTGGTGCTGGCCGATCGCGTGACGGGGCAACGTACGCTGTACTTTCGGCGGCCCGCGGCCTACGACATCAGCCCGGCGGAAATCGATCGCACCGTCGTCACGTCCGGCCGACTGCTGCACATTGACGGCGTGGATGCCGAAGCCGCGATGCAGGCGATCGACTGGGCCCGCGACGCGGGCATGCGTATCACCATGGATGGCGAACGGATCGTGCCCGGCATCGAAAAGGTATGGTCGCGCGTGGATCTTCTGGTCTGCAATCCGCGCTTCCTCACTGCGGTCACAGGGACGACCGACCTGGAGGAAGGATTGCGTTCACTCTCAGCGCGAGGTCCGGCGCGTGTCGCCGTAACTCTGGCGCAGCGCGGCGTGCTGGCGCTCACCGAAGGCCGCTTCATTCGCGTCCCCGGCTTTCCGGTGGTTCCTGTGGACACCAATGGCGCCGGGGATGTCTTCCACGGCGCCTGTGCGATCGGCGAATTACGCGACTGGCCCTTCGACTGGACGCTGACCTTCGCCAACGCGGTGGCCGCGATGAAGTGCCAGGTGCTCGGCGGGCGGGCCGGCATTCCGGCGCGCGACGAAGTCATTGCATTCCTCACGGGGCAGGGCCACGGCGAGATCGCGCGCGCGCTCGAAGCTACCGTATCGCCGCAGAAGTGACGGGATCGAACAGATGCGCCTTGCGCAAATTGAACGCGAGACGGTGAGGCGCGCCGTCGCGGGCGCTGGTTTCGGATTCGACTCGCGCCACGAGTTCTTGCTCGCCGATCGAACCATTGAGGAAGACCTCGTTGCCCATCATCTCGACGACGTCGATGGTGGCATCGAGACAGCATTCGGCCGCGTATTCCGGATGCAGGTCGGCGTCGTCGATATCCTCGGGACGCAGGCCCAGCACGACTTCCCGGTTGATCCACGCGCCAAGTTTGGCGTGCCCCGGCCAACTCGGCGGAAGCGGCAACCGAAAGCCCTCGCCGCGCACGAAGACACGTTCCGCGGATTGCTCCAGCACGGCATTGCAGAAATTCATCGCCGGACTCCCGATGAATCCGGCCACGAACATGTTGTCCGGGTTTTTGTAGATATCGAGCGGGGTGCCGATCTGCTGGACCCGTCCGTCCTTCATCACAACGATGCGGTCCCCCATCGTCATGGCTTCCGTCTGATCATGGGTGACGAAGATCATCGTCGCCTGCAGCCGATTGTGCAGCTTTGACAGCTCCGCGCGCATCTGCACGCGGAGCTTTGCATCGAGATTGGAAAGCGGCTCGTCCATAAGGAAGACCTCGGGCTCGCGCACGATCGCGCGACCCACCGCCACACGTTGGCGCTGGCCGCCGGACAGCGCCTTCGGCGTCCGGTCCAGGAAATCCTCAACGCCCAGCAAGCCCGCGGCGGCCCTGACCCGCTGATCGGTCGCCGCAGGTGGCACGTTGCGCCGCTTGAGCGCGAACGCCATGTTCGCGTAGACCGTCATGTGCGGATAGAGCGCATAGTTCTGGAACACCATGGCGATGTCACGATCCTTCGGGGGAATATCGTTGACGAGACGGTTGCCGATGTAGATCTCGCCCTCCGTGACATCTTCGAGTCCGGCAATCATCCGCAGCGTCGTCGTCTTGCCGCAGCCGGATGGACCGACCATGACGACGAATTCCTTGTCGGGTATTTCGAGATTGACGTCCTGCACGACGGCGTTGGTACCGAACATTTTTGATACGCCCTTGAGCGTGACTGCTGCCATGCCGTCATTCCTCCGATCGGAGGGCGCATCGTACGCTGCCGTTTGATACTCCGACAGACTTCTTGATACCCTCATCGACGCCATTTTCCAGGAGAGCGCTTGGCCACCGTCAGTCTGCGCAGCGTGCGCAAATCCTATGACGCGCAAGAGGTCGTCCATGGCGTCGATCTCGAAGTCGCCGATCAGGAATTCGTCGTGCTGGTGGGTCCGTCGGGCTGCGGCAAGAGCACGCTGTTGCGGATGATCGCCGGTCTCGAAGACATTTCGGGCGGCGAAATCGCGATCGGCGACCGCGTCGTCAACGAGATCGATCCCAAGGACCGCGATGTGGCGATGGTCTTTCAGGACTATGCCCTTTACCCGCACCTGACGGTGTTCCAGAACATCGCGTTTTCACTGCAGTACCGCGGCGTCGGCAAGGCCGATATCGCGCGCCGGGTGGCGCAAGCCGCCGCCATTCTCGACATCGAATCCTTGCTCGATCGCAAGCCGCGGCAATTGTCGGGCGGCCAGCGGCAACGCGTGGCGATGGGGCGTGCAATCGTCCGCGAGCCCAAGGTGTTCCTGTTCGACGAGCCGCTGTCCAACCTCGATGCGAAGCTCCGCGTGCAGATGCGCACCGAGATCAAGAAGCTGCGCGAGCGCGTGCGCACCACCGCGATTTATGTCACGCACGATCAGGTGGAAGCGATGACGCTGGCCGATCGGATTGTGTTGATGCATAACGGCCGCGTCGAGCAGATCGGTACGCCCGAGGATGTCTACGATGAGCCGGCGACGCTGTTCGTCGCGGGCTTTGTCGGCGCCTCGGCGATGAACCTTGTTGCGGGCCGCGTGGAAAACGGCGCCCAGGGTTGCGCCGTCATCCTCGGCAACGGCGCGCGGCTTGCGCTGCCGGCCTCGCGCTTCGAGGCGCACGCGGATATGCCGGTCACGGTAGGACTGCGGCCGGAGCATTTGCATTGGTCGCACTACGGTACGCCCTCGTTGCAGGGCACTGCCCGCGTGGTCGAGCCGTTGGGTTCCGATACGCTCGTCGTGTTTGATCTGGCCGGGTGCGAGCTGCAGGCGCGTCTGCCGCCGCGCCTGGTCCGACGTGCTGGCGATCCGGTCAGCGTGGCGATTGCTCCCGAGGCGATTCATTTGTTCGACCCGGCGACCGGGCACCGGCTATGAGGGAGGATGCACTGAAAGTCCCACCTGACCAGCTCGGCCAAGGCAGCGGCTGCCGCTGCGAGGTCGTGGCCGACGGCGCGGCACTGGCTTGGCACTTTGCCGACACCATCGTCGCAGAATTCCAGGAAGCGAAAAGCCGGGCGCGATCCTTTATCGTATTCATCGTGCCAGTCGGTCCGATCGGCCAGTTCGAGCTTTTCGCCCAACGCTGCAATGAAATGCAGATCTCGTTGCGCGATCTGGTGCTGATCAATATGGACGAGTATCTGACAGCGGAAGGCGACTACATCCCAACCAGCGAGGCGCTGAGCTTTCGGTCTCACATGGAGCGTGCGCTGTGGTCACGGCTCGATCCGGCGCTGGCGCCGCCGCCCGCGCACCGGCATTTTCCCGATCCGCGCGACCCGCAGGCGACCAACCGCCTGATCGAACGCTGCGGCGGCGTCGATGTCACGGTGAGCATGAAAGAATCCTAGGAGCCGTCAAGATTCGCCTTTATCTCAATCGATCCTGGCAATGTGCGATTGTGCGCAAGTTGCTGCATGGTCCGATCACCGCCGTCGTTCCGGCATCGCTCTTGCGCCGTCATCCGGATGTGCATGTCACCATGACGACCGAAGTTACGCAGTTGCCGGAACCTGTTTTGCGCTGACTCAAAAGGAGGACACACGATGATTACTCGTCGCACCCTGCTCAAAACCGCTGCCGCCGCTGCGGCAACCAGCGTTATCCCCGCTCCCGCCATTGCGCAGAGCTCAAAGAAAATTACTTTCCTAACGTGGAACATCATCGATCAGAAGGAGTTGATCGAGGGCTGGATCAAACGCTTTCAATCGGCGCATCCCGGCGTCGAAGTCGAGTGGCTGGACAAGAAAGGCCCGGAGTTCGGCCCGTTCTACCAGACTCAGTTGACCGCGGGCACGCCTCCCGACGTGATCAACACGCAGGGTGCGCTTGGACTCGAATACGCGGCACAAGGCGCACTCTTTGATCTCACGCCGCTCTTCGCCAAAGAGGCAGCGATCAAGAACCGTTACGACGCGAACTATCTGGGCAACTGGGTGTTCGAGGGCAAGAACTACATGGTGCCCTTCTACATCACCAAGACGCTACTGTTCTACAACAAGCCGATGTTCGCGAAGGCCGGCCTTGCGGGACCGCCGCAGAGCTTCGATGAGATTCTCGCGTTCGCGCAAAAGATGACCAGCGGCGAGGCGTCCTCGGGCTTCATGACGCTCAATTTCGACTGGCTCTACTGGCCGTTGTTCGCGATGAATGGAGTCGAGCTGGTGACGCCGGATTTGAAAAAGACGTCATTCAACACGCCGAAGGCCGCCGAAGTTCTGGACAAGCTCGCCAAGGCGACCCAGAGCAATGCGATCAACAAGATTTCCTGGACGGGACGCTGGGTGGAACCCAATGGCGCATTCGGCGCCGGCAACATCGGCATGCTGCACGCGCATTCTCCGGCGTACTTTTTCTTCAAAGGACAGGGGAGCTGGGTCACGCCGGAGACACTCGGCGTCGCGCACATGCCGGGCTACTACGCCACGCCGAACTCGCACGGCCTCGGGATCTCCAAGGGTTCCAGGAATCCCGAGCTGGCGTGGGAATTCGTGAAGTTCATCACTGACGATGGCCAGGCGGGCGAGCTCGCTGAACGCAGGAAGCTCGTAACGGGCAATGTTGCCGTCGATCGCGCGTCGCTCGCCAAGCTCGCCAAGGACGACCCGACGGCTTACCAGGTGCTCAAGACGCAGCTCGAGCACACCGATAAGATGACCGGCAACTGGCGCTTCGGCAACGACAGTCGGATCAAGGAAGCGTTCTGGCCGGAAGTACAAAGCGCGCTGCTGGGCCGCAAGGACGCGAAGAGCGCGCTGGCCGACGCGGACCGGCGGGTGGCGCGCGAGTTGACACGCGCCTGAGACAGCGCGCAGGCGAACGTAGGCAGGCGGGTGACGCGTCCGAGCGGAGGGTGGTGGGCAACACGGCGCAATCGTCAGTTCGCGCTGATCGTGTGCTTCCTGCTGCCCTCGCTCGTCGTCTTCTTCTTGTACCGGCTGCTGCCGCTGGGCTGGAACGTGATCCTGTCGTTCCAGGCTTGGTCGCCGCTCAAGCCCGCACAGTGGATCGGACTCGAGAACTACGCCGAAATGTGGGCGTACGACGACGTGTTCTGGGTCGCACTCAAGAACACGCTGATTTTTATCGCGGCCTCGCCGCTGGCGATCGCTGCGGCCCTGGGCATCGCACTGCTGGTGAACTCCGATCTGAAGGGCGCGGCGGTCTACCGCACCATCGTGTTCCTGTCGTATCCGCTGATGGCCGTTGCCGTCGGCATCATCTGGCGCTGGATGTACGACGAGCGCGGCGGGATCATCAACTATGCGCTGCGCGCCAGCGGACTCACGACCAGGCCCATCGGCTTTCTGCAGGACTTCGATTGGGCGCTGCCGTCCGTGATCTTTGCCGAAGTCTGGCAGGTCATCGGGTTTTACATGATCATTTTGCTCACCGGCCTGCAGAGCATTCCGCCGAATCTCTACGAGGCCGCGCACATCGACGGCGCGCCGGCAAGGGCGCGGTTCTTTCGCATCACGGTGCCGATGCTGCGTCCGTCGCTGTTTCTTTGCGCGGTCGTCGGCATCCTCAATTCATTCGGCAGTTTCGATCTCGTCTACATCATGACCAACGGCGGCCCCGGTCATGCGACCGAATTGCTGATCACGCATATCTACAAGTCCGCATTCGTCCAATCGAAGTTCGACTACGCCGCGGCGCTGACCGTCGTGCAGTTCGGGCTCCTGGTGATCCTGACGGTAGCCGCCAACCGGGCCGCGGGCGGCAATGTCGGTGCGGTGGAGAGAGACTAGGCGATGACACGGGACGCCAAACTCCTGGTCAGCGCGCGGCATCTGACGTTGATGGTGATCTCTTTTGCGATGCTCGTGCCTTTTTACTGGGTGATCAGGACGGCCGTCACCAACGAGAACATT